>JBEIHO010000091.1:0-11374 GCA_040381215.1 Alphaproteobacteria bacterium | reverse complement strand
GTCATCAGCGCCATGGCGCAGGCCTTGATCAACATGTCGTTGACCGACACCTTCGTTCCCGAGGCAGCAGCCGCCTCGTTGATCCGCACGCGGGCGGACAGCAGGTGGTCGATCTCGAGATCGATGGTCAACGGGAAGTGCGGCACCTGCATGAAGGATTGCGTCAGCCGCCGCGCCGTGACCTTGCGCACCCCATCAAGCGAGATCAGTTCATAGCTGTCGGGCGCGTAGACGCGGTCGTCGAGCAGCGCGGGCTCGATCAGGCTCGTGATGCTGCCGCCAGCCGTTGGCGCCTGCCTCGCGCCGCCTTTTGGAGCTTTCAGCACATCGGCCTTGATGATGCGGCCGTGCGGGCCCGAGCCTTTGAGCGCCAGCAGATCAACACCATCGGCCTTAGCAAGACGCTTGGCGAGAGGTGAAGCCTTGATCCTGGCGCCTGAGGTTGCTGCTGCGCGTTCTCCGCTCTCTTGTGGGGAGGGGTTGGCTTTGGGGGGCGGCGCAACGCTCTCGGGCTTCGATGGAACCTTCGCAGGCGGCTCACCCACCTTCGGCAAGGCAGGACGATCCGGAGCCTTCGCCCCGCCGCCCTCGCCATCAAGCTCCGCAATCACAGCGTTGACCTTCACGCCCTGCGCGCCTTCTTCGACCAGCAGCTTCGTCACCGTCCCTTCATCGACGGCTTCGACTTCCATCGTCGCCTTGTCGGTTTCAATCTCGGCGATGATGTCTCCGGGTTTCACCTTGTCTCCGACCTTCACATGCCACTTGGCAAGGTTCCCCTCCTCCATCGTGGGCGACAGCGCCGGCATCGTAATGGGAGTGGTCATCTATTCGACCTCCCGGTAGCAAACCTTCTTCGCCGCCGCGACGATATCCTGCGCGTTTGGCAGCGAGAGCTTCTCCAGGTTCGCAGCATACGGCAGTGGGACATCCTTCTGCGCGACGCGCATCGGCGGCGCATCGAGATAGTCGAAGGCGTGTTCGGTGACGGCGGCGGCGATCTCGGCCCCGACGCCGAAGAAGCGCCAGCCTTCCTCGCAGCATACGATGCGGTTTGTCTTCTTCACGCTCTCAATGACGGTCGCCGTGTCCAGCGGGCGCAGCGAGCGCAGGTCGATCACCTCGGCCTCTATGCCCTGCCCGGCCAGTTCCTCAGCAGCTTCGAGTGCGAACTTCACCATGCGCGAATGTGCGACCAGTGTGACATCCGCACCTTCGCGGCGGATGCGCGCCTTGCCGATGGGCAGGACGAAGTCCTCCACGTCCGGAACGTCGAACTCGATACCGTACATCAGCTCGTGTTCGAGGAAGACAACCGGGTTGGGGTCGCGGATCGCGGCCTTCAACAGCCCCTTGGCGTCTGCGGCATCGTAGGGCGCCAACACTTTGAGGCCGGGGATGTGGCCGTACCAGGCGGAATAATCCTGACTGTGCTGTGCTCCGACACGTGAAGCGGCGCCATTGGGCCCGCGGAATACGATGGGGCAACCCATCTGGCCACCGGACATGTAGAGCGTCTTGGCCGCCGAGTTGATGATGTGGTCGATGGCCTGCATCGCAAAATTGAATGTCATGAACTCGACGATTGGCTTCAGTCCGCCGAACGCCGCGCCGACGCCGAGACCGGCAAAGCCGTACTCGGTGATCGGCGTGTCGATTATCCGGCGGTCGCCGAACTCTTCCAGCAAGCCGCGCGAGACCTTGTAGGCGCCCTGGTACTGGCCGACTTCCTCGCCCATCAGGAAAACCGTCTCGTCGCGCCGCATCTCCTCGGCGATCGCGTCTCTCAGAGCATCGCGCACGGCGGTCTTCTTGTAGGTTACATCTTCCGGCAGTGTCGGATCGTGGAGTCCCTCGGCTGCGGCAACTTTCTGCTCCGGTGCGCGCAGGCGATGGCCGTCATTGCGGGCCTTCTGTTCCGTGGCGCCGTCGTCCGGCTTGCCACCAGCTGCATCTGTCTTTGCGTCGGAGCGCGTCTGCGCTTCGGCTCCCTTCGCGGACCACTTGTTCTTGCCACTCGTCTTCGGCGCCGGCGCAGCATCCCCGTTTGAAATCTGCGCGATCACGGCGTTGACCTTCACGCCCTCCGTCCCTGCCGCGATCATCAGCTTCGAGATCACGCCTTCATCGACAGCTTCGACCTCCATCGTTGCCTTGTCGGTCTCGATCTCGGCGATCACGTCGCCGGGCTTCACGATGTCGCCTTCCTTCACAAGCCATTTGGCCAGCTTCCCCTCCTCCATGGTGGGCGAAAGCGCAGGCATCAGGATGTCGGTCATGATCTAGCGGCTCTCCACCAGCACGTCGGTCCACAGCTCATCCGGATGGGGCTCGGGGCTGTCCTGCGCGAACTGTGCTGAATCATTCACGATCTCGCGGATTTCGGCCTCGATTTTCTTGAAGTCGTCTTCGGTCACATGCTTTGCATCAAGGAGCTTCTTCTTCAGCATCTCGATCGGGTCGTGATGCTCGCGCATCTCCTGTACTTCCTCGCGCGTGCGGTACTTGGCCGGGTCGGACATCGAGTGGCCGCGATAGCGGTACGTCTTCATCTCGAGGATATAGGGGCCATCGCCATCGCGCGCACGCTGCACCGCTTTGGCAGCCGCCTTGCGTACGGCCAGCACGTCCATGCCGTCGACTTCCTCACCAGGGATCTCGAATGAGATGCCGCGCTTGTAGAGCTCCGTCTCGGCGGAGGCGCGGGCGATCGACGTGCCCATCGCGTACTGATTGTTCTCGATCACGTAGACGACCGGCAGCTTCCACAGCGAGGCCATGTTGAAGGCTTCGTAGACCTGTCCCTGGTTCGAGGCGCCATCACCGAAATAGGCGACGCAGACATTGTCCGCCCCCTTGTAGCGGTTGGCGAAAGCCAGGCCTGTTCCGAGTGGCACCTGTGCGCCGACAATTCCGTGGCCGCCAAAGAAGTTCTTCTCGCGGCTGAACATATGCATCGAGCCGCCCTTGCCTCGGGCGTACCCGCCTTCGCGACCAGTGAGTTCTGCCATCACGCCGCGCGAGGTCATCCCGCAGGCCAGCATGTGGCCGTGGTCGCGATAGCCTGTGATGACCTGATCATCCGGATCGAGGACAGACTGGACGCCGACCACCACAGCTTCCTGGCCGATATAGAGGTGGCAGAAGCCGGCGATGAGGCCCATGCCATAGAGCTGGCCGGCCTTCTCCTCGAAGCGCCGGATCAGAAGCATATCCCGATAAAACTGAACCAGTTCAGCCTTTTGTGGCTCTGACACAGGTTTCCTTGTCTTCGCCCCGCTCTTTTTCGGCGCCATCGCGTGGAATCCCTGCTGTGTCAGGAGAGAATAAAGGGCGATCCAGCCCCGTTTCTAGCCTATCACGCAATTGGATCGCGAGTTCCACACTGATTTCGCGAATATTTCAGCGGACCGCGACCAGGATCTCGTCGGGACGGACATAGGACAGCCGCGTACGGGCGATTTCCTCGACATAATCGAGGTCCAACGTGCGGTCGCGCAGGCGCTCGAGCGAAATCTCTAGGGTGGCGCGCTCCGCCTTCAGCATGTCGATGTGTGAAAGGAGCTTTTCTTCCTGCTGTTGGAGTTCCCCCCAAGCGGCAAGCCCCTGCTCGCCGGCAATGGCGTGATAGGAAAAGTACAGGATCAGCGCGGCAATGGCGCCGGGAAGAAGGACGGCCTTGCCAGTCTTAAGAACCCCTTCCATCTATACAACCACTCCCATCCGCCCCGACCCGCCCACGCGAGATCAACGCAAGATCAACGCGAGACGGTTAACCCGTCATGAAGGACGCCGAAACTCAACAAAACGTTGCGTTGTCTGGTCGGCTCAAGCCTTCCAAATTCGCTTCAGGGCGGACCGCGTCCTCTATCAGGGAGCCGCCAGTTGAATCGTTTGTGACCGGTCCGGCGATCCCACCCGTGATGCACCACAATCTGCCCCGATACTTCGGCGCGTACGAGGCGCTGATCGATACGCTCGATCGCTATCCCGACCATCTGGTCGACGTCAGTTATTGGGAATTCGATACAAATGCTGCCACATGCGGGCGCCATGCGGACGCACGCGAGGCGCGGTGACAGGTCCCGGATAGCCCTTGTGCGGCTTCCGGGATGACAATCATGACGGCCTTCTCGAATCCTAGAACGGAATCTCGTCGTCGAAGTCGGGACGCGAAAAGTCTTCCGAGGGGCCCTTGCCGCCCTTCGCTTTCGCTCCGACGTTCCGGGCCGGGGCTCGGTCTTCATATCCGCCGCCACCTGCACCGGCGCCTTCGCTGCGGCCGTCGAGCATGGTCAGCGTGGAGCCGAAATTCCGCAGGACGACTTCGGTCGAATACTTGTCATTGCCGTCCTTGTCCTGCCATTTGCGGGTTTCTAGCTGACCCTCGATGTAGACCTTCGAGCCCTTCTTCAGATATTGCTCGACGATCCGGACGAGACCTTCGCTGAACACCACGACGCGATGCCATTCGGTCTTTTCTTTGCGCTCGCCGGAATTCTTGTCGCGCCAGGTTTCGGACGTGGCGATAGAGAGGTTCGCGATCGATCCGCCGGACGGCATCTGCTTGATCTCCGGGTCACGCCCCAGATTGCCGATGAGAATTACCTTGTTGACCGACCCGGCCATCGTCGTCTCCGTTCTCCATTCCGGCCCCGGCCGAGCTCACTCGGTCCGCTCCGGTTCCTGACACAGGACGGGCACCCTAGGGCTGCCCGTCACTCCACGCGACACACGAAACTCTCTCCAGCCTTCGTCATCCACACAAAAGGGCGATGCAGTCGGGCACAGAGTTCCGCATTTGTTCTCTCACAACACTGCGCCCGACGCAAGGCGGACTTCGCACGCGTCAGTCCTCAACCCTTTGAACCCCGCGCAATCGCGCGTGCGAAAATCTCGGGATCCACATTGCCGCCTGACAGCACAACCAGGATCGGGCCGCGCTCCGCAAAGTATGCGCGGTTGTTCAGCAGAACAGCCAAGGCGTTGGCGCCGCCCGGCTCGACGACAAGCTTCATGCGATGGAAGGCAAAGCTCATCGCATCGAGCAACTGATCGTCGCTCGCGGTGAACCCGCCGCGCACGCGACGCTTGTGGATCTCGAACGTCAGTGCGCCTGGCGCCGGTGACATCAGTGCATCCGCAATTGAGCGCACGCCAGGCGCATTGTTGACGATCTGCTTCGCCGCCAGCGACCGGATCAGGTCATCATGCCCGTCAGGCTCGGCGACATACACCTCGGTCTCCGGCGACACACCCTCGAACGCCACCGCCATGCCCGCCAGCAGTCCACCGCCCGATGCGTTGCAGATCAGGCTGTCGAACCTGACACCCATCTTCTGTGCATCCAGCGCTGCTTCCAGCCCTGCCGTCCCCTGCCCCGCCATGATCCAGCTGTCGTCGAACGGGCGTACCGTCGTCGCCCCGCTCTTCCCCGCAATCTCCGCCGCGATCGTTTCCCGGCTCTCCTTCACTCGATCATACAGCCGCACATCGGCCCCGCGTCGACGCGTGCTCTCGATTTTCGCTGCGGGCGCGTCCGATGGCATTACAATCGTCGCCTTCATCCCAAGCAGCCGCGCGCTCTCCGCCACGCCCTGAGCATGATTGCCCGACGAGAATGCGACGACACCCTTGCCGCGATCTGCCTCGGGTATACGGCTCATCCGGTTCCACGCCCCGCGCATCTTGAACGAGCCGGTCCGTTGCAGTGTCTCCGGCTTTACCCACACCGACGCGCCAACCGCCTCATCGAGTGCTTCGAACCGCAAGAGCGGTGTCCGGACCGTGACGTGTTTCACGCGCAAGGCCGCATCCTCGATGTCGGCAAATGTCGGCAGGTCACGCAGCGGGTCGGTGATCATGGGGTCACGCGTCTGTCAGCTTGTGAGACCCGCCGCATTCCCAACCAGGCCCGCCTTTGCCTCGTTATACTCGCGCTTCAGCTGGGCGACATACTCGCCAGCGCTCATCCGCGACTTCACGCCTCCAACGCCCTGACCGGCCCCCCAGACGTCTTTCCATGCCTTGGCCTTTGAGCCCTCGCCCGACTGGAAGCTCATCGAGGTCTTGTCGCCGTCAGGAAGGTTGTTGGGGTCCATGCCCGCCTTCGCGATGGAGGGAGCAAGATAATTGCCGTGCACGCCGGTGAACAGGCTTGAGTAGATGATATCCTTCGCCGCGCTGGCGACGATCATGTCCTTGTAGCCGTCCACGGCGCGCGCTTCATGCGTCGGGATGAAGGCCGAGCCGATATAGGCGAAGTCGGCGCCCATGGCTTGCGCGGCGAGAACCTGGCGCCCGTTCGAAATCGATCCCGACAAAGCCAGAGGTCCGTCGAAGAATTCGCGGATCTCGCTGATCAGCGCAAATGGCGACAATATGCCCGCATGTCCACCCGCGCCTGCACACACTGCGATCAACCCGTCCGCGCCCTTCTCCAGCGCTTTGTGCGCGAACACGATGTTGATGATGTCGTGTAGCACGATCCCGCCATAGGACTGGATCGCTTGGTTCACTTCCGGCCGCGCGCCCAGCGAGGTGATCACCATCGGCACCTTGTGCTTAACACAAAGCGCAAGATCTTCCTCGATCCGATTGTTCGACTTGTGCACGATCAGGTTCACTGCATACGGCGCGATCTTGGCTGCGGGGTTCGCCGCGCGCGCGCGGGCCAACTCCTCATTGATCTGGCTCAGCCACTCGTCCAGCTGCTCTATCGGCCGCGCATTCAGCGAGGGAAATGAGCCGACCACCCCGGCCTTGCACTGGGCAAGCACAAGATCGGGATTTGAGATGATGAATAGCGGCGAGCCGATCACCGGGATTGAAAGCTGGTTCGCTAGGCTGGCTGGAATTGCCATGGAAAGTTCCGATGCTGATCGACGGAAGGCCCGCCCCGGCCGGACCATAGCGGCCGGTCAGCCTGCCGCAATGCTGTCATTGCGCCGCAAACCCTTCGCGCTTCCGTGCCTTGACGCCGGGCCTACCGGATGCCTGATGGCCCCGGAGCTTTCGTGAGAGATTCATGGCCGACGAACTGCCCCTTTCAGCCGAATTCCCGCGCGCAGACGAGGCGCAGTGGCAGGCGCTGGCCGAGAAGGCGCTCGACGGCGCACCCATGTCCAGGATCACGACGAAGACTGAGCACGGGGTCCCCGTGAAGCCTCTATATCGCGCACCCGACTGGGCGAACGACGCATCGGGACTACCGGGCGTCGCGCCCTTTGTCCGCGGGGCCAGCGCCACCAAGGACGTCTATCTTCCTTGGGACATTCGCCAGGTTGTCTCCCATCCCGATCCGGCGATCGCGGCCGATCAAGTCATGGAAGCCCTCGAAGGCGGCTGCTCCTCCGTCGAACTCCGCGTCGATGCCGCGGGCGAACATGGCGTGGTCGCCCGCTCCGCCTTGGACGTGCAGAACATCCTGCGTTTTGTACGGCTCGACCTTGCTACCGTGGCGCTCGAAGCCGCAGGCGCCTCCACGGCGCAAGGCATTGAACTGGCAGCGCTCCTCGCGGCCTCGCATGTCACGCGGCCTACCTCATCTGCGCAGATCGCCTTCAACGTCGACCCCATAGGCGCCCTCGCCCGTACCGGCGCGCTGCCGGGTTGCGGTGATGACGAACTGGAGCAAGCCGCGCGCTTCGCGCGCGACGCAGCCGCAGAATTTTCGCTCGCAACCACTATCCGCGCCGACTCACGACCCGTGCACGAATCGGGCGGAACCGAAGTGCAGGAACTCGCCTTTCTTATCGCTGCGGGAGCCGATTACGTTCGCGCGCTGATGACGGCGGGTATGGGCGCCGAGGCTGCTTGCCGCCAGATCCTTTTCACTGCCAGCGTCGGCGCTGACTACCAGGTTGAGATGTCGAAGCTCCGCGCCGCCCGCCGCATGTGGTCACGTGTCGCCACAGCATTCGGCGCATCGGGCGCGATGAAGCTGCAGGCCGTATCCTCACGCCGTATGCTCACCCGCCGCGATCCCTGGGTGAACATCCTGCGCAACACCGCCGCCTGTTTCGCCGCTGGTGTCGGCGGCGCCGACATCGTCACTATCCGCAATTTCACCGATGCGATGGGCCCTCCTGGCAAGCTCGCTCGCCGCCTTGCCCGCAACACGCAGATCATAGCGCAGGAAGAATCCAGCCTCGGCCGCGTCATCGATCCGCCGGGCGGCGCCTGGGCCATCGAGAAGCTGGGCGAGGATCTGTCCAGCGCCGCCTGGGAACTATTCCAGCAGGTCGAGCGCGAAGGTGGTTTGCTCAAAGCGCTGCAGCTTGGTGTCTTTCAGGCCGGCGTCGCGGATGCCCGCGCGGCGCGCTTCAAGGCGGCGGCGAAACGGAAGGAGCCGATCACCGGGGTCACAGATTTCCCCCTGCTGCAGGAAGAAGTCCCGAGCATTGAGGCGGTCAACCTGCCGGCGATCGTCCGTCGCGCAGCGGAAGCCTCCGGCCGCGCGCCTGCCAACCGAACATGGGCGGCGCTTCGCCTCGCTGCTATCGACAAGGCGACCCTGGCTGACCTGTCGCGCACGACCAAGGAAGACGGCGCAGAGGCCGACCCGTTCTGGCCAATCCGGCTTGCCGAACCCTTCGAGCGCTTGCGGGATCTTGCGGATCAACGCGCCATAGCCGGCCGTCCGCCGCGCATCGCGCTGGCAGCGATTGGTCCACTGGCTGAGCACGCAGCACGCGTGCAGTTCGCACAGAACTTCTTCGCCGCTGGCGGTATCGACGCAGCGCCGCTGACCGGAGATATCGCTGCCCTTGCGCAAGGCTTCAAACAGTCCGGCGTGTCGATGGCCTGCCTTTGCGGATCTGACAAGCGTTACACCGAAGAGGGGGTCGCGGCCGCGAAGGCCCTGAGAGCCGCTGGCGTCTCGCGCCTGTATCTTGCCGGCAAGCCCGGTGATCGTGAACAGGAACTGCGCGAGGCGGGGGTCGACGAATTCATCCATCTCGGCGTCGACGTGCTGGCGAGTCTCGAACTTGCGCACGCCGAACTGGGACTGATGCGATAGCCTCGCGCCGGGACAGGGCGCTGGCGCTACCCGGCCTATCTGCGAGATAGGCAAAACGCGGATATGGTGCATGCGCCTGCTTGCCCTTCCAGGTTTCGCAGGTCTCCTCGCGGCTTGCGGTGGTGCTACGCCGACCTCCGCAGTCGAACAGCCTCCGGGCAACAACGCATTCCCCGCCCGCGGCGCCGCAGTTGCCCAGGGCGAGCCCAACAAGACCGACGCCGTCCCAGCTTTCCCGGAACAGATCCGCGCGCTTGAGTCGAAATCCGGCGTAACCCTCGAAGTCGAGACGATCGCAGATGGCATCGCTAATCCGTGGGGGTCCGCCATACTTCCCGATGACGGTGCGATCATTGTAACCTCAAAGGCGGGCAAGCTGTGGCTCGTCGCCCCTGGCAAGCCAAAGACCGAAGTTACTGGCGTGCCCCGTGTCGACACCCGCGATCAGGGCGGTCTGCTCGATGTTTCGGTCGGCCCTGATTTCATGACCGCCCGCACAGTCTATTTCTCGTTTTCCGAAGACCGCGGCGGCGGTAAGAACCGAACAAGCCTGGCGATGGCGAGGCTCTCTGCCGACCGCAGCAAGCTTGAGAACGGTTCCACCATCTTCAGGTAGGTCGCAGCCTGGGCGTCCACCGCGCACTATGGCTCCAACATCGAGTGGGGCTCTTCCGGTACCATCTACCTCACGCTGGGCGAACGCTACGAACCTGAAACACGCCAGCTGGCGCAGGATCTCGACGCGCATATCGGCAAGGTCGTGAAGCTGAAGCCCGATGGCTCGCCCGCCGACGGTAACCCCTTCATCGGCCAGGCTAACTCGAAGCCCAAAATCTGGAGCTAAGGCCACCGCAACGTACAGGGCGCCGCGATCAATCCCGCCACTGGCAAGCTCTCGACAATCGAGCATGGCCCGCGCGACGGCGACGAGATCAACATCCAAGAAGACGGCAAAAATTCTGGCTGGCCCCTGATCACCTACGGCATCGACTACCCGTGCGACCCCATTGGCGAAGGCATCACAGCACAAGAAGGAGTGGAGCAACCGATCTATTACTGGGACCCGGTTATCGCGCCCGGCGACATGATCCTCTACACGGGCAATCTCTTCCCGTGTAAAGGCGACCTGATCATCGCCGCGCTTGGCACAACCCAACTCGTACGTCTCGACATCGAGGACGACCGTGTCATTGGCGAAGAGCGTCTCATGAGCGACCAGGGCCGAATCCGGCATGTTACCCAGGCGCCAGACGGCGCGCTCTATGTGCTGGTCCACGATGGCGGGAAAGTGCTTCGAGTCACGCGGCAGAGCTGATCAGCGATTGCGAGAGGTCGCGCGTTCGCAGTTCTGGTACTTGAACGTGTCACTCACCGCCGTCGGCGCGCCACACAGGCCATAGCTCGACGCGTTGTCCGGAAAGTGCTCCATCGGCGCCAACACAGTAGTCGGGACCCAGCCCCTCAACGGAGCGGCGGTGCGTGATGCACCGCCTTCCTGTGTAACCACCTTGGTCCACGCGCCAGACGTTTCAAGCCGCCGCACATTCCTGTCCTTGATCAACGTCGCCAGCGACGCAGCCCCAGGAGTGAGATCTTGCACCAGCTCCGTGTTGGCGCGCAGGAACGCTCGCGCCTCGAACGCCGCTTGCGTCGGGGAAACCCCATGTGATGCAGGGGTCGATCCCGCCGCACTCCACTGGCCGATATAGCCGCGGGACGCGGGGTTCGCGATGTTGGTGTCGATCCCGTAGCCGACTTCAGGCGGGGTCACGTCCAGCGCATTCTGGAACATCGTCCACTGGCCGTCGTTGTAGAACGCCTGCGTGCCGGAATGCCCGGTTGATCCTGACAGCCAGAAGTACTGCGCCAGTCCCTTCTCGCGGATCGCATTGCAGATACATCCGTTGGAATAGATGCCGATGGCGATGCCCGAACCTTCGAACGCAAGCTTAACGTCCTCGAAGTACTTGATGATCGGATCGCGCATGACCTGATAGGGCCAGTCCGCGTCAACGCCGAAATAGATGGCCGACCCCTCCGGCTGCCCGGCCGCCTCCGCCTGGCGCAACGCCTGCTCGGCGTCCTCCTTGCCCCAGTTGTTCTCGAACGTCCGGAAGCAATGATTGAAATGCTGGAAAACGCTGCCGATCGAGAGCCCCTCGCCAAGGATGACCCGCGCCTCTTCCGGCTGCAGGTCCTTCACCGCCAGGCTCGGCGGGATATGGGAATAATCACGGAACACCGTCTTCACGCCCTGATTTCGGAGCGCTCGCACCTTCGCCACGTCGAGCCGCGCCGCTGTATCGGCGATCAGCGGAAATGCTGATCCGGCGACGGGGGCTGGCGAGTGTG
>JBEIHO010000090.1:0-11620 GCA_040381215.1 Alphaproteobacteria bacterium | reverse complement strand
CGTGAAACGCTCCAGCGCCAATGATACTCAGGCTTAAGCCTCGGGAAAGTAGGCCGCCGCCAGACCTGTCGGCTCCAGAAGAAACAACAACACAAACGCACCAGTGCAGCCCAATCCATCTTCCAAAATCCCGAAAAACACGCGATCGCAAAACGCAAACCGCGAACCGCTTGAAAAAGTCACGCAGGGTGGAGCAGCCCGGTAGCTCGTCAGGCTCATAACCTGAAGGTCACAGGTTCAAATCCTGTCCCTGCACCCAGTCAAAAGCCCCGTCGCCGATCCGGCGCGGGGCTTTTTTGTGCCTGTTGATCGGGTAGTTGACGTCACAGCCTCGCGCGCGCGATTCTGGTGGCCATCCCTGTTGAGGACTTCGACGGACATGACGCACGCATGAGCAGCGCTGTTTCCACGGACGCCGGCCGACGGCGTTCACACCTGGCACGGCTTGAAGCCGAGAGCATTCACATCATGCGCGAGGTTGCGGCCGAGTTCCGCAATCCGGTGATGCTCTATTCGATCGGCAAGGATTCGTCGGTCATGCTGCATCTGGCGATGAAGGCTTTCCATCCCGCCAAACCGCCATTTCCCTTATTGCACGTCGATACGACCTGGAAGTTCAGGGAGATGATCGCGTTCCGGGATGAGACGGTGCGCAGGCTCGGCTTGCGCCTGATTGTGCACGTGAACCAGGATGGTGTCAGGCGCGGGGTGGATCCGTTTTCTTCGGGCTCCGCCATCCACACGCAGGTCATGAAAACCGAATCGCTGCGGCAAGCGCTCGATCTGCACGGTTTCGACGCAGCGTTTGGCGGCGCTCGGCGGGACGAGGAAAAGAGCCGGGCGAAGGAGCGCATCTTCTCGTTCAGATCGGCGAACCACGCCTGGGATCCCAAGAACCAGCGTCCGGAACTCTGGAGCCTCTACAACACGCGCATTCACAAGGGCGAGTCGATTCGCGTGTTTCCGCTGTCGAACTGGACCGAGCTCGACATATGGGAATACATCCTTGCCGAGCAGATCCCCATCGTTCCTCTCTATTTCGCTGCGCGGCGACCGGTCGTTGAACGCGGCGGTGCGCTGATCATGAAGGATGATGATCGCATGCGATTGGCGCCAGGCGAACAGCTCGAGGAGAGGTTGGTCCGGTTCCGTACGCTCGGGTGTTACCCGCTGACGGGCGCGATCGAATCAAGCGCCGATACACTTGAGCAGATCGTGGCGGAGATGCTGACCGCGCGCACGTCGGAGCGGCAGGGTCGCGTCATCGACCAGGACGAGAATGCCTCGATGGAGAAGAAGAAGCGCGAGGGTTACTTCTGATGACACCCGACGAGCTGAAGGCGTTCCTGGCGGCTGGCGAGCGCAAATCGTTCCTGCGGTTTCTGACCTGTGGTTCCGTCGATGATGGCAAGTCCACCCTGATCGGGCGCTTGCTCTACGACACCAAGCTGATCTTCGAGGACCAGTTGCGGACGCTGGAGAGGGATTCGCGCCGGCACGGCACGACCGGAGAGGATATCGATTTTGCCCTGCTCATGGACGGGCTCGACGCAGAGCGTGAACAGGGCATAACCATTGACGTTGCCTATCGCTTTTTCGCGACGGAGCGGCGCAAGTACATCGTTGCGGATACGCCCGGTCACGAGCAGTACACGCGCAACATGGCGACCGGCGCGTCGACCGCAGACCTCGCGATCATCCTGGTCGATGCGCGCAAGGGTGTCCTGACCCAGACCCGCCGTCACGCGTTCATCTGTTCCCTGCTGCGGATCCGCCATGTTGTTCTGGCTGTGAACAAGATCGACCTGGTTGGTCATTCGCAGGAGATCTTCAACGCGATCGATACGGAATTCCGCGATTTTGCGGGCAAGCTCGATTATGCGTCGCTGGTTTCGA
The DNA here is from genome assembly GCA_040381215.1 of Alphaproteobacteria bacterium. GTDB lineage: Bacteria > Pseudomonadota > Alphaproteobacteria > Micropepsales > Micropepsaceae > SZUA-430. The sequence continues at coordinate 9,724 of JBEIHO010000090.1, read as the reverse complement.
TCCCCCTGTCGGCGCGGTTTGGCGACAATGTCATCGATCGCAGTCCGGCGCTGGGATGGTACGACGGTCCGACGCTGCTTGAACACCTCGACCATGTCGACGTCACCTCGGGGCGGCAGGCTTTGCCATTCCGGATGCCGGTGCAATGGGTCAACCGTCCCAATCTGGATTTCCGCGGGTTCGCAGGCACGCTTTCGAGCGGGCGTCTGGCGCCGGGAGAGACAGTGACGGTGGCATCCTCCGGGCGCAGCAGTCGCGTCGCGCGGATCGTCACACAGGACGGCGACCTGCAAGAGGCCGTTGCCGGCGATGCGGTCACGCTGACACTCGAGGACGAAGTCGATGTCTCGCGCGGCGACATGCTGGTGGCCAGCGATCGGCGGCCCGAGGTCAGTGACCAGTTTGCGGCGCATGTGCTCTGGATGGCCGAGGATGAAATGCTGCCGGGTCGTCAGTATTTGCTGAAGGCCGGTTCGAAGACCGTGCCTGCCACTGTCACGGAACTGAAGCACAAGGTGGACGTGAACAATCTGGAACGATTTGCAGCCAAGACGCTTCAACTCAATGAGGTCGGGTTCTGCAATCTTTCGGTGTCGACGCCGCTGGCCTTCGATCCCTATCGTCAAAACCGGGAGACCGGCAGCTTCATCCTGATCGACCGTTTTACCAATGGTACCGTCGCGGCGGGCATGATCGAGTTCGGGCTGCGCCGGGCGACCAACGTGCACTGGCAGGCCCTGGATGTCGGCAAGCAGGTCCGCGCCGACCTGAAGGGGCAGAAGCCCGTCATTTTGTGGTTCACAGGATTGTCGGGTTCGGGCAAGTCGACGATCGCGAATATCGTCGAGCGCAAACTGACGCTGGCTGGCCGTCACACTTATCTGCTGGATGGCGATAATGTGCGCCATGGGTTGAACCGTGACCTGGGTTTCACGGATGCAGACCGGGTTGAAAACATCCGCCGTGTGGCCGAGACGGCGAAGCTGTTCGTTGATGCAGGGTTGATCGTTCTGGTGTCCTTCATCTCGCCATTCAGGTCCGAGCGCCGAACGGCGCGCGAGCTTGTTGGGTCCGATGAGTTCCTGGAAGTCTATGTCGATACACCGCTCGCAGTGTGCATGGCGCGGGATCCCAAGGGACTTTACCGGCGTGCGCAAGCCGGAGAGATACGGAATTTCACGGGGCTCGATTCACCGTATGAAGCCCCCGAGCAGGCTGACATCCACGTGAATACGGTGGACCTGACGCCGGAGCAGGCGGCAGATGCCATCATTGAACGCATGCGCGCCCTGGGGCTGATCGCCTAGGCCTTTGTGTGCGGTAGCCTGCCGACGCTGTGATATTCGAACCCGGCGTCTGCCACTTCGCGCGGCGTGTAGATGTTGCGCAGGTCGACGAGCAGCGGGCGCTTGAGGGTTGCTTTCATGCGCGAGAAATCAAGGGCCCGAAACTGGTTCCACTCTGTCAGGATCACGACGCCGTCGGCGTTGTTCATGGCCTCGTAGGTGCCTTTGGCCCAGGTCACGCCCGGTAGCAGTTTGCCTGCCTCATGCATGCCTTCCGGATCAAAGGCCTGAACCCTGGCGCCTGCTGCCTGGAGGGCCGGGATGATATCGAGGGACGGGCTGTCACGCATGTCATCGGTGTTGGGCTTGAAGGTCACACCGAGAACCGCCACCGTCTTGCCGGCAACGCCACCGAAGGCCGACATGATCTTGTCGGCCATGCGCTTCTTGCGCTGCGCGTTGACGTCGACGACGGCCTCGATCAGGCGCGTGGGTGCGCTGAAGTCGGAGGCCTGACGGACAAGGGCGATCGTGTCTTTCGGGAAGCAAGAGCCGCCATAGCCCGGTCCGGCGTTCAGGAACTTGGAGCCGATACGCCCGTCGAGGCCGATACCCTTGGCAACGTCCTGGATGTCGGCGCCGGCCTTCTCGCAGATGTCGGCCATCTCGTTGATGAAGGTGATCTTCATGGCGAGGAAGGCATTGGCTGCGTATTTGATGAGTTCGGAGCTTTCGCGCGTCGTGAAGACGAAGGGCGTCTTGTCGTTGAGAAAAAGCGGTCGATAGAGGGCGCGCATCACGTTGCGCGCGCGTTCCGCCTCGGTGCCGACGACCACGCGGTCGGGCCGCTGGAAGTCCTCGATGGCGGAACCCTCGCGCAGGAATTCCGGGTTCGAGGCGACGTCGAAGGCGGCGTTTGGGTTGCGGCCTCGGATGATTTCCTCGACACGGCGACTGGTGCCGACGGGTACGGTCGATTTCGTGACAATCACGGCGTAGTCGCTCAGCGTGTCGGCGATCTCGCGCGCCGCATCGAATACATAGGTGAGGTCGGCGAAGCCGTCGCCGCGCCTGCTCGGCGTTCCAACCGCGATGAACACGGCCTCGGCGCCCGGCATCGCCGACTTCAGGTCCGTGGTGAAGGACAGCCTGCCTGCTGCAACGTTGTCGGCCACGAGGCGGTCGAGGCCTGGCTCGAAGATCGGTATCTCGCCCTTGCGCAGGCGTTCGATCTTGCCTGCGTCCTTGTCGACGCAGATGACGTCGTGGCCAAAATTTGAAAAGCAGGCGCCGGAGACAAGTCCGACATAACCGGTGCCGATCATCGCGACGCGCATTGTGACCTCAGTGCAGGTTCAGGGGTTCGATATCAGATGTTGAGCGACTTCAGGATTTCCCTGAGCGGGCCGGCGGTGTCGGGGCGCGAAAGTCCTACGACAACATTGGCCTGAAGGAAGCCTACCTTGTCGCCGCAGTCAAAGCGCTGTCCTTCGAACCGGAAGCCATGGAACGGCTGCTGCCCGACGAGGCGGGCGAGGGCGTCCGTAAGCTGGATCTCCCCGCCGGCGCCGCGCTCATGGCGCTCGAGCTCGTCGAAGACCTGAGGCGGAAGGATGTATCGGCCGATGACCGCCATGCGTGAGGGCGCCAGATGGGGTTGCGGCTTCTCGACGATGCCCTTGACCCCGATCAGGCCGCCTTGTTCCTCGGTCGGGTCGATGATGCCGTAGCGCCTGGTTTCCTCGAGGGGGACCTCGCGCACGGCCAGCATGCAGCCTCCGGTGTTGCTGTAGGCCTGCACCATGCGCTCGAGGCATCCGGGCTGGCCCACGAGGAGTTCGTCTGGCAGCAGCACCGCGAAGGGCTCGTTGCCGACGAAGTGGCGAGCGCACCAGACGGCATGGCCCAGACCGAGCGGGTTTTGCTGGCGGGTGAAGCTGACCGAGCCGCTTGAGGGGAGGGCTTCAAGCAGGCTTTCGAGTTCGAGGTGCTTGTCGCGGGATGAGAGCAGCGCCTCGAGTTCGTAGGCGTGGTCGAAGTGGTCTTCGATGATGTGCTTGCCGCGTCCGGTCACGAAGATGAACTGGTCAATGCCCGCGGCGCGCGCTTCCTCGACCGCGTACTGGATGACGGGCTTGTCGACGACGGGGAGCATTTCCTTCGGAACGGCTTTGGTGGCGGGCAGGAAACGCGTTCCCATCCCTGCCACGGGGAAGACTGCTTTGCGTACGCGCCGATCTGAATTGATTGCCATCATGGTTGTCCGTCTGTCGCCGCGTGATCGTCGCCACTGCCAGTGGTTGTTAGTGAATGTAGCCGAATCACGATATCTTGGACGACATGGTTCGAGCGTTTGCCATTCTTTTTCTGTTTTTCATTACCGCAGCCGATGGGTTCGCGGATGGTGCGGCCGATGCAGATGCGGGGGTGGCGCGCCTGGAGGCGCAGGATCCGCGGACGGCGATCGAACTGTTCACGCGAGCCATCCAGAGCAAGCAATTGTCCCAGGAAAAGCTTGCCCTGACGTACCACAGGCGTGGAATGGCTTTCTACATGCAAGGCGAGGCTGGCCGGGCCATTCTCGACTACACCATCGCCCTGTGGCACGACGATTTACCAAGGGAATTCCGGCATCGAACCCTTAACAACCGGGGTTTGGCGTTCGAGGTGCTGAACAAGCACGACGCGGCTCTCAAGGACTATGGTTTATCCATCCGGCTGAACCCCAATTACGCCGAGGCCTATGCCAACCGGGGCAATCTGCGTCGGCGCTTCAATCAGAATGCCGAGGCGGTCGCTGATTTCGACATGGCACTGCGGGGTGGGCATAGCCGGCCGCAATTCGTCTTTGCATGGCAGGGGATGGCACTCGAGGCACTTGGCAAGCGCCGGGAGGCTGCCGATGCTTTCCGTCGCGCCCTTCAGATCGACGGGACCTTCGAGGAAGCCCGGGTGCATCTGGCGAGGCTTGATGCCGGGCGCGTCGCGGCGGTCGCTGCCGGACGCAAGACGCTGCAGAATGGAAAGGGTGGGCCTTTGATCCTGCCCGGGACCAGTGAAAGTGCCGGTGCGCCGTGGTCGCCGCCGTCTCCCAAGGTGCCGTCAATCGTGCAGCCGGTTTCCAGCGCCGAACCTGCGGAGACACAATCGGGGCTTCGGCCTGCGTTGACAGAAGCGGGTGCCGCGCGGCGTTCGCCTTCGGCGGCGTCTCCTGCGGGTCAGTATTTCCTCCAACTCGGGTCCTACGAGACGGCCGCGCAGGCCAACCTGGGGTGGGATCGCATTGCGCAAGTGGGGCGGGGTCTGCTCGATGGCCTGCAACGCGACGTCATTCGGGTGGAACTCGCCGGGCGGGGGACTGTCTATCGGTTGCTGGGTGGTGGCATCATCGAACGGGCGGACGCCCAGAAACTCTGCCGTTCCCTCGAGGATCGAGGGGCGGCCTGCGTGGTTGTTCGCCGCTAGCTGGCGTGTGCCAAGCGGATTGAGGCCTGATCCGATTTCCTGCTAATGGGTTTGTCACGGCAGCCTGGCTGCGCGCCTCTGTGCGTGGGCGGGCTTTGGCATTCGCTAGCGATGGAACCCCGCGATGGCTCAGCACACGATCGGTATCACTTCATTCGGAGCCTACATTCCCAGACTTCGCCTGCAGCGAAAGGCCATCGCGGCCGCGAATGCGTGGTTCAATCCTTCCGTTGCCGGCCTCGGCAAGGGGGAACGGTCAATGGCCAACTGGGATGAGGACGCCGTGACCATGGCGGTTGAGGCGGCGCGTGATGCGCTTCCCGCGACACGCGATCCTCTGGGCTCGCGGGCCGGAATCGGTGCCCTCTATTTCGCCTCGACAACCATGCCGTTTGCCGACCGACAGAACGCGGGGATCGTCTCGGCAGCGCTCAACCTGTCGGAGACAATCCATACGGCGGACATCGCCGGTTCGCAGCGCGCGGGCCTGTCGGCGCTGATCGCGGCCCTGGAAAAGGTGGCGGCGGGGTCAACGGCGCATGCGCTGGTGGCTGCCGCCGACCGGCGTGCGACCCGGGCGGGTGCGTCGCAGGAATTCCAGTTCGGTGATGGTGCTGCCGCTTTCGTCGTGGGTCAGGCCGATGTGGCGGCTCGCTTCATGGGAAGCCACTCGACCTCGGTCGATTTCATCGATCACTTCCGAGGCGAAGGCGAGGCGTTTGACTATAGCTGGGAGGAGCGGTGGATCCGCGATGAAGGCTATGCGCGCATTGTACCGCAGACGATCAAGGGCTTGCTTGCGAAGACGGGCGTGAGCCCCGCTGACGTCGATCACTTCATCCTGCCTTGCCTGTTTGCGAAGCTCGACCAGCAATTGGCGCAAAAATGCGGGATCGAGGCGAGCAAGGTGCGCGACAACCTGGCGGGCACGGTCGGTGAGTGCGGGACGGCACACGCCCTGGTGATGCTGGCGCATGCCTTGGAAGACGCCCGGCCCGGACAGAAGATCCTGGTGGCCGCCTTCGGACAGGGCTGTGATGCGGTTCTTTTCGAGGTGGGCGATGGCATTGCCGCGGCGCAGCCCCGGCGTGGCGTGAAGGGGTCCCTTGCGCGTCGCAAGGAAGAGACGAACTACATGAAATGGCTGGCCTTCAACGGGCTTGTCGAGATGGAAAAGGGCATGCGCGCCGAGAAAGACAACAAGACGGCGCTCACGGTTACCTATCGCAAGCGTGACATGCTGTTCGGCCTTGTCGGTGGCAAGTGCGAAAAATGCGGCACGGCGCAGTTCCCGCGGACCCGGATCTGCGTGAACCCGAACTGCAAGGCGGTCGACCAGCAAAAGCCGTTTTCCTTCGCCGAGCTGGAGGGCAAGGTCCTGTCGTGGTCGGCAGACTATCTGACCTATTCTCCCGACCCGCCGCAGCACTACGGGATGGTTACCTTCGAGGAGGGTGGACGCTTCCTGTCGGATTTCACCGATGTCGATATCGGTTCGGTGGATTCGGGTACGAAAATGCGCATGGTCTTCCGGATCAAGGATTTCGACGAGAGGCGGGGTTTCCGGCGGTATTTCTGGAAGGCAGCCCCGGTCTAGCGGCCCGGTTGGGCATTGCCGGGACAAATCAAAGGGATCATCATCGCTTTCTTTTCGGAGTGACGGACATGGCATCGGGGATCAAGGACAAGGTTGCAATCCTGGGTATGGGCTGCTCGAAGTTTGGCGAGCGCTGGGACATGGGTGCCGAGGAGCTCATGGTCGAGGCCTATCTCGAGGCCATGAAGGACGCGGGCGTCGAGACCAGCCAGGTTCAGGCTGCGTGGCTTTCGACGCATATCGATGAGCAGTCGGTGGGCAAGGGCGGCACGCCTCTGTCCGTGGCGCTGCGGCTGCCAAATATTCCGGTGACCCGTGTCGAGAATTTCTGCGCGTCGGGGTCGGAGGCGTTTCGCGGTGCCGTTTGTGCCGTCGCGGCTGGTGCGGTCGACATTGCGCTGGCGCTGGGTGTCGAGAAGCTCAAGGACACCGGCTATGGCGGCCTGCCGACTGGTCAGCCCGGGACGCTGCTGCCGCAGTGGGGGGCCAATGGTTCCGCACCAGGCAATTTCGCGCAGCTCGCATCGGCCTATCGCGCCAAGCATGGCGTCTCCAAGCAGGACCTGAAGCGCGCCATCGCCCATGTTTCGGTCAAGAGCCACGACAATGGCGCCAAGAATGCCAAGGCGCACCTGCAGAAGCCGATCACGGAAGAAATGGCGCTCAACGCTCCCATGATCGCAGAGCCGCTTGGCCTGTTCGATTGCTGCGGCGTCTCGGATGGGGCGGCCTGTGCCATCGTGACGACGCCGGAGATTGCGCGCGCGATGGGCAAGAAGGACATCATCACGGTCAAGGCCCTGCAGCTGTCGCTGTCGAACGGACTGGAGAGCATGCACAATTCCTGGGATGGCAGCTATTTCCACACGGCACGCATTGCAGCCAAGCGTGCCTACGAGGAAGCAGGCATCAAGAAGCCGCGTGACGAGGTGTCGATGATCGAGGTGCATGATTGCTTCTCGATCACCGAACTGGTCACGATGGAAGACCTGTTCATCAGTGATGAAGGGCGGGCCGTGCACGACGTGATGGACGGGTTCTACGATGCCTCAGGCAAGGTGCCCTGCCAGATCGATGGCGGACTGAAGTGCTTCGGGCATCCCATCGGCGCGAGCGGCTTGCGCATGCTCTACGAGATGTACCTGCAACTGCAGGGGCGTGCGGGCGCGCGGCAATTGAAGAACCCGAAGATCGGGCTGACCCACAACCTGGGCGGCGCGCCTTCGATGAATGTCTGTTCCGTCGCGATTATCGGGGCTCAGTAGGCGCTTGCGGATCCGTCATCGCCGGCGCCTCGGTGGTGTCCGGCGGTGAAAGCGCGCCGTCATCGACCGGCTTGTCGGCAAGAGGCAGGGGCGCGCCTGTCTCGTCCACCTCTTCCATCGTGCGCTGGGCCCAGAACGCAGTGATGCGCTGCGTGACGTTATCCTGGATGTCGGCGTAGAACGGGTTCACGGCCGAGGGAAACAAATCGCGGTAGCGCGGGCCGGACCAATAGAAGATCGGCTCGGGGTCCACGTCGGTGAAAAGCAGGCCATTCCAGCAATCGGCCGAGGTCATCGATCGGCTCAGCGTCACTTCCTTGGGGCCATAGTCGGCAAGGCGCGCCCCGCCGAGGTTCATGTCCGTGCTGCCGGCACGGCCCGAGATGGACCAGGTCAGAGGGTTCACGCACGCCAGTTCACGTCCGCGTGTCGCTTCAAATCCACCGGTCGGGCGCCAGACGAGGGCGTTCTCGCGGGCCATGTCACCGCGGGCATTCTGCGTGGTGGAGTGCCAGACGACTGCGCAGCCGGTCTGGTCGGGTGAGTCGCAAAGAGGTATCCCCTTGATCATTGCAGACATCGCGTCGAGGGGTATCGCAGCCTCGAGGAGGAATGCGGCGACCAGCCGGCTCTTTATTGCTGGCTCCATTTCGGCAAGAAGTTTCATTCCGTAGAGGGCGCCTTGTCCGTAGCCTGCGATCAGGAACGGGCGGTCGGGTGCCGCCTGCGCAAGATAGGCCTCGAAGGCTCGCTTTACGTCGCCATAGGCTACGAGACGTGCGGAACGTCCGCTCTCGCTGCTGCTCATGAAGCTGTAGGGCGCCGCCTGCCGGTAGAGAGGCATGAACAGGTTGGCTTCGTTCACGAAGGGCTGCGCGTAGAGCGGGCGAACGATGCTTGTGAGGCGGTCGCGAACAGCCTCGTTGGAAACGGGCGCATTCCAATGCTCGCCGGAGTAGTAGACAGTCGGATAGATGAAAAAGACATCGGCCTTTCGCGAGGCGCTGCTGTCCTGGACGGACCATGCATAAGCGGACGCATAGTCTGGCGCTGCGGGCTGGGCGGTTTCGGAAAATGGGCCGCTTGGGTTCAATGTGTAGCGGATCAGGTTGTCGCGTGCTGCGAACACGAGCAACCCAACCGTGGCGATGAGGCCCGCGACTGCAGTCAACGCAAACAGTATTTTCCGGGTACCGGCGGACATGTCGTCACCGAATCCTGCAAACAGGCCCGTGTCGTAGCACGGGGGATGGTCCCTGCTGCGGGACCCAAACATTGAACTTCTGTAAGTGTCAAAAAAGCAACAAAATCAGGGGGTTCGGTGGGGGGATTGCACGAACCCCGCGTAGCCGGGCTGATCGATCGCAACCTTGGCGAGCGTGGTGGTCACGAGATGGCTGGCGAGTGCAGGATCCATGGGGTCAATCCGGCCATCGCGCAGGCGCCGGCAGAGTTCCCTGTTCAACTCGTCAAGCGTTCCCTCGCAGCCCAGGAGCGCGCGCAGCCCTGCGGTTTCGGCGCTGGCCGCCGCCGGGCCCTGCTCGAGTTCCCGCGCGACGATGGCCAGGGCATTGGCCGCCACGCGCCCATGGAATGCAGTGCGTCCGGTCAACTGGGGAAGGGCGTGTTTCTCGATGAACTCGCGCACGGCGGTGACGAGTTCGGCGGCCGAGGGCTGGTCCATCATGGCGGGCTGAGCCTGTCGTAGAGGATGTTGACGAGATCGATTTCCGTTTCGGATGAGCGGCGGCCAATGGCGGCGCGCTCGACGCTGCGATCGGTGCCTTGCGCGAAGGCCTGGTACATCGTCATGCACATGATGCCCCATTTGAGGGTACCGAAGATCTCCCAGAAGCGGACCCGCTCGGCTGTCATGCTGGCGCCGCCGCCGGCGCAGTAGCCTTCGAGCAGCTGCTCGACCGATCCGAAGCCGCCGGCGATCTTTTTCGTTTCACCAAAGCGCCATGAGGTCACACAGAGCCAGCCGAGGTCCTCGGCCGGGTCGCCCACATGGGTGAGCTCCCAATCCAGCACCGCGCGAATGCCCTCCGGGCCCACGATGAGGTTGCCGTTGCGGAAGTCACCGTGCACAAGCGTCAGTTCATCGGCCT
>JBEIHO010000089.1:0-11717 GCA_040381215.1 Alphaproteobacteria bacterium | reverse complement strand
GCTGCGCCTTCACCTCGGCGAGGATTTCCAGACCCTTCCTGAGGCCGGGCCCGCGGAAGCTCTTCAGCGAGGAACGGTTGGCCTTGTCGTAGCTGGCCTTGAACACATAGGGCAGGCCGAGCTTGCCGGTCACTTCTTTCAGGTGGCGACCGACGGTCAGCGCGAGGTCGATGTTCTCGAGCACGTTGAGGCCCGCAATCACGAACAGCGGCTTGCCGGCCCCGAGTTGCAGGTTCCATTTCTTGAGCGTGATGGCTGGCATGGGCCGGATCCTCAGTTTGCGTGTTCGCCGTAAGGGGCTTTCCCTAGCATCCGGGGGCGTGGCGATGCTAGGTGGGAGACGGTGCGGCATGCGTGGCGGTCGGCCGTCATGGTAAAGCGCCCCCTTGCGATCGAGGACAAACGCGCATGAGCCTTCGGCCCCTTCCCGAGAGTGCGACGGGCGACCTGGCGCGCGACTGCGAGGGACTGAGCGTTGCCGAGGCCGACAGGCGGCTTGCCGCGCTGGGCCCCAACGACATCCTGATGGTGCCGCCTTCATCGTGGCGGGATACGCTGCAGGACACGTTGCGCGACCCGATGATCTGGTTCCTGACGGGCGTCAGCGCGCTGTTTGCCGTGCTGGGCGACTATGCCGAGGCGGCGGTTCTGGCGCTGGCGCTGGTGCCGCTTCTTGGCATGGATGCCTGGCTGCACCGGCGCACGCAGGCCTCGACGCAGGGTCTGGCCAGCCGGCTGGCGACGCAGGCGGTGGTCATTCGCAGCGGCGCGGCGCATCTGGTTTCCGCGCGGGAAGTCGTGGTCGGCGACATCGTCGAGGTCCAGGCGGGTGAGCCCTTTCCGGCTGACGCCATCCTGATCGAGGGAGAGGGCGCGCAGGTCGATGAAAGCGCCATGACGGGCGAGTCCTGGCCGGTGCGCAAGCTTGTCTTTTCCGGCCCGGTCGTGCCGCCGTCGCTCGACATCGCGCATTGGTGTCTTGCGGGGACACGATTGCTGACGGGACCGGCGCGGCTTCGCGTCGTTGCGACGGGAGGCAATACGCTCTATGCCGACATCGTTCGCTCGGCGCTGCAGGGCCCGCACGCGCTGACGCCGCTGCAGCAATCCTCCGGGCGGCTGGTCGCGGTCATGCTGTGGGGCGCGATAGGCCTGTGCCTGGTGCTTGCCGGTGTTCGGTTGGCGCAGGGGCATGGATGGCTTGATGCGTTCCTGAGCGCCGTGACATTGGCCGTGGCTGCGATCCCCGAGGAATTTCCGGTCGTCATGGCGATGTTCCTGGGGGTCGGGGTCTATCGGCTTGCCCATCGCAAGGCCTTGGTCCGGCGGGCCGTGGCGGTCGAGAATATCGGCCGGCTGACATGCATCTGTTCGGACAAGACGGGGACGTTGACCGAGGGGCGGCTGGTTCTGGCCCATGTGGTTCCGGCCGGCGGGACATCGTCGGAAGAGGTGCTGGCGGTTGCGCGCCTCGCGGCGCATGCGACGAGCAGCGATCCGCTGGACACGGCCTTGCTTGCGACCGGTGCGCGCGCGGCGGGGCAGGAGCTTGCCGCCTTTCCCTTCACCGAAGACCGGCGGCGCGAGACACGGCTGGTGGCACTTGCCGACGGGACGCGGATTGCGGCGCTGAAGGGGGCGCCGGAGACGGTGTTCGACCTCTGCCGGGATGCCGGGGACCTGGCTTCCTGGCGTGCGTCACTGCAGACGCTCGCGTCGGGCGGACACAAGGTGGTGGCTGTTGCACGGCGTGTGCTCGAGCTCGAGGCGGATGGGGCGGCGGAGCCCGTGGGCGGGTTCTCGCTGCTTGGTTTGATTGCATTCGAGGATCCCGTGCGCGATGGCGTGCGCGAGGCCGTCCGGCGCTGCCAGGCTGGCGGCATTCGCGTCATCATGGTGACGGGAGATCATCCGCTGACGGCTGGGGCGGTGGCGCGTGACATCGGGCTTGGTGATGGTTCGCCGCGCGTGCTGCTTGCCGATGCGATCGACGGGCCCGCGACGGCTGCCGCCCTGGCGCATGCCGACGTGGTGGCGCGCGCGACGCCTTCCCAGAAGCTGAAGCTCGTCCTGGCCTTGCAGGCGGCTGGCGAAATCGTTGCCGTCACGGGGGACGGGGTCAATGACGTGCCGGCGATCAAGGCCGCGGATGTCGGCATCGCGATGGGCGAGCGGGGAACGCAAAGCGCGCGCGAGGTGGCGTCGATCGTGCTGCTGGATGACAATTTCCGTACCATCGCTGACGCAGTCGCCGAAGGGCGGCAGCTGTTCGTGAACCTGCAGCTTGCCTTCATCTACTTATTGCTGGTGCATATCCCGCTCGTTCTGAGTGCCGCCCTGGTGCCGCTGCTCGACAATCCGATCCTGTACCTGCCGGTGCATGTCGTCATCCTCGAGTTGCTCATCCATCCAACGGCGCTCCTGGCGTTCCAGCAGGCTGCCGACAGGGGATCCCTGAAAGCCATCCCCCGGGATGGTCCGTCGCATTTCTTCACGCCGCGGACGTGGAGGCGGGTCTTGGCTGCCGGGCTTGTGCTGGCCCTGCTGCTGGTCGGCGTGTTCGAGTGGCAGAACGCGCAGGGGGCGGCAGGCGGCCATGCGCGCAGCATGGTGCTGGCGATGCTGTCGGTATGGAGTGGCGCCGTGGCGCTTGCGCTCAATCGCGGTGTGGGGGGCAGTGGGGCCATCGTGCCCCTGGTGTCGGTGCTGGCGGTCGTCGTCCTGGTGCAGATGCCGGTGGTTTCGGCTTATGTACACCTGGAACCGCTGCACGGCCGCGATTGGCTTGTCATCGGCGTTTCCGCCTTGTTGGCGATGGGGCTTGCCAGCTTCGTGCGCGCGTCGCTCTACGCCGAGGCGCGGGTGACATGAAAACGGCGCCGGTCGTAGCCGGCGCCGCCAAATGGTTTCAATGCACTGACGGGTTTCAGCCGCCGAACAGTGCGCCGATCGCGCCGAACAGGCCGCCAAGGAACAGGATCATCACGGCCAGGGCCTGGATCATGAAGCCCATCGAGCGCTGGTCTGCGGCCGCCATGTAGCCATGGGCGTACATGTAGCGGCCCACGATCCAGATTGCGCCGATCACGGCGCCCAGCAGGCCGTTCCAGTACATGCAGAAGATCCACAGGCTGACCAGGAAGATCGGCAGCCACTCGAGCGTGTTCATCTGTACGCGGAACACGCGCTCGAAATCGGGGTTGCCGGTGGTGGCCGGCGCGGGGACGTTGTACTTGCGGCGGGCGTTGCCAACCATCAGGCCGGTCCAGAAATAGAAGAGCAGGGCAGCAAGAGTTACGAGTACGGGCCAGGCAGACATCGATGTTTCCTCCTCATTGGGAGCCGGTGACCGCGGGTCATTTTCCCCCCTTGCGCCCCCGACTCAGGCTTTGGGTATCGTAGAGGCATGGGCGCCGATGGCGAAGTTCCATCCTGCAGCAGGGCAAACCCGATCGCGAATGGCGCAGGGCCCCGGAATGGGCTTTCATCGCCTGCAGGGTTTGGCTATGAACGCGGCGCATCGTAATGACGGGAGCCGAGCCAGTACCATGACAGCCATCATCGACATTCGTGGACGCGAAATCCTCGACAGCCGCGGAAATCCGACCGTGGAGGTGGAAGTTGAGCTCGAGGACGGCAGCCTCGGGCGGGCGGCGGTTCCCTCGGGTGCATCGACGGGCGCACATGAGGCGGTCGAAAAGCGCGACGGTGGCAAGCGCTATGGCGGCAAGGGCGTCGAACAGGCCGTGGCTGCCGTCAATGGCGAGATCTTCGACGCCGTGGCGGGCATGGAGGCCGAGGAGCAGCTGCATCTCGACCGGACGCTGATCGAGCTTGACGGTACACCGAACAAGGGTCGCCTGGGGGCCAATGCCATCCTTGGCGTGTCGCTTGCAGCCGCCCATGCCGCCTCGCACGCGCGGGGCCAGAAATTGTTCCGCTATGTCGGCGGCACGCAGGCGCATCTGTTGCCGGTGCCGTTCATGAACATCATCAATGGCGGCGCGCATGCCGACAACCCGATCGACTTCCAGGAATTCATGATCCTTCCCGTGGGCGCGCCGACGTTCCGCGAGGCGCTTCGCATGGGGACCGAGGTTTTTCATGCGCTGCGCAAGGCGCTGAAGGATGCAGGCCACAACACGAATGTCGGCGACGAGGGCGGCTTCGCGCCGAACCTGAAATCGGCCGACGAAGCGCTCAGCTATGTCATGCGCGCCATCGAGGCTGCGGGCTACAAGCCGGGCGAACATGTCAAGCTGGCGCTGGACCCGGCCTCGACCGAGTTCTTCCACGACGGGATCTATGACCTGGAAGGCGAGGGCAAGAAGCTCGATCCGGCAGGCATGGTGAAGTTCTATGAGGATCTGTGCCGGCGCTATCCGATCGTCTCGATCGAGGACGGCATGGCCGAGGATGACTGGGCAGGCTGGAAGGGCCTGACGGACGCCATCGGCGCGAAGGTCCAGCTGGTGGGCGACGACCTGTTCGTGACCAATCCTGCGCGCCTGCGCGAGGGCATCGCGAAGAAGACGGCGAATGCCATCCTGATCAAGGTCAACCAGATCGGCACGCTGTCGGAAACGCTGGAAGCCGTCGAGACGGCGCACAAGGCCGGCTACAAGGCGGTGATGTCGCATCGCTCGGGCGAGACCGAAGATACGACCATCGCTGACCTGGCCGTGGCCACGAATTGCGGTCGCATCAAGACGGGTTCGGCGTCGCGCTCGGACCGGCTTGCCAAGTACAACCAGTTGCTGCGGATCGAGGAAGCGCTTGGCGCTTCGGCGAAATTCGCCGGGTCGGAGTTCCGCTGATCCATGAATATCCCGCCGCAGGTGCTGGCTGAGCTGGAGCGCGCGGCTCACGCCGGCGACGCGCGGGCGCAGTATGTGCTGTTTGCCGTGCTCGGGCGCCTGGGCCGCAAGGCCGAGGCGCGGGCCTGGCTTGCCAAATCGGCGGCCGCCGGCAATCACGACGCGCTCTACAGCAAGGCGTGCCTGCTGCTCGACGGCGTCGATGGCACGCGTGATGTGCGCCAGGCGGTCGAGATGCTGCGCGAGACGGCCGAGGCCGGCGGGACGGCGGCGTTGCGCACACTGGCTGTGCTTGTGGCCCAGGGGATCGAATGCGTGCCCGACGAAGCGCAGGCTGTCGCGTTGATCAATCGCGCGGCTGCACTTGGCGACACGGCCGCGGCGCAGCAGGCGGCGATGATCGCCGGCGGCGGGCTTGAGGCGCCGTTGCCGGAACGCGTTGAGCTTTCGCGCAAGCCTGATGCGTGGTCGCTGAAGGGCCTCTTTGCGCCCGAGGTGTGCCGCTATCTCATCGAGGCAGCGGCGCCGTCGCTGCATCCTTCGTTCGTGATCGATCCGCGGACCGGGCAATCGTTGCGCAGCGAGCTGCGCACCTCGAGTACCGCGACGATCCATCCCTTCCAGCAAGACCTGGTGATGCATTTCATCAACCGCCGTCTGTGTGCCGCAGCGGGGCTGACGCTGGCGCAGGGCGAGATGCTGGGTGTCCTCAAATACGAGGTGGGGCAGCAGTACCGGCCGCATTTCGATTTCCTCGACCCGACAGCCGGCCCCTCGTCGCAGTTCGATATCGCCGGCCAGCGCATCGCCACGCTTCTGGTGGCGCTGAACGACGATTATGACGGCGGTGAAACGCGCTTCCTGTCGAACGGCCTCTCGTGGCGCGGGCAGGTGGGCGATGGGCTGTTGTTCTGGAACGTCGACGCTACCGGCAAACCCGACACCACGACCCAGCACGCCGGCAACCCCGTCTCGCGGGGCGTCAAGTTCATCATCTCCAAAAGGTTCCGCGAGAAGCCCGTCGCGTATTGAAGGGGCCCCTCATCCGTCTCGCTGCTTACGCAGCGATCCACCTTCTCCCGCCAAGCGGGAGAAGGGCTACAGTGTTGAGCGAGATTACCAAACGTCATAGCCCTTCTCCCGCGAAGCGGAAGGAGGGCTACAACGTTGAGCAAGATTACCAAACTTCATAGCCCTTCTCCCGCGTGCGGGAGAAGGTGGCAGGCGCCGCCGGCAGGCGGCGGCTGACGGATGAGGGCCTGCAGCGTCTGAGGAAGGGCCCTCATCCGTCTCGCTGCTTCGCAGCGATCCACCTTCTCCCGCCATGCGGGAGAAGGGCTACAGTGTTGAGCGAGATTACCAAACTTCATTGCCCTTCTCCCGCAAGCGGGAGAAGGGCTACAACGTTGAGCGAGAGTACCAAACTTCATAGCCTTTCCCTCGCGATAGCCGATGGAAGCTGGCGCTGCTTCTCTAAAGCATCGTCACCCTAGCGCGAGCGCTGTGGTGACGGTGATGGCGGCGGAGGCGAGGAGGATGGTGGTGGTGGGCCAGCCGAGGGTGGGGGGGGCCGAGGCGGAAGGCGATGCCGGATTTGACGAGGCTGTTGGCGAGGACGGCGAGCGCGATGGTGGTGGCGGCGGCCGAGAGGGGGGACGTCGTGGTGCTGGCGAGCCGGCTGGCGGAGACGGTTGCAGCGTCGACGTCGATGGCGCCAGCCAGCAGGCCGGACAGCATGAGGCCGATGTCGCCGGCGAATTCCTGCGCATAGTGGGCAACCACCAGCATGGCGGCGACGAAGCCGATGAAGCGGACCGCGATGCCCAGGCTGTCGGCGTCGCCGGCCTCGAAGGCGGCGCTGTTGCCGGCACTGCGCGCCCGCAGGACGAGGATGCCTGCGCCTGCAAGCGAGACGATGCAGCCCAGGACCAATGGCAGGAGCACGACGTCGAACAGCGCCTGGTTCAGCGTATAGACGAGAGCGGCGATGCGGGCGAACATGATCGACTGCGCGATGGCGATGGCAGCGGCGAGGGGGAGCGAGGCGGCGGGTGCGTTGCGGGCCGCGCGTGAGGCGCTGACGGTGACGCTGGTGGATGAAACGAGGCCGCCGAACAATCCCATGAGCAGCGCACCCCGTTCGGGTCCCGCGGCCCTGATGGCTGCATATCCTGCGAGACCAAGCGACGCTATGACGACAACCGCCCAACACAGCTCTCGCGGGTTCAACACAGCGCCTGGGCCAAAGCCCTGGTCCGGCAGGATCGGCAGCAGTACGACGGCGACAACCAGCAATTTCAGGGCGGCGGTGATTTCCACGTGCTGCAGGCTGCGCAGGAAGTTGTGCAGGACCGGCTTCTGGTCGAGCAGCACTACGGCGATCACGGCAATCATGGCGGCCTCGGTCAGTGCGCCGCTTGCGCACAGGACCCCGAGCACATAGGTGAGCATGATCGCCACCTCGGTGGTCATGCCGCGGTCGGCGTCATGGCGTGCGGTGTCACTGAAATAGCTGGCGACGACGAGCGTCAGCATGCCGGCCCCTATGACCGCCGGGAGCGCCGGTCCCTGCGTCGCCGCGACGATGCCGGCAGCGAAGCCTGTCAGGGAGACGAGCGTAAACGTGCGAATGCCGGCTTCGCGCTCGCCCGAGGGTTCGGTGCGCTGCTTCCAGCCGCGCTCGATGCCAAGCAGAAGGCCGATCACGAGGGCTGCAAAGAACCGTGGGTAGAAGTCCTGCATGTCCATGGGTGTTGATCGGGTCCCGGTGAGGCGCTGTCGATAATGCATGCTAGCGTGTTCAGACAATTCCTGCCGCAGCCATCGTGCGACGGGCCGGACCGTATTGCGACGGCGCGAATTCGTTAATGGTGCTTAACCCGAAAATCCTTGACCCTTGCGGTTGCTGCGTGGTCCCTTCGCGGCATGGATGAGGGTCTGACTCTTCGACGGGTGACGCGAGGCTGGAGCTTTCCGCTCCTGGTGCTGGCGCTTGTCGGGTACTTTTCCTATTTCGCCGTGTTCGGGAACCATGGACTGCTGCGCTGGTCGCGGCTGCAGGCCGCGGTCGAGGCCAAGCAGGCGCAGCTCGGCAAGCTGGAGGAAGAGCGTTTGGCGCTGCAGCGTCGGGTAAGCCTGATGCGCCCGGAAAGCGTCGATGACGACATGCTCGAGGAGCAGGCGCGCTCGCGGCTGGGGCTGACCGAGGCCGACGAAGTCGTCATCCTGAAATAGCACGGCTGCACTGGGGTTTTTCTGTTGCACCGCAATATGGGCGAGGGCGCCTGTTGCGTGATCTTTGCTTGCGCCTCCGCGCCATGGGGGTTAGAGGATCGGCCGGAATTCAAAGGTTTCAGGACGGATACACGCATGGCCAAAGCTGACGCTACCGCCCGCAGCAGTGCCGCCGCAAAGCCCCGGCTCAACAAGGAAGAGCTGGTGCATTTCTATCGCGAGATGCTGCTGATCCGGCGCTTCGAGGAGAAGGCGGGGCAGCTCTACGGCATGGGGCTGATCGGCGGGTTCTGCCATCTTTATATCGGCCAGGAAGCGGTCGTGGTCGGCATGCAGGCGGCGATCGGCGAGGGCGACCAGGTCATCACCGCCTATCGCGACCATGGGCACATGCTGGCGTGCGGGATGGATCCGGCCGGCGTGATGGCCGAGCTGACCGGGCGCAGCGGCGGTTATTCGCGCGGCAAGGGCGGCTCGATGCACATGTTCAGCCGCGAGAAGAACTTCTTCGGCGGGCACGGCATCGTGGGCGCCCAGGTGCCGCTGGGGACCGGGCTTGCGTTCTCGAACTGGTACCGCGGCAATGACCGGGTGTGCCTGACCTATTTCGGGGACGGGGCTGCGAACCAGGGGCAGGTCTACGAGAGCTTCAACATGGCGGCGCTCTGGAAGCTGCCGGTGATCTACATCATCGAGAACAACCAGTACGCCATGGGCACGTCGGTCCAGCGCGCGAGCGCCGAGACGCACCTGCACAGGCGCGGCGTGTCGTTCAACATTCCCGGCGAAGAGGTCGACGGCATGGACGTGCTGACGGTCAAGGCCGCGGGCGAGCGGGCGGTGAAATGGTGCCGTGAAGGCAACGGGCCCTATATCCTCGAGATGAAGACCTATCGCTATCGCGGGCATTCGATGTCGGATCCGGCGAAGTATCGCACGCGCGAGGAGGTCGACCAGGTCCGCGAGAAAAGCGATCCCATCGACCATGTGCGCCAGGTGCTGGTCGAGAGCGGGCTTGCGACCGAGGAAAGCCTCAAGGAAATCGACAAGGAAATCCGCGGCGTCGTCAACCACGCGGCCGAGTTTGCGCAGACCTCGCCCGAGCCCGATCCTGCCGAGCTCTGGACCGATATCGTTCACTGATCGCCTGTCACGCCTTACCCAAAGGAGAGAACCATGCCGATTGAACTTCTGATGCTGGCGTTGAGCGTTGCGTTGCTGTTCGTGCTGATCTTCATCCAGGGTGCAGCCGGTGTGCAGGCGCAGGGGATTGATGTCATGGCGGGACATCGCGACGACATGAAGGCGCCCTCGGCCTGGCAGGCGCGCACCAAGCGCTGCGTCGACAATCATCGCGAGGGCCTGACGCTGTTTGCGCCGCTGGTGCTGATTGCGGCGCATCTGGGTGTATCCAACGACCTGACGGTGTGGGGCGCGCAGTTGTTCTTCTATGCGCGGGTGGCGCATGCCGTGATCTATCTGGCCGGTTGGCCGAAGGTTCGTCCTCTGGCCTGGGGTGTCGGGATCATCGGCACGATCATGGTTTTGGCCGCCGTGCTGATGGCTGTTCCGGCCGCGGCCTAGACCCAACTTCATCGCGACTGCTTGCTGCGAGATCCGAGCCATGCCGACTGAAATCCTGATGCCTGCGCTTTCGCCCACCATGGAGGAGGGCAAGCTTGCCAAGTGGCATGTGAAGGTGGGTGACCAGGTGTCCTCGGGTGATGTCATCGCCGAGATCGAAACCGACAAGGCGACGATGGAGGTCGAGGCGGTCGATGAAGGCGTGGTGGCGGCGCTTCTCGTGGCCGAGGGCGCGGAAGGCGTGAAGGTGAACACGCCGATTGCCACGCTGACGGGTGAAGACGAGAAGCCTGCGCCGCGCAAGGCCGCACCCGTCGCGGCTCCGGTTCCGGCGAGGGTTGCTCCGCCGGCGGCGGCGGCGCCCTCCATCACGGCGGCGCCTGTGAGCGCGGGGGCCATGCACACGATCACGGTGCGCGAGGCGCTGCGGGAGGCCATGGCCGAAGAGATGCGGCGCGACCCCAACGTGTTCCTCATGGGCGAGGAGGTTGGCCAATACCAGGGTGCCTACAAGGTCAGCCAGGGCCTGCTCGATGAGTTCGGGCCCAAGCGCGTGATCGACACACCGATCACCGAGCAGGGTTTTGCGGGGCTTGGCGTGGGTGCAGCGTTCGGGGGCTTGCGTCCGATCGTCGAGTTCATGACCTGGAACTTTGCCATGCAGGCGATCGACCAGATCATCAACTCGGCGGGCAAGACGCTCTACATGTCGGGCGGGCAGATGGGGTGCCCCATCGTGTTCCGCGGTCCCAATGGCGCGGCGGCGCGCGTGGCTGCGCAGCACAGCCAGAACTATGGCGCGTGGTATGCGCATGTGCCGGGGCTCAAGGTGGTTGCTCCTTATTTTGCAGCCGATGCGAAGGGGTTGCTGAAGGCGGCCATCCGCGATCCCAATCCGGTTATCTTCCTGGAAAACGAGATCTGCTATGGGCGCAGCTTCGAGGTTCCGGTCGGCGAGGATCATCTGGTGCCGATCGGGAAGGCGCGCGTCGTTCAGGCGGGATCGGACGTGACCCTGGTCAGCTACTCGATCTGCGTCGGGATGGCGATGCAGGCGGCTGAAATCCTGGCCAAGGACGGGATCTCGGCCGAGGTGATCGACCTGCGGTCGCTGCGACCGCTCGACACGGAAACCGTGGTGGCGTCGGTGAAAAAGACGAACCGCATCGTCACGCTCGAGGAAGGCTGGCCGATCTGCGGCATCGCCTCGGAGATCGCGACGCAAGTGGTCGAGCATGCGTTCGACTATCTCGATGCGCCGCCGGCGCGCGTGACGGGCAAGGACGTGCCGATGCCCTATGCGGCCAATCTCGAGAAGCTGGCGCTGCCGTCGGTCGAGGAGATCGTGGCGGCGGTCAAAGCTGTCTGCTATCGGAGCTAACGGCCATGACCACGCCCATCCTGATGCCCGCGCTCTCGCCCACGATGGAAGAGGGCAAGCTTGCCAAGTGGCATGTCAAACCCGGTGACAAGGTGCGCTCGGGCGACGTCATCGCCGAGATCGAGACCGACAAGGCGACCATGGAGGTCGAGGCGGTCGATGAGGGCATCGTCGAAAGCCTGCTGGTGGCCGAGGGAACCGAGGCGGTCAAGGTGAACACCGTGATCGCGCAGTTGCGCGAGGAGGGTGAAAGCGTGGCCCCGGCCAAGCCTGCGCCTGTGGTGGCTGCGCCCGTGAAGGCTTCCGTGGCGGCCCCCGCGCCGGTGGCATCAAAGCCTGCGGTGGCTGTTGCGCCGCGCGCCGAGACGGGCACGCGGGTGTTTGCCTCGCCGCTGGCCCGGCGCCTGGCTGGCGAGGGCGGGCTCGACCTGCTGCGCGTGACGGGATCAGGGCCGCATGGGCGGATCGTGGCGGCGGATGTCGAGGTGGCGCTCAGGAAGGGTAGTGCCCTGAAGGCGGCTCCTGTTGCGGCTCCTATTGCGGCTGCGGCTGCGCCAGCTGCGGGGCCGGACGCGCGGCTCTTCTTTGCCAAGGACAGCTATGTCGAGCTGCCGCATGATTCCATGCGCAAGGCCATCGCGCGGCGGCTGACCAGCTCCAAGCGGGACATTCCGCATTACTACCTCAAGGTCGACTGCCAG
>JBEIHO010000088.1:0-11829 GCA_040381215.1 Alphaproteobacteria bacterium | reverse complement strand
GCGGCAGCCAGCGCCAGAACATGCGCCGGCGCAAAGTCAGGGTCGTGTCTGTCCATTGCCCCGCACCACATATTTGTAGGTGGTCAACTCCCGCGCGCCGACCGGTCCGCGGGCATGCAGCCGCCCCGTCGCAATCCCGACCTCGGCGCCAAAGCCGAATTCGCCGCCATCGGCAAACTGCGTCGAGGCATTGTGCAGCACGATGGCACTGTCGACCTCGCGCAGGAAGGTCTCGGCAGCAACCCTGTCCTCGGTCACGATGCTCTCGGTATGCGACGATCCATGTTGCGCAATATGCGCAATCGCGCCGTCCACGCCATCGACCACCTTCACCGCGATCACGGCATCCAGGTATTCTGTGAACCAGTCTTCTTCCTCGGCCGCATGCACGCGCGCATCGACCGTTCGTGTCATCTCGTCGCCACGGACTTCGCAATCTGCATCGAGCAAGGCCTTCACCAGCGGCCCCAGCAGGCGCCCCGCACCGGCCCGGTCCACCAGAAGCGTCTCCGCCGCGCCGCACACCGATACGCGCCGCATCTTGGAATTCAGGACCACACGCAGCGCCTTGTCGGGATCCGCCGCCTTGTCGACATAGACATGGCAGTTCCCGTCGAGATGGGCGAGCACGGGAACCCGCGCCTCCTTCTGCACCCGCGCCACCAGGCTCTTGCCGCCGCGCGGGATGATCACGTCGATGCATCCGTTCAGCCCCGACAGCATGGCGCCGACCGCATCGCGGTCGGCCGTCGGCACGACCTGCACCGCCTCGGCCGGCAACCCGGCACGGGCAAGCCCCGCCGCGATCGCATCGCGTATCGCAAGCCCCGAGGCCAGCGCCTCCGACCCGCCGCGCAGGATCACCGCGTTGCCGGACTTCAGGCACAGCCCCGCGGCATCGCCCGTCACGTTCGGCCGGCTCTCGTAGATGATGCCGATGACGCCGATGGGAACGCGCACGCGGGCGATCCGCAATCCATTGGGGCGCACCCATTCCGCCTCGGTGTCGCCCACCACATCGGGCAGCCACGACACCGCTTCGATGCCGCTCGCCATGGCCTCAAGCCCCGATGGCGTAAGCTTCAGCCGGTCGGTGAAGGCGCCCTTGGCGCCACCCTTGATGGCCAGGGCCACATCCCGCTGATTGGCCTCGAGGATGGAGCCCGCATGCGTCCGGATCGAAGCGGCAATTGATTGCAGGGCCGAAGCACGCTGGCTCTTGTCCGTGCGAGCCAGCACGCGTGAAGCAATGCGGGCAGCAGCCCCGATGCGTTCCAGCAGCCTGTGCACGTCTTCAGCCACGTCCCGAACGTCCTTTCGAGGCTAACCTTTCAAAAGCGCGAGGTCGTCGCGATGGATCATCTCGTCGCGCCCGCGATGGCCCAGCAGCGTTTCGATGTCACCGCTGCGCGCCCGGCAGATCTTGCGCGCGTCCTCGGACCCGTAGGCAACAAGTCCGCGCGCGACCTCCCGGCCGCTGCTGTCGCGCACGATCACGCAATCACCACGCTCGAAGGCCCCCTCGGCCTGAACCACGCCCGCAGGAAGCAGGCTGCGACCCTGGTTGAGCGCCGCCAGCGCGCCATCGTCGATGACCAGGCTGCCCGCAGGCGCCAGCGCACCGGCGATCCAGCGCTTGCGCAGCGTGCCCGGCGATTGCGGGGCAACGAACCATGTGCAGCGTCCGCCCCCGGCAATGGCCGCCAGCGGCGCCTGAAGCGCGCTATTGGCAATCACCATGTGCGTGCCGGCATCCATGGCCAGCCGTGCCGCCATGATTTTGGTGGCCATGCCGCCCGATCCCATGTCCGATCCTGCCGCCCCCGCCATCGCCTCGATCGCCGGCGTGATCGCCTGAACCTCGGGAATGAATTGGGCGTTGGCGTCCGTACGCGGATTGGCAGTGTAGAGCCCGTCGATATCCGAAAGCAGCACCAGCACATCCGCCTCGATCATGCCGGCCACGCGCGCTGCAAGCCTGTCATTGTCGCCGAAGCGGATCTCGGCGGTGGCAACCGTGTCGTTCTCGTTGATCACCGGAATGGCACCCATCCCCAGCAGTGTCTTGAGCGTCGAGCGTGCATTCAGGTAGCGCCGCCGGTTCTCGGTATCGCCCAGCGTCAACAGGATCTGCGCCACCGTAAGGTCGTGGGTCGCCAGCGCCTCGCGCCATGCCCGCGCAAGCTCGATCTGCCCGACGGCTGCAGCGGCCTGCGCTTCCTCCAGCTTGAGTGGCCCCGCCGCAAGCCCCAGCCTGCGCCGGCCAAGGGCGATCGCGCCCGACGAAACCAGCACGACATCCTGCCCCCGCGCGCGTGCCCGCGCGACATCGGCAGCAAAGGCTGCAAGCCATCCGGACGCCAGCGCACCCGTTGCAGCATCGACCAGCGTCGAGGATCCGATTTTGACAACAAGTGTGCGCGCGCGTGTGAGCCTCTCGCTCACGGAGACCACCCCTTGGAGGTCGGCGGCGCGTCATCCTCGCCCAGGGCTTCGGTCTCGCGCACCGATTGCGGATCGGCCAGATAGGGCGGCGGGTTCTCCCGTCGCACCTCCTCGATCGTACGGGCCAGGGCACGCAGCACCTCCGTGAGGCCCACGCCCTGCTCGCCCGAGAGGGGCAGGGGCGTGACCCCCGACAGTTCCGAAAGCACCCGCCGCTTGCGCTCCATGTCACCCGAGCTCATCAGGTCGACCTTGTTGAGCCCGACGATTTCGCGCTTCGTCTCCAGCCCGTGCCCGTAAGCCGCAATCTCGTTGCGCACGGTGGCATAGGCCTTTGCGATTTCCTGGTGGGTCATCCCGCCATCGACCAGATGCAGCAGCACGCTGCACCGTTCTGCATGGCCAAGGAACCGGTCGCCCAGCCCCACGCCTTCATGCGCGCCCTCGATGAGCCCCGGCAGGTCGGCAATCACGAACTCATACCCGTCGATCTCGGCGACGCCCAGCTGCGGGTTGATCGTCGTGAACGGGTAGTTGCCGATCTTCGGCCGCGCGCTGGTCACCGTGGCCAGGAACGTCGACTTGCCGGCATTCGGCAATCCGATGATGCCGACATCGGCGATCAGCTTGAGCCGGAGCCAGATCGTCAGCTCCTCGCCCGGTTCCCCCGGCGTCGACTTGCGCGGCGCCCGGTTCGTCGAGCTCTTGAAATGCGCGTTCCCAAGCCCGCCTTCGCCGCCACGCGCGATCACGAACTGCTCGCCCGCGCGCGTGAGGTCGCAAAGCAGGGTCTGGTTGTCCTCGGCAAACACCTGCGTGCCGACCGGAACCTTGAGGATGATGTCATCGCCGGCCGCACCGGTACGATTTTGCCCCATCCCCTGCACGCCGCGCTTGGCGCGGAAATGCTGCTGGTAGCGATAGTCGACCAGCGTGTTGAGATTGTGCGTTGCCAGCAGGATGACATTCCCGCCACGGCCGCCATTGCCCCCGTCCGGCCCGCCATATTCGATGAACTTCTCGCGCCGGAAGCCGACGCAGCCCGGCCCGCCGTCACCGGCTTTCACGTAGAGCTTGGCCTGGTCGAGAAATTTCATGGGTTTCGGGGTTCGCCGGGAGCGAGGTTTGCGTTGCCGCCGGGGCGCCGCCCTGCGCTGCGCCCCATGCGTGTTTCAATTAGTACATCGCGTCCCGCTGCGCGAGAGGCATTTCGCAAAAACCGCTCCGGTTTTGGCGATGCCGCCCTTCACGCCCCGGCGGTCGCCCGTTCATGAACGCCGCGCAGTTCAAGCCACCGGACCCGGTCCATCGCCATGTCGAGGCAACGAACTTCCTTGCCCAGTGACAGGCAGTAGCGACGGCTTTCCTTGGTATAGCGAAAGCCGATCTTCGTCAGCACGCGACCCGAGGCGTGGTTATCGGCAAAGTGACCGGCAACGATATGGCCAAGCTTCAGGCTCTCGAACGCATGATCGCGCAGCGCCGTGGCGGCCTCCGACGCATAACCACGGTTCCAGTAGGGTTCACCCAGCCAGTAACCAAGCTCCCAGTCGCCGTGGTCGCGCACGCCGATCCCGGTGCCGCCAATGAACTGCCCATCCAGCGCAATCGCCAGGTTCACGGACTTGCCGCTCGACCAGAGCGAATCCTGCTTGCCCAGCCAGTCATCGGCCGAGGCCTCCGTGTAAGGGTAGGGCATGTGGCTCAGGTTCTTCGCCACGCGCCAGTTGTTTGCAAGCTCGATCAGGCGCGTGCGGTCGCGGGCCTCGAGGGGCCGCAGCACAATTCGTTGCGTCACGATCGGTTCAAATCTGGTCATCGCCGCGTCTCCTTTTGGCGTCGCACGAAGGAGAAAAAAATAAAGGGAGATGGCGGCCCATCTCCCTCGTGACTTCTGGACCGCCTTCCCGTTCTTCCCGGGAGCGATCCTTGTGCGATCGTCCCGTTATTCAGCCGCCATCGTATTGGCCGGCTTTACCCAGCATACTTGGCGGCCGCGCGCGTCAAGCTTGAAGCTGACGTGGCCATTGACCAGCGCATAAAGCGTGTGATCGCGGCCCATGCCCACGCCGGCGCCCGGGTGGAACTTGGTGCCGCGCTGGCGCACGATGATGTTGCCCGCAATCACGGACTCACCGCCGTAGCGCTTCACGCCGAGGAACTTTGGATTGGAATCGCGTCCGTTACGTGACGAACCGCCAGCTTTTTTGTGTGCCATTGCGGATCCTCCCTCAGGCCGTGATGGACGTGATCTTCACCGTCGTCAGATCCTGACGGTGGCCACGCGTACGATGGAAATTCTTGCGGCGGCGCTTCTTGAACACCTTGATCTTGTCGCCACGGCTGTGGGACACGATTTCGGCCTGCACCTTGGCGCCGCTGAGGACAGGCGTTCCAACCTTCGTAGTGGCGCCGTCGACGAGCATCAGCACTTCGCCGAGCGCTACGGACGCACCCTCGTCGCCAGGAAGGCGATCAACGGTGAGTTCGTCGCCCTGAGCGACCTTGTACTGCTTGCCCTGGGCCTTGATGACCGCGAACATGGTTCTGACTTTCTTGTCTGCAATTGAAGGGCATGGCTCCAGCCAGTTAAACTGGGGTCATCCCGGAAAGGGGCGCACTTATACGTGCGGACACGAAGGTGTCAAGCCTGAAAGCCAAGGAAACAAGCCAAAAACATGAATTACAGGCACCTCTATCACGCCGGAAACTTTGCCGACGTGCTGAAGCACGGGCTTCTTTGCTGGATCGTGGCCTACCTGCAGCAAAAGGAAGCACCCCTCGCTTTCATCGACACCCACGCCGGGCGTGGCATTTACGATCTTTCGGCGCCCGAGGCCCTCAAGACCGCGGAAGCAGGGCAGGGCATCGCCCGGGTCCTGGCTGGCGCCAATCCCCCCGCCGCCCTCGAGCCCTATTTGCGCCTGGTGCGCGAGCAGGCCGCTCAGTCCTACCCTGGATCCCCCCTTCTCCTGGCTCGGATGGCCCGTCCGCAAGACCGGATAACGGCCTGCGAGCTGCATCCCGACGAAGCCGCGGCGCTCAGGCAGGCCACCGCCGGCATCAAGCAGGTGCGCGTTCTCGAGGCCGACGGCTACCAGCGCCTGTCGGCACTGGTGCCGCCGCCGGAAAAGCGCGGACTGGTCCTGATGGATCCGCCCTTCGAGCAGCCCGATGAATTGTCGGCGTTGGCCGCAGCGTTCATCGCCGCGCACCGCAAATGGCCGACGGGCGTCTTTCTCCTCTGGTTTCCCTTGAAGGACCGCGCCCGGTTTGGCCGTTTTCTGGACGAGTTGCGATCAGCCCGGATCTCCAAGCTTTCCCTGTGTCAGCTCGATGTGGACCGGACCGAGGGCATGGGCGCGACAGGTCTTGTCATCGCCAATGCGCCTTATACGCTCGAGGCTGAATGGGCGCCTGCGCTGGCCTGGCTGGCCCGCACCCTGGCACGCGGCCCGGGCGCATCTGCAAGCGTTGAGGACTTGGGAAAAACGGCAGGCCCCTGAGGCGCCCGCACGGGTCCAGACTGGCTGGTTACAGCGCCGAACATCGCCGAATTTGCCGAAAACAAAAATAGAACAAATTGTCGCACGGGAAAGTGACGAAAACGGGCCTACCGTCAGCCCCGCCGCCGGCGCTATATAACGGACGAACCCGTTCTGGAGATCCCCGATGAAAGTCCGTGCCGCGTGTCTGGCAACTGCGCTTCTTGTGTCGTCAGCAATTTCTGTCGCCGCACCATCAGGCAAGGCGCCGGCCGCCGCCCCCGTGGCCCCGGTGCCCCTCGAAATCGTCGTCTACGACCAAGCCGACTTCAAGGGCACCTCGCAGCGTTTCGGCAAGCCGGTCCCTGACCTCGCCCCCTTCAAGTTCGACAACAAGGTCGCAAGCCTCCAGATCTTCGGCGCCGGCGATTGGGTCTTGTGCGAGAACAAGAACTACCAGGGCCGCTGCGCCCGTGTCGCCATGCAGGCCGTGAACCTCAAGCTCCAGAACCTGAACGACCGTGTCTCGTCGCTCTATCCTGTCCCCGCACCAGCGCCGGCACCAGCGTCGCCCAGGAAATAGGCTACCCTCAGTAAAGGCCGATCAGCTTGGCGCCGGCAACGACCAGCACGACGCCAAGCAGGCGCGTGATTGCGTCCGCCGGCAGCCGGATGCCCAGCGTCGTGCCCGCAACCGCACCGCACAAGGCAGCGGCCGCGTAAAGGGGCAGGGCCTCGGGAAGGGCCGCAACGGCGCTGTAATTTCCCGCAAGACCCGCCGCCGAATTCACGAGGATGAAGACCGCGGCGATGCCCGAGGCCTGCTTGGGTACCGACCACGCCATGAACAGCAGCAGCGGCGACAGGAAAATGCCGCCTCCCGTTCCGGTGAGACCCGAGAGCAGCCCGATCGCGCCGCCGATGACCAGCCCCCAGCCGATCGGCGGGTCGCTGCCTTCCCGAACGCCCCTGAGCGCGACCGGCCAGAAGATCCTCAGCGCCGACAGCCACAAGACGACGCCGACCATCGGCTTGTAGATGTGGCCGGGCAACGCGATGCTCCCGCCGATGAAGGCCATGGGAACGGCCGAGGCCAGGAAGGGCCAGAGAACGCGCCAGCGGAACATCCCTTGCGAAACATAGCGCCACGCCCCGAAGGCAGAGACGATGATGTTCAGCACCAGCGCCGTCGGTCGCATGACAGGCACCGCCACGCCAAACAGCGCCATGATGGCAAGATAGGCCGACGCCCCGCCATGCCCGACGCTGGAATAGAGTGCCGCGCCCAGGAAAATGCAGGCCGCAAGCAGGACGTCTGAACCCGGATCCATCAAGGCTTAACCAACATTGCCGGTGGCGCAAAACACGAAGCCATCGGTTATCACGCCCGCGTGCCGGCGCACACGTGCCTTCGCATTTGACCCCGCATCCCGCCGCGGATTAAATTGCGAATAATTCGCAACAAGGATCGCAAGTGGTGGTGTCCCCGCAAATGTCGGGCATGAGCGGCCGGGCAGGGATCACCGCCTGGATGGGCGCCTGTGCGCTGCTGGTTGTCATCCTGGCGCCCGTGGTCGCCGTGCTCGCCTTTGCCAACGCCGATACGGCAGGCCTGTGGCAACACCTTCAGGCCACCGTGCTTCCCGCTTACGTCGCCAACAGTCTCCTGCTGGTGGCAGGTGTCGTCGCCACGTCGGCCCTGACGGGCGTGGGCCTTGCCTGGCTCGTCACCATGCATGCCTTCCCGTGCCGGCGCCTGCTCGAATACGCGCTCATTTTGCCCCTGGCGATGCCGGCCTACATCCTGGCCTACGCATGGACCGACCTTCTTCAGGTGACCGGCCCCGTGCAGCAGGCCCTGCGCGAGGCAACCGGTTGGTCCGTGCGCGACTACTGGTTTCCCGAGATCCGCTCGCTCGGCGGTGCCATCTTTGTCCTGAGCCTTGCGCTCTATCCCTATCTCTACCTGATCGCGCGCGCAGCCTTCGCCGAACAATCGGTAACGGCCATGGAGGCCGCACGCACCATGGGTCTCAAGCGGTTTGCAGCTTTCAGGCGTGTCGCCCTGCCGATGGCGCGGCCCGCCATCGCGGCCGGCGCCATCCTGGTTGGCATGGAAACCCTCGCTGACTTCGGCGCCGTGAAATATTTCGATCTCGAGGTATTCACCACCGGCATCTACCGAGCGTGGTTCGCAACCGGCAATCCGGCCGCGGCAGCGCAATTGGCATCGCTCCTTTTGGCCTTTGTCGTGGCCGCCATTCTGGTCGAGCAGGCAAGCCGCGGCGCGCGCCGTTACGCCCCCGCATCCGGCGCACGGCGCGGCCCCGTTCGCGCCGGCCTGACCGGCACGCAGGCCGTGCTGGCGCTGATGGCCTGCGCCACGCCGGTCCTTCTCGGCTTCGTCCTTCCTGCCGTGGCCCTCGCCGCGATGGCCATCGATGCCCGTAGCGAAGTTGACCTCGCCCGGCTCGAGGGATTGGCGCTCAACACGGCAGGCCTGGCGATGGCCGCTGCCGGTCTTGTGGTCTCCCTTTCGCTTGTCATGTCCATGCTTCTGGGCCGTTCTGCGAGCCAGACCCGCCATCTCGCCCGCATCGCCGAAGTCGGTTACGCCACCCCGGGCGTTGTCATTGCCATCGGCCTGCTGGTCGTTGCCGGGGCCCTCGACAGCCAGCTGCGAGAGGCCGGCATTCTGGGCGGCGAGGGGCCGGGTCTCTTGTTCTCCGGCTCCATCGCAATCCTGCTCTACGCCTGCCTCGTTCGCTTTTTCGCGGTCGCCCATGCGCCGCTCGACGCGGCGTGGCTGCAGATGGGAACGCGGTATGCCGAGCCCGCCCGCACGCTGGGCTCGAGGCCCGCTTCGATCCTGTTCCGCATCGACCTGCCCTTGATGAAAGGTTCGATCGCTGCGGCCATGGCCCTTGTTTTCGTCGAGGTGGTCAAGGAACTTCCGGCAACCATGATCCTGCGCCCCTTCAATTTCGACACGCTGGCCACCGAGGCCTTTCAGCTCGCGACGACCGAGCGCCTCGATCTGGCAGCCGTGCCGGCCCTCGCCATTGCAGCCGTCGGTCTGGTGCCCGTCATTCTGCTATGCCTCGGCCTCGAGCGCGCCCCCGCGAAAGCCGCCGTGTCATGACGGCGCTGTCCTTCAGCAAGGTCAATCACGCGTTCGGCCGGACACCCGTGCTGCGTGATTTCTCGCTGTCGATCGAACCGGGAATGATCGTGGCTCTTCTCGGGGCATCGGGCAGTGGCAAGACGACAGCCTTGCGCATCGCAGCCGGGCTTGAAATCCCGCAATCGGGCGAGGTGCGTGTCGGCAAGAACCTGGTCACGGCAACGGGCGTGTTCGTTCCCCCCGAGAGCCGCGATGTGGGTCTGCTCTTCCAGGATCTCGCCCTCTTTCCCCACCTCGATGTCGACGCCAACATCGCCTTTGGCCTTGCGCACTCCGGTGCTGCACGGCGCAAGCGCATCGATGAGCTTCTCGACCTCGTGGGCTTGCCGGGCATGGGCCGCCTCTACCCGCACCAGCTCTCCGGCGGCCAGCAGCAGCGCGTTGCCCTTGCCCGCGCCCTCGCACCGGCACCCGGCGTGCTGCTTCTCGACGAGCCGTTCTCCAGCCTCGACGTCGTCCTGCGCCAGCAGGTGCGCCGCGAGATGGTGGACCTGCTGAAGTCGGTGGGGACGGCGGTGCTTTTCGTGACCCACGACCCGGAAGAAGCGCTCTACGTCGCCGACCGTGTCGCCGTCATGGCGATGGGCGCGGTTGTCCAGGACGCCACGCCGGATGAGATCTGGTTTGCACCGGCCAACCGCTTCGTTGCCGGCTTCTTCGGCGACACCAACGTCCTGTCAGGATCCGTGGTCTCCGGTGTCGTTCTCACGCCGATGGGCCCCATCGCCGCAAGCGGCCTCGCGGACGGACCCGCCGACATCGTCATCCGTGCCGCCGGCCTCTTGTTGGGGCAGGGCGACGCACCTCAGGCCGTGGTCCGCAGCGCGCGCATGCTGGGCGCCAGCGCCCAGGTCGAGCTCGACCCCCTGCCAGGCAGCGGCATTGACGCCCCCCTGGTCGCCCGCACGCCGATCGGCCAGAAGCCGGAACAGGGAGCAAAGGTCACCCTCGCGTTCGATCCGCGCATGACCTTCGTCTTTCCGGCGCAAGCCTGACCTTACTTCCAGCCGACCTCATCCATGATCCGTGCGGCCGTCGCGCTGTTGCGGGCATAGGCATCGGCATTGATCTGGTCCTGCCGGAAGCCACCCAGCGCGCCAAGCACAGGATGCGGGGCCACCTTGGGATTGACCGGATATTCCATGCTGCCATCGGCCAGCAGCCGCTGCGCTTCAGGCTCCAGCAGGAACGCGATCAGCCTGAGGCCATTGGCAGCGTTGGGGGCCGTCTTGATGAGAGCCGCACCCGAGACATTGACATGCGTACCCCTGTCGCCCTGGTTGGGAAACACCACGCCAAGGCGCTGCGTGACCGCCCGGTCCTCGGGCTTTTCGGACGAGGCCAGCCGCGCGAAATAGTACGAGTTCGAGATCGCCACGTCGCCGACGCCGGCCGCTACCGCCTTGATCTGGTCGGTGTCTCCACCCTGTGGCGGCCGCGCCAGGTTGGCAACGACGCCGCGCGCCCACGTCCGCGTCGCATCGGGCCCATGTGCAGCCACGATCGAGCCGACCAGGCTCAGGTTGTAGATATTCGTGCCGCTGCGTGTCACCAGCCGACCCTTCAGGCGCGGTGCCGCGAGCGATTCATAGGTCGGGATCTCATCCGCCTTGATCCTGTCCCTGTGATAGACAAAGACGCGCGCCCGCATGGCGACGCCGTACCAGAGCCCGTCAGGGTGGCGAAGATGCGCCGGCACGATCGCATCAAGCGCGGCATTGCGTGATGATTGCAGCAGCCCGGTCTCGACCGCACGCGCAAGCCGCCCCGCATCGACCGTGATCAGCACATCGGCAGGGGACCCCGCGCCCTCGCTCGTCAGGCGCTGGACCAACTGGTCGTGTTCCGCCTCGACGACGTTCACCTTGATCCCGGTGCGACGGGTGAAGGCCTCCCAGATGGCGCGATCGCTGCTGTAGTGGCGGGCGCTGTAGACGTTCACCTCCGACGCCTGCCCAGGCAGGATGGCAGCGAACAGGGCGGAGGCAACGACGAGAAAGCGAACCATGGACGAAACCTAGTTAAGAATGAAACTCAATAGCACAATCCATAGCGCGCGCGCCCGGTCCCCGCAAGACCTTTGGTTGACAAGGGGGCGGGCAGGGCCCGACACCCATGCTCGAACGAAAATCAGGGATCGACCATGAGGAACGACACAGATTTCACCGGCAAGCGCGTCCTCGTCGTCGGCGGCTCGAGCGGCATCGGCAATGGCATCGCCCACGCATTCCGCACCCGCGGCGCACGCGTCCATGTCTGGGGCACCCGCGCGACGGCCGCAGACTATGCGGGCAATGAGGGCTCGGACCTGCGCGAACTCGGCTACACATGCGTGGACGTCGGCGATCCGGAAGCGATCGACGCCGCCCCCCAACCCTTCGACGGCCTCGATGTCCTCGTCCTCTGCCAGGGCACGGTGGTCTACAAGCGCGGCGAATTCGAGCGCCACGGCTGGGACACGGTCATGGCCGTCAACCTCGACAGTCTCATGGACTGCGCCCGCAAGTTCCGTCCCGCTCTCGCGGCGACCCGGGGCGCGATGATCGTCGTGAGCTCGATCGCAGGCTTCAAGGCAAATATCGGCAATCCGGCTTATGCAGCCTCGAAGGCAGGCGCCATCAGCCTGACCAAGACGCTGGGCCAGGCCTGGGCACGCGACGGCATCCGCGTGAACGGGCTGGCACCCGGTCTCGTCGACACCAAGCTCACCAAGGT
>JBEIHO010000087.1:0-11844 GCA_040381215.1 Alphaproteobacteria bacterium | reverse complement strand
CCAAGCGAACCCATGCCACGATAGGATTTGTAGCTGCGCCCCTGGTAGAGGAATACCTCGCCGGGGCTTTCGTCCGTGCCGGCAAACAGCGAACCGAGCATGGCGCAGCTCGCGCCCGCAGCGATCGCCTTGGCAAAATCGCCCGAGAACTTGATGCCACCATCGGCGATGACCGGAACACCCTCGGGGCGTGTCGCCTCGATGACGTTGAGGATGGCCGTCAGCTGCGGCACGCCGACACCGGCCACCATGCGTGTCGTGCAGATCGAGCCGGGCCCGATGCCTACCTTGATGGCATCCGCGCCCGCGCCGATCAGGGCACGCGCCGCCTCTGCCGTCGCCACGTTGCCGGCGATGACCTGCGTCGCGTTCGACTGGCGCTTGATGCGCTCCACCGCCTCGATCACGCGTGCCGAATGGCCGTGGGCCGTGTCGACGACGATCACGTCGGCACCAGCCCCCATCAGGTGCTCGGTCCGCTCCATGCCATCCGGACCCACGGTCGTCGCCGCGCCCACGCGCAGCCTGCCCTGTGCATCCTTCGCCGCATTGGGATGCGACTCGGCCTTCTCGATGTCCTTCACCGTGATCAGGCCGATGCATCGGAACTGGTCGTCCACCACCAGCAGCTTCTCGATGCGGTGCTGGTGCAGCAGGCGCTTGGCCTCGTCCATGCCGATATTCTGGCGAACGGTCACAAGCCTCTCGCGCGTCATGAGCTGCGAGACGGGCTGGCGCAAGTCGGTGGCAAAGCGCACGTCGCGATTGGTCAGGATGCCGACCAGCTTGCCGCTCGCGGGTTCCACCACCGGGATGCCCGAGATGCGGTGCGTCTCGCGAATGCTGCGTGCTTCCGCCAGCGTCGCGTCAGGCGCGATCGTGATCGGGTTGAAGACGATGCCGCTTTCGAATTTCTTGACCTGCCGCACATGCGCGGCCTGCTCCTCCGGGGTCATGTTCCGGTGGATGACCCCCATGCCACCAGCCTGCGCCATCGCAATGGCAAGGCGCGCCTCCGTGACCGTGTCCATGGCTGCAGACAGCAGCGGCACGGCCAGCTCGATCGTGCGGGTCAGGCGGGTGCGTGTGTCGGCCTGTCCCGGGAGTACCTCGGACGCACCGGGCACCAGCAGGACATCGTCAAACGTAAGGGCTTCCTGGAGCTGCAAGTCGTTCCCTTTCTCTGTCAGGCGCGTGGGGGGAAGCGAATTGCGGTGTGGAAGTAAGGCGTTTGGCCCGCGAAGTAAAGCGGGCCCAATTGTCTCAGGCGTCGCGCGCTGGAAATCAGGCCGCCCGCGGCGCCCCATGCAGGGACCAGACCTTCAGGAGGGCCTTGGCACGCGACGACGTCATGGAATCGTAGGCGCGCGCCACATCCGCCAGAAACGCCGGTGGCCGCGTGGTGCCGGTGATCAGCTTGTCCATCTGCACGACGATCGAGGTGAATTGCAGCCGGTCTGCCCCCATGGCCTTGCAGGCCAGCGCCAGGGGCTCGCCACCGATGTCCGACACGATGCGTCGGGCCGTCGGCGCATCGATGCCGACAACCACGGCCAGCGCCCGCGTGAAACCCTCGACGTCGCCCTTGCGCGCCGTGGCGACCAGCGCCTGCACCTCGCCCGACGTCCATGCGGGCTGCGCAGGAAACGGCCTGACATGCGCCGCGCCACGCTCGGCGATCAATTCGGCGATGATGCCATCCAGCTCTTGCGGTTCGATGGCGAATTTCTGCAGGATGGACTGCCGCATGGCTGCCGACACATACCAGAACATCTGATAGGCGAGGTCCTTGGGCATGTCCTCGCGCCCGATCAGGGGCGTGCGGATCCGGTCCATGCTCTCCGCAATGGCGACAAGGTCGTTGAAAACATTGCGGGGGATCGTGGCACCCGCATTGGCCAGCAGCGTGCGTATCACCTGCGGTTCCTTGAGCCGCACGAGCGCTGCGACCACTTCCGCCGGGATCCCGGCACGCCGCGCGATCACTTCCCGATGCGCCGGCGAACGCGCCGTGATGATCGCAATCAGGTCTTCCGTCGACAGAACGGGTGAATGCGCAAGGATCGGCTCGGCGATCTCGATTTCATCGGCAGCCAGCGTCCGGATCAACTCGCGCGGGGCGCCCTCGAGCGTCGCAATGCGGCACGCCAGCTTCTTGCGGACATCGACCTCGACCTCGTGCAGCAGGCCCGTCAGGATCTGGTCGATCAGGGCCATCGCACTCGGCGGCAACGAGCCGCCACCATCGAGGAGCAGGCTCGCGACGCGGTCGAACAGGACCTGTCGCCCGACCCCGGATCGATCACGGGCGAGGCTTGTCAGGGTCTCAAGTGTCGTGTGCACGATGGATGTGTCCGCAGAAATGAACCATGGTCGATGGCGAGGAATATGGCGGAAAATCCTTAATATCCGCTTGGAACGCGCGCGCCGCCGCCTTGACGCCGGAGGTGCAGAAAGCGTTAACTCGCAGCAACATCTGGACAAGGGGGAACCAACCATGCGCCTGAGCCTGATCGCACTGGCCACCATCGCACCGCTCGCACTGGCAGCCTGCACCACCTCGCAGTACGAAAAGGACCCCATGTACAATGCGGGGTTCGGCGACGGCTGCGCGACGGGAACCGCGCGCGCTCAAGGGGCGCCGCCATCCAACCCGGTGCGCGACGAAGTGGAATGGAAGACCAGCGACGCCTATCGCGCCGGCTGGAAGTCTGGCTACGGCGCCTGCAACACCAGCAGCGGTCGCAGCGACACCATGGGCCTCGACCGCGATCCCACCCGGCCCTGACCTGAAGGCCACCACAAGGAGATCCTGCCATGAGGTCCCTCGCGTTCCTGGTCGTGCTGCTGCAGCTGATCCTGCTGGGCCCGCTCTATGCCATGTATGGGCAAGTCGATCCCTGCCGTGCGCTCGCCCGGGACATCGCGACCAGGGCTGAAAAGGCAGGCGGCCTCGGCACTGCAATCGAAGGCGCCTTCGTGGACCTCGAAGTCAGCGCCCGTCGCGACGTGGCCGACAAGTCCACCCTGCAATGCGCCGCCGAACTGGCTGGCAACTGGACCGGCAGCTAGGTCACTCAACCGCCCTCATCGGGTGCGCGCCGGTTCTCGTTCTCGCGCTGCCGGGCCGTCGCGGCGATCTTGTCGCGCAGGCCCGGGTGCGCCTTGAGCAGCATCTCGAAATCCCGGCGCTTGAGCACCAGCAGGTTGGTATAGCCCGCCGACACGACGTCGGCACTGCGCGGCCGATCCGTCAGCAGCGCCATCTCCCCGACGAAATCACCCACCTTGAGCCGCACGGGCTCCGGGCCCACCATCACATCGACGGCACCGGCGGCGATGAAATACATCCGGTCGCCATGCTCGCCCGCGGAGATGATGCGCTCCCCCGGGGGAAACAGCTCCGGCGTCAGCGTCCGCGCCAACTGCGCGATCTGCCCCTGTTGCAGCCCGGCCAGCATGGGAACCTTGGCAAGCATCTCGGTCAGGCGCAGCCCCAGGTCCAACGGTGGCCGCGCTTCAGCCACCTTGCGCCGCGCCGTTCGGTCCTCCTCGAGGCTCTCGAACACCTCATCCGATATGAGCGACTGGTCCAGCTGCCCCTGGTATTCGGCCTCCTCGAGCCCGATCGCAAGCCGCTCGAGATAACGCGAGCGCATCGCCTTGGTGAAGTCGGGATACTGGAGGTCCAGCGTCTCGATCGCGCTGCCGACCGCCGCAAGCCGGCCATCGATCGCCTCCCGCGCCGAGCGCGCCGCATCCGCACCGATCAACGCAGCCACCTTGCCATCGCAGAAAAGTTGCAGCTCGCGCAGCACCAGCTGCTTGACCAGCAGCAACTCGAACCGGTTGGCGACCTCGTATTCGAGAAGACCATGCAGGCCCGCCTGCCGCTGCAGCCACAGCGCCAGCTGGAACTGCCACCCCGGCCTCTGCCCGCCAAGCGCCGCCGCAAGATAGCCCGCGCGACCTGACTGGCGCACGCCATCGAGCACCCGGCTCGCATCGGCCCTGAGCCGCTCGGCGACAGTCCGCCCCACCAGGCCACGCTGCAGATACTCAAGACCAAGCTCGGTCTCGCGGTTGGCCATGACGATCAGGCCCGCGCGGACAAGGTCGTCCTGCGTGAGCGGCACCGCCGCGTCGTTGCGCACCCGGCCCGCAGGCGCCTCGGGTGCAAGCGCATCCCGCAGTCCCAGCGTCTCGGCAACCCGCACCAGGCCTTCGCGGACCCGGCTGCGCGACAGCGACATGACGCGATCGCGGACCAGCCGCTCTTCAGCGGACAGCTTGTCGAGCTTCAGCGCCTTCATGAGCGGACGCAGTGTCGGCGCCGAAATGAACAGGGTCGCGAAGACATAGCCAAGCCCGACCACGAAGATGAAGCGCGCCTCGGGCGAGAACCCGCCACCTTCAAACCCCTCCGATATCTCCGTGGCCGCAAGCAACGCCAGCGCAACCGTCACCGCCCCCCGCAGGCTCCCCCAGCACAGGACAAGCTTGTAGGCATGGCTGATCGGCTGCGACAGGCCGATCCACGACAAGGCGGGCAAGGCGCCCCACAACACGCCCGCGCGCGCCACCAGCGCCACGATGAAAACCGTTGCGATGGCAACGCCGTCCGTCCACTCCATCGCACTGAACATGCGCGGCGCCAGCATCGAAGCCAGCACGAAGATCAGCGATGTTGCCCAGAACTCGAGCTGTCGCCAGGTAACCAGGAGCGTCTCCCAGGTTCCCGGCGAAAGCCGTGTCCGAACGGTCGAGGCAAAGACCATCGCCGCCGTCACCACCGCAATGATGCCTGAGACCTCCAGATAGGCCTGCCCGAGCACGAACGTCATGTAGGTGAAGGCGACCGAAAGCGTGATCTCCGTCACCGCCGCCCCGCGCCACTGGCTGATCATGAAACCCGCAAGCTGTGCCATGACATAACCAAGCAGCAGCCCGCCGACGAACCCCTTCACGAACTCCAGCGTCCCCGACAGGAAACTGGGCTCTCCCGCTCCCGTGAAGGCGGCAAGCAGCACGACGAACAGCGCGATGGCCGCCGCGTCGTTGAACAGGCTCTCGCCCTCGACGATCACCGAAAGCCGGCTGGGCGCGCCGATATCCCTGAAGATGCCGAGCACCGCAGCCGTGTCGGTCGTGGCGACAAGGGCGCCGATGATCAGGCACAGGATCAGGCTCATGCCGGAAACCCAGTGCAGCGAGAAGCCGACCGCGACCATGCACGCAAGCACAGCGACGACCGCCAGCATCAGGACCGGCGCAATGTCGTCAAACAGCCGCCGGACATCGACCGTCAGCCCGCCGGCGAACAGAAGCGGCGGCAGGAACACGTATAGGAACGCCTCGGCTGGCATGTCGAGCGCACCGATCGCGTTCACCAGCGCACTGCCCGATCCGCCCGCATGCCCGGCCGCCGACTGGACAAATCCAAGGCCGATACCCGCCAGCGCAAGCAGCACCGTGAAGGGAACCTGGACCCGCTTGGACATGGGCACGAGCAGGCTGACCACAAGCAGCAACGCCGACAGTCCAAGCACAAAGCTGATGACATTGACTTCAGGCGGCATGAATCCTCAGGCGTCGTTGGGTGACCTGTGCACAGTCAGGAAAGCGCTGTGGCCCCGAAGCTGCGACACGGCACAAATCATTGGCCTTGAACAAATACCACGCCTGTTTCACATCAAGAAGCTGTCGAAGACCTTTGGATCGCAGGTCACACCTGCTATCGCTTGCCAGAACGGGAAGAAAACAGGCGATGCCAGACCCACAAGCCCCCGCGCGGCGCCAATATCAATGGTACCTCGCCGGCACAGCCACATGGTTTTTCGCCATCGGTGTCCAGATGGTGATGTTCACCTATCTGGTAACCACGGTCCTGCACGCGCCCGCGAATCAGATCGGCCTTGCCCAGACTTCGTTGACCCTGCTGTCGGCAGTATTCATGCTTGTCGGCGGCGCAGTCGCCGACAGGCTCGACAGGCGCAAGCTCCTCATGCTGTGCCACGCCGCGGCCGCCCTGCCGCCGTTCATACTCGTGATCGTGCTCTGGGCCGGCGCGCTGCGCTTTGAATGGTTGATCGCCTACGGGTTGGCGATAGGTCTCGTGACGGCGTTCATCCTTCCAGCCCGCGAGGCCACCCTCGGTGACGTCCTCGGGCCGGATGGCATGACGTCCATCCAGCGCGCCGTCACCACCATGGTCGGCGTCCAGTTCCTCGGCCAGATCGCCGGCATGCTGGCCGCCCGCTTCGCCGCCGCCACCGGCCCGGAAGTGCTCATCCTGTCCCAGGTGATCGCCCAGGCCATCGGCCTCTACGCAGCCTGGCGGCTTCTGCCGAGCACCCACGAGAGCCATCACGCAGCCGGCGATGACACCTCGCAATGGCAGAGAATCCGGGCAGGCCTCGCAGCGGTGCGCGCCTCCGAGGCGCTGTTCCCGGTCACGCTGCTCACCCTGTGCATCGGCGTTCTCTTCATCGGCTCGTTCATGGTTGTCCTGCCGGTCATCCTGCGCGAGGAATTCGGCGGCGAAGTCGAGCAGATCTCGACCATGCAGGTCTGCTTCTGGGGAGGAACGATTGTCTCGTCCTTCACGATCAGCCGCATCGGCCACATCGTCAACCGCGGACGCCTGATCGTCGGTGCCGTGTCGACAGGCGCAACGGTGCTGATGCTCCTGAGCATCAAGGCACCGCTCTTCGTCCTGTACGGATTGATCTTCGTCTGGGGCCTTGGCGCCGGCGTGATGATCTCGATGTCCCGCACCACCGTCCAGGAACACGCACCACCCGCCTTGCGCGCCCGCGTGATGTCCATCTTCCAGCTCGGCTTCACGGGCGGCATGTCGGTGGGAGCCCTGCTCGCAGGCCTCGTCGTCCAGGTAACCGGTGCACGCCACGCCACGCTGTTTCCGGCGATCGCCATGGCCATCATCCTGATCCTGCTGGTCACCCGCACGCGCCTGCTGCACATCAAGGCCATGCCTCTTGCCGAAGGAAAACCGGGGTGACACGTCCAACCCGGGCAGGCATCGACCGCTATCTTGTTGCGCAGGCCATCCAGTTTGCCGCCGGAGGCATGCTGACAGTCCTCTTCCCCTGGCTCATCACCCAGGAATTGCAGGAAAGCCAATTCAATGTCGGCCTCGCCCAGACCTGCGCCAACCTGCCGTTTCTCTTCCTGATCCTTCTGGCAGGCGCGGTTGCCGACGGACGCGATCTCAAGCACTACCTGCCACGCCTCCTGATCGTGATGAGCATGCTGCCGGTCCTGTTGGCCCTCGTGGTTGCCTCCGGAGGCCTGTCTCTGGTCTCCGCAACCCTGATCGTGTGCATGCTGAGCGCGGTCGGCGCCTTCGCGACCCCCGCGCGCGATGCGATGCTGTCGCACGTCACCCCCCACAGCCTCGGACTTGCCCGCGCATCGGCACTCACCGTCGCCGCCACCTTCGGCGGCCAGGTCGTTGGCACGCTGCTCGCAGCCCTCGCATCCGAGGTCGGCGCCGTTCCACTTCTCTGCCTGCAGGCGACCCTCATGGCCTTCGCCGCCATGCTCATGTCGCGCCTCGAGATCACCACGCCATTCGACATCCGCCCGCCCCACGCAAACCCGCTGCGCGAGCTTCACACCCAGCTCATCGATGGTTTCCGCGTGGCCTGGAACAACGACCGGCTGCGCACGCTGATCCTCTACCTGACAATCAGCGCTCCGGTCTTCAACGGCATGTTTCTCGTCGGCATACCGCTGATGGTGCGCGACATCTTCCAGGGCGGATCGGGCATGCTCGCACTGCAATTCACGGCCTTCCTGACCGGTCTGACCCTGTCCTCCTTCGCCCTGTCACGCATGCGCCCCGTCGACCACGCAGGACGCCTCGTCATGCTCCTGTCACTGAGCAACATCGTCGTGTTCGCGTTGATATGGGCCTACCCAGACGCGACAGCTTTCACGGCGCTGATGCTGGCATGGGGCCTGTCGAGCGGCATATCGATGTCACAGACCCGCGGGATGATCCAGATCGCAGCACCCCATGCCTACCGCGCACGCGTGCTGGCGATGCAGCAATTCTCGCAAACCGCTGGCGCGCCCCTCGGCGCGATCCTGTTCGGCGCCCTCGCGCAAGGCTTCGGCGTCCTGAACGCCGTGCTCGTGATCCCCCTGAGCGTTGCCACCGTCTGGATCATCTTCCGCCTGCGGACGGACCTCTGGCACTTCCGCCGCGAGGACCATCCGCACGAGGCCCAACCCGGGCCCTAGGAATATTTGCGATCGCTCCACCACGGATAGAAGGGCGGCATGTCCTTCGAGACCTGGTCAGGAAAATTCGCAGGCCTCTTCTCGAGAAACGAGACCACACCCTCGCGCGCATCGCCCTGGCGACCACGCGCAAAGATCGCGCGACTGTCGATCTTGTGCGCTTCCATGGGATGGTCTGCCCCCAGCATGCGCCAAAGCATCTGCCGCGTGAGCGCGATCGAAACAGGCGCCGTGTTGTCGGCGATCTCGCGCGCCAGCGCATGGGCGGTCGCAAGCAAGTCCTCGGGCTTCACGACCCGCGACACCAGGCCTCCCGCAAGGGCCTCCTGCGCATCGAAGACCCGTCCCGTCG
Organism: Alphaproteobacteria bacterium; assembly: GCA_040381215.1. Lineage (GTDB taxonomy): Bacteria > Pseudomonadota > Alphaproteobacteria > Micropepsales > Micropepsaceae > SZUA-430. The sequence goes on along the minus strand of JBEIHO010000087.1, from coordinate 3,224 downwards.
AACACCATTCCATCGCCCTGGAAATGCCGACAAGACGCGGCAGGAACCAGCTCGAACACGCTTCCGGCACGATGCCACGCCGGGCAAACACAAACCCGAAGCGCGCGGTCTCGCTCGCAATCCGGATATCCATCGGCAACTGCATGGTGGCACCGACACCAACCGCGGCACCATTGATGGCACCGATGACAGGCTTCTTGCTCTCGAAGATGCGCAAGGTCAGCCGCCCGCCCCCGTCGCGCACGGCTTCGCTGCTCCAGTCGATGGCCCCGTTCGTCTCGGCACCGACCTTTTCGGGCCGGTCGCTGCGCGCCGAATAGTCGAAGGTCTTTGCGCCAGCCGAAAGGTCGGCGCCGGCACAGAACGCCCGTCCCGCCCCCGTCACGATCACCACCCGCACATTGTCATCGGCGTCCGCCTGGTCGAAGGCATCGATCATCTCGGCCATCATGACGCCCGTGAAGGCATTCATCTTGTCGGGCCGGTGCAGGGTCAGGGTCGCGATATTGTCGGCAACGGCGTAGGTGATTTCCTTGTAGCTCATGGGACTATTGCCTCCGGCGAATGTGGACATGCCCCGAGCTTAGCAATTGTCCCGGCGGATAAAAACAGCCGCCTGGCGCCGTTCGCGGGGACAAATCCGGCACCAGGTGCTGGACGGAAACAGGCGAAGGCCATAAACAAAAAGGCGAAGCAACTGGAAGGTCCGAGATGCATCCGTCAGTCCACGCCCAAACCCTGCCCGACAAGCCGGCGTTCATCATGGCCGGAACCGGCGAAACCGTAACGTATCGCCAGCTCGAGGATCGCTCGAACCAGATGGCGCAGCTGTTCCGCAAGCTTGGGCTGCAGGTCGGCGACACCGTCGCCATCTTCATGGAGAACAACGTCCACTACCTGCCCATCTGCACCGCAGCACAGCGCGCAGGCCTGTACTTCACCTGCATCTCCTCCCGCCTCACCACGGGCGAGGTCGAGTACATCGTGAGCGACTGCGCCGCCAAGGCGTTCATAGCGTCCGAACAGATGGGGGATGTCGCACGCGAACTCGGAACGCGCATGCCAACCGTCAGGAAATTGATGTTCGGCGGCACGATGGACGGCTACGAGAGCGCAGAAGCCGCACTCAAGGCCATGCCCGCAACACCCGTGGCCGACGAAACGCCAGGCACGGACATGCTCTATTCCTCAGGCACCACGGGACGCCCCAAGGGCGTGAAGCGCCCACTCACGGGCGGACCTCTCGTCGGCGGCGCTCCCAATCCGCTGTCGATGCTCGTCAAGATGCTCTACGGCTTTGACGAAAACACGATCTATCTGTCGCCGGCGCCGCTCTATCACGCAGCGCCCTTGCGCTACAACATGGCGGTCCTGGGCTTCGGCGGGACCACGATCGTGATGGAACACTTCGACCCCGAGCAGGCACTGGCAACGCTTCAGAAATACAAGACCACGCACAGCCAGTGGGTCCCGACCATGTTCGTGCGCATGCTCAAGCTTCCCGAGGAAGTCAGGCGCCGATACGACGTCAGCTCGATGAAGGTTGCCATTCACGCAGCCGCTCCCTGCCCGATACCGGTCAAGCGCCAGATGATCGAGTGGTGGGGACCGGTCATCTTCGAGTACTACGCCGGAACTGAAGGAAACGGTTTCTGCGCCATCACAAGCCCGGAATGGCTCGCCCATCCCGGATCGGTCGGCAAAGCCCTGCTGGGCGAACTGCACATCGTGGGCGAGGACGGAAACGAGTGCCCGGTCGGCGAACCCGGAACGATCTATTTCGCCAACGGGCCCGAGTTCTCCTATCACAACGACCCGAAGAAGACGGCGGAAGCACGCAATGACAAGGGGTGGTCGACCCTGGGCGACGTCGGCTTCGTCGACAAGGATGGCTATCTCTACCTGACCGACCGCAAGGCCTTCATGATCATCTCGGGTGGCGTGAACATCTACCCGCAGGAAGCCGAGAACATGCTGATCAATCACCCCAAGGTGGCTGACGTGGCGGTGATCGGCGTACCCAACGAGGATTTCGGCGAGGAAGTCAAAGCAGTGGTCCAGCCGATGCAATGGTCGGACGCAACGCCCGAACTGGCCGCGGAATTGATTGCCTATTGCCGCCAGCATCTGGCCGCCATCAAGTGCCCGCGCTCCGTCGACTTCGAACGCGAACTGCCTCGCCATCCGACCGGCAAGCTCTACAAGCGACTGATCCGTGACCGTTATTGGGGCAACCGTGACTCGAAAATCGTCTGAGCCACCGCCCGAAACCCTGCGGCCGTCGGGTGCCGACGGCCAGCTTGCACGCGCCGACTTTACGCCAGATCGCGTGAAGGCCTACCAAATGCTGTCCGCGCAGTTTGGCGACGGTCAGGTCATGTCCGAGGAGGCGCGCGAATTTTCCCGCCAGCAGATCCTGGCAAGCCACGCAAAGGACAGTGACCTCTGGGTATTCGGTTACGGATCCCTGATGTGGAACCCGGCGATCGAGGTTGCCGGAAGTGAGAACGCATCGCTTGCAGGCTACAGCCGCCGCTTTGCCATGCGCCTCGTCTTTGGCCGGGCGATGCCCGACAAGCCCGGTCTCATGATGTGCCTCGTGCCCGGAGGCACATGCGATGGCGTGGCCCATCGCATCTCGCCAGAGCGCGTCGAAAGCGAAACGCGCATTCTCTGGATGCGCGAGATGCTGTCCGGCGCCTACACGCCAACCTGGGTCGACCTGACGATCGGGGCAATCGCCGTGCGCGGCATCACCTTTGTCATCAACGAGGCCCACCCGCGCTACCTGCCCGGCCTCGACCCGGCCGACAAGGCCGCACGAATTGCAGTGGCCGAGGGCCCCCTGGGAACCAACCGCGACTACCTGTTCCGCACGGCCGAGGCGCTTGCAGTCCGGGGCTTCAAGGATCCATATATCGACGACATGACGGCACGCGTCCGCGCGCTGCTGCAGCCAGATCCGCAACGAGGGGAGTTCAGACCATGAAAGTCATCAATTTGGCAGACATCCAGAAGCACGTGGGTGAAGAGCTTGGCGTCAGCGAGTGGGTGCTCGTCGACCAGGATCGCGTGAACAAGTTTGCCGATGCAACGGGGGACCACCAGTGGATCCACATCGACGTCGAGCGCGCCAAACGTGAACTGCCGACCAAGGGCACCATCGCTCACGGCTACCTGACGCTTTCGCTGATCCCCTTCCTTGCCGCCAAGATCAGCCGCAT
>JBEIHO010000086.1:0-11848 GCA_040381215.1 Alphaproteobacteria bacterium | reverse complement strand
TGATTAATCGCCTATATCTGCCATCACGCAAGATATAGGCGATTAAGGGGAAATCGTCAAAGCCCTAAGTGGCTGCGATGCGTCACATTAGACCATCTGACCGCATAGAAACCTCGCGCCCCGACCCGATGACAAGATGGTCGTGGACAGTGACACCTAGCGTTTGACCGGCGGCGACTATCTGGCCGGTCATGTCTATATCCCCTTGCGATGGCGTCGGATCGCCGGAAGGGTGGTTGTGGATCAGGATGATCGCGGACGCATCACACAGGATCGCTTCGCGCAGGATTTCGCGCGGATAGGCGGGGACATGGTCTATCGTGCCGGCGCCCATCAGTCGGTCCTCGATCAGGCAGTTTTTGCGGTTAAGGAATAAAACGCGAAACTCCTCACGCCGAGGGTTCCCGTGCTTGAGGTGGATGTAAGCCAGAAGAGCGTCCCAAGATGACAGAACATCGCGCTGGGGGCGGGTGAGGTAGGCGCGAGCCGCTTCCAGCATCGCGCCCGGGGACATGGCGGGCGAGCGGTCGAAAAGATCAATCTGCGCGCTCATTGTCGTATCTCCTGTTGCTGGTGGCGTGTCGAGCGCCATGAGACACATCTAGCGCGCTTCGCTTGGCGTGTCAAGCGGTCATAAATAAAATAGCTTCCCGCCGTGAATTGAGGGGCATAGCCTCAACCTGGCGCGCGGCAGATGATCGGTCGGCCCGATCCGCGCCACGATGGCATCCGCTCCTATGTGCATGGAGAGCGTCAGGCGGGCGGGGTATCCCTCCGGCCCATGACAAAGACCGCATCCGCATCCCAGCATGTGACACACACCAACAAGCCCCCCTCCAGGGGGGGAGGTATCACAGCAAGGACGGCGGAAGCCGTCGCCATTATCGCCGAAGAAGCCGTCACAGTCACAGAGGCAGCGTCACGCGTAGGCATGGCAAGGACCGCCCTCAGTCGAGCCCTCTCACGCCCCCACATCAAGGCGATGCTCGAAACCAAAAAAGCCGACTTCGCGCAAGAGGTTGACAACCTTCGAGAAACGGCCAGAAAACGGGCAATTGTCGTCGGGATTGAGCTCATGCAGGAAGGACAGCCTGCAACGGTCAGGGCGAGGATGGTCGAGTTCTTCGCGGGCGAAGCGAAGAAGGGCCCGCAAACATCCGTCACCGTGAACGTTGAATCGCCCGGATATGCCTACATCCGGCCCGGAGAGAGGATAATCGACGTGCAAGCCGATAGCCTATCACCTAGCCTTGATGATAGAAGCCAGTCGGATCAATAGCATAGCCTAGCAGGTGGAACGGGCCAGCGTTCCACCTAGGCCGCTGACCAGTCATCGGGGGGGCATGTCGGCGCCCCGGACCGGATCGAGGGGGGGGTGGGGGCAAAAACCGGGGCGCGCGCATATCATTCTCCACCCCCGCGCGACCCATCCAAAATTTTTCATTATTATCAGGCGCTTGGAGTTTCCCATGTTTTAAAGTGGGTAACTGGCAGTTTTACAGTGGGAAACTCGTGCATGTGGGGGGTTTGTGGGGTGTGGGATGAGTTTTGCAGTGGAAAACTCGGAGGGTTCGGATGGCTGGCGGGAGACCTGGGGTAGGGCTGAGGCAGGTGACGGTTGGGTTGCCGGAGGGGTGTCTGGCGGAGATTGACCGTGTTGGCGGGGAGGGTCAGCGGAGCCGGGTTATCAGGCGGATTGTGGAGGAGTGGTATGAGGGGCGTGTTTCGCGGAATGCTTCAAGTGGGCGGACTGTTCGGGATGTTTTGTCGGGTGTTCCTGTGAAGGGGAGGGGGTAATGTCTCTTGCGCGGACGCGGAAGGGGGATCGGCTTTATGAGCCTGACGGGGAGGTTCTGACGCGGTTCTTCTGGTCGAGGGGCCGGCTGGATGTGATACAGGGGCCGATCGGTTCGGGGTCGTCGTCGGCGTGTGTTCAGCGGATTTGGGCGACGGCGAATGAGCAGGAGCCGGATTATGACGGTGTGCGGCGCTCTCGGTGGATTGTGACGCGGGGGACGTACAAGGAGATCGACACGACAATTCTGGCGACGACCTGGCCGCAGTGGTTTCCCGAGCATGAGTGGGGAACGATGGTCAGGTCCGAGCCGCGGTCGCACACGTTGAAGCGGCGGCACTGGTCGGGCGATGGCACGACGGTCGAGTGCGAGGTCGTGTTTCTGGCTCTGCCTGACGAGATGACGGCCGAGCGTGTTCTGGCGTCGTTCGAGATTACCGGGTTCTTCGTGAACGAGGGGCAGTTTGTGCAGCTTGGCGTGGTGACGGAACTTCTTTCTCGCTGCGCGCGTTTCCCGTCGAAGATGAACGGGCCGGGGGCAACCTGGTATGGCGGGTTCATCGACCTCAACGCGCCGGAGGAAGGGCACTGGATACCCTACATGCGCGGCGACATGCCGGTGCCTGCGGACTGGTCGGACGACATGAAGCGGCAGTTTCAGAAGCCGCACAACTGGAACTTCTTCGTGCAGCCGCCGGGGCTGATCGAGCGGATCGAGAACGGCAAGATCACCTATGAGCCGAACCCGAAAGCCGAAAACCAGAAATGGCTGAAAGAGCCCTACATCGAGAAGATCGGCGCATGGAAAAAGGAATTGATCGACCGGCGCATCATGAACCGGGTCGGTTTGGCGCGGCACGGGGAGCCGGTCTATCCGACCTTCTTGCCAGATGACCACATCGCCAAGTCGGAGCCGGAGCCCGTGCCGGGCCTGCCCATCATCGTGGGGCTGGATTTCGGCAGACAACCGGCCGCGGCGTTCTGTCAGTGCCGCAACGACCGATGGACCGTGTTCTCGGAACTCATCGGCAACAACGAGAGCGCCACAATGTTCGCTCCCCGCGTCGCGCGACACCTGGCGCAGAGGTATCCGGGCTATGCCTTCGAGATTTGGGGCGACCCGCGCGGCGGGGACCGGCGCGACAATACCGAAGTCACGGCGTTTGAAATCTTCCACGCCGAAGGAATGCGCGTCTTCCCCGCGTCCACCGACAACAACCCGGAAATCAGGCGTTCGACCGTCGAGCGCGTCCTTCAAAGGCGATACGGGCTCCTGATCGCGCCGTCCTGTCTTACGCTCAAGGCCGGCATGGCCGGCGGATACCACTATCGCGCCATCAGAGGCGTGGACGGCATGTTCACGGAAAAGCCGGTCAAGAACATCTATTCCCACGTCGTCGAAGCCCTCGAAAACGCGCTCATGGGCGGCGGAGAGGCCATGAGCGTGACGCGACCGAATGTCGTGCAGCTTCGCCCCTCGGCCATCGTCAGAAGGCACCCGCACCTGCGATGATGCCGGCGCTGTTCTATTTCGGGTTTCACAAACCCGCAGGCGTCCGAGAGGCATGGGCCCGGCGGGACTGGTCCATGTTTGGCCACGTCGAGGCCTGGGGTGTCATGGAAGACGGCGAAACATGGTTCTTCCTTGATCCGGTCGCCAGACGCGCGCACCTGCGCATCGAATACCGCCACGATTACGTCGAAAACCTGCTCGCCAACCGGTTCCTTGCCTGCGAAACGGTCTATCGCCTTGCGCCGCCCGACACCGCAATCACCCTGCCGTTCCATCCGACGATGAATTGCGTCAGCCAGTGCGCGCACCTGATCGGCGCCCGTGCATATTCCCTCGGCCGCTTTCGCCGCATCCTCGCCGCGCACGGAGCGCAGGTTGTGAAATGCGAATAAAGGCACCCAAGGAAGACCCGAAAGTCGCCGCCGATCGGCAGCGCGAACGGCAAATAGCCGAACAGGAACGCTCGGCCGCCAGCCAGGACCTCGCAAGCGGCCTGACGACAGATTTTCGCCAAAACTACCTGCGCCGCTCACTGTTTCGCGTGATGAAATGAAGCCTTCAAAGGACTTCCAGTCCCGCTTTGACGACGCGCGCCAATTCCGCGACGACGTGCGCGACAAGATCGAAAGCGTCTATCGCTTCTGCGCGCCGCAGCGCGAAGACGAATTCACCACGGCCCCGAACTCGCGCCGCGTGCAGCGCAATGACGAAACGACCGTCTACCACTCTCTCGGCGAAACCTGCGCCGCAGACCTCGCCGGCGACATCGTGACCTACTTCACCCCGCCCGAAGCGCACTGGTTCGAGATTTCGGTCCTTACGCCTGTGCCCGAAGAGATGGAAAAACAGGTCCTCGAATTTGCCACCAAGCGCGAACAGGACATCCGCGACCTCATCGCGGCCTCGAACTACAACGACATCGCTCCACAATGGGCCTTTGAAGCCGCATCCCACGGAACTCCGGCACTCTGGGTGCAGCTCTCCCACCGAACGCAACCCATCTTCTGCGAAAGCGTGCCGCCGTCCGAGCTTTTTCTGACGCCCGGCCACCTCGGATACCTCGACAGGTTCCGCCAGCAGACCGTGCGCGCCAGCACCCTTCCGGCCCTCTTCGCCGCCTACCCCGACATCAACCTCAACGATCGGGAACTGCGCACCAAGATCGAAAAACCCGGCACCTTCTGCACCTGCGTCTGGGGCTTCTGGCTCGACTGGACAGACCCCGCCAACCCCCTCTGGCGCATGGAAGTCACCATCGACGGCAAGCGCGTCACGCCGGAAGAGCCCTTTACCCTCGGCCCGATGGTCGGATCGTGCCCCCTGCTCGTCGGCCGCTTCAATCCCCAGCCGCGGCAGCCCTGGGGGCGCGGTCCCGGTATGCGCGCCCTGCCGGACATGCGCGTGCTCGACAAGGTGGAGGAAAGTATCCTCCTCGGGCTCGAGGATCAGCTCAAAACCACGCTGATCTATTCTCACGACGCCTATCTCGACCTCTCCAAGGGCATCACGCCAGGCACCGCCTATCCGGCCGGGCCAAGGTTCTCCAAGGATCAGGTCTATGAACTGAACAAGACCACCAATCTCGAAACCTCGTTCTTCACGCGCGAGGACATGACCAGCACAATCCGCGAGCTATTCTACCAGTCCGGCCCCCGTCAGCGCGGCGACACGCCCCCGACAGCAACGCAATGGCTTGACGAAGCCCGTCGCGTGCAGGAACGCCTCGGAAAGCCCTCCGCTCCGCTCTGGACCGAACTGATCTTCCCATTCGTGCAGCGCGTCGAGTGGATCGGCGTCCAATCGGGGCTCCTCGAGGACATCGTTTCGATCGACGGGCAAGCCATCACGCTGCAACCGATCAGCCCGTTGCAGAAATCGCAGAACCGCGACGACGTGCTGACCACCCGGTCGAACCTGCAACTCGCGTTCGAGGTGCTGCAAGACCAGGCACCCAACTACATCGACTTCATCGAGACGCTGCGGAAGGTCATTCAGGCCTCCGGCGACCGTCTGACCGTCATTCGCAAGGAACAAGTGCAGAATGAAGCTCCCGCTGCGCCTGTCTGAGGCCGGACCCGTCACCGACTACCTCAACAATCTCGCCGAAAGCCCCGATCCCGGCAACAAGGCCGCCGCTCGGGAAGCTGTGACCGCCGTTCGCCGCGTCCTGTCCACGCCGGACGGACTTATGCTCTTGGAATTGCTGCAAAAATCAACAACGGAATTCTTCATTTCGCCGTTTTCGGACCCTCGTGCATGTGACGCACTGAACGCCCAGCGTTTTATCGCTCTCGACCTCATGAGGATTGCGAGCGATGACGGAAACCACGACCCCAAGCCCCGAAAGCCAAGTTTCAGCCGGTGATGCGCCCGCCGCACAGCCGGATTCTGGCAGCGACCTTTTGTGGATCGGGCAGGATTTTCACACCGATGGCCGCCCGGATGTCGGCCGCTTCCGTGAGCACTACGAAGGCCTTCTGGCCGAAGACGCGCGCCGCCGTGAAGCGCCGACTGCGCCCGCTGATGGAAAATACGACCTGAGCATCCCGGCCGATCTCGATTTTGGCGAGCTTAAGCCGCCCGAAGGCACGAAAATCGAGCTTCTGACCGACGATCCGAACTTTGCCCCCGTCTTTGGCGAATTGCAGGCGTTCCTCCACCAGAACAACCTGCCCCAGCAAACGGCTTCCGGCCTCATCGGCCTTCTGGCCAAGTATCAGGCCGCGCAATCCATCGCCGCCGACAAAATCTATTCGGCAGAAATTGAAAAACTCGGCCCGACGCCCGGCGCGCGCAATGCCCGTCTGCAAAGCGTGCGTCACGGCCTGGCCAACCGCCTGCCCGAAGCTCAAGCCAATGCGCTGCTCGCCGCAACGCAAAGCGCCGCCGGGGTTCAGGCACTCGAAGCCCTGCTCAATCGGAATACCGGCCCGATGGCCGCAGCCCCGAGTCCGCAGAAGCAGGCCCTCAACGGCCTGAGCGGTTCTGAACTGCTCCGCGCCGCGCGGGCGACAATGTAAACCCAGAGGCAAATGAGGTAATCCATGCCTATCACCCTACCTGAATACGCAAAGGGCGTGGATAACCCCGTCCAGCGCGCCATTATCGAACTCTTCCCCGAGTCGGTCGACTTTCTGTCGGTCTATCCCTTCGTGACCGCTCCGGGTGGCGTCTATCGCTACATGGAAGAAGCGGCACTCGGTTCCAACGTCGCCTTCCGGGCCATCAACGGAACGGTTGCCGAAGGTTCCGGCCTTGTCCTTGACCGGACGGAAGGCTGCTATCCTATGGCCGGCAACATCGACGTGGACCGGGTTCTCATCGAGCGCCACGGTTCCGGGCATCGCGCGATCAAGGAGAGGATGCTCGTCAAGCAGAAGGCATCCGCCTGGGCTCAGGCGTTCATGCGCGGCGACAACCAGGCCAACTCGCTGGAAATGACCGGCCTTCGCACCCGCCTGCGCGCGGTTGGCGGCTCGACAGACGGCAGCAACCAGGACAGCCGCATTTTTGCCAACTCGTCAGCTTCTGGCGGTGGCGCCCTGTCGTTGAAGCAACTCGACCGCGCCATTGACCTCGTGGACGGCCCCAATGCCATCATCATCCCGAGGGCGTTGCGGGCACGTTTTGCCGCAGCAGAGCGCAGCACCAACATCGGCGGCTTTGTCACGCAGGACAAGGACGACATGGGTCGGGTCGTCACCCGCTACAACCGCCTCCCGATGTACGTCGGCTATGAGATCAGCCGCCTTGGAGACCTCATGCCGTTTAACGAAGTTGCGGCCGGCGGCGGATCGGCGGTTACTGCGTCGATCTATATCGTCCGCTTTGGCGACGACGGCGTGTGCGGGCTGGAAACCTCGCCCATGAAAGTCACGGACATCGGCCTGCTGGAGTCCGGCGTCCACTACCGGACCAACATCGAGCACGACGTGGGTATGGCGATCTTCAATCCTTACGCCGCCCTGCGCTTCTCTTCGATCACCAACGCCGACATCGTCGCATAAGGAGGGCACAGAAATGACCTACAGCACCGGCAAAGCACCCGGCACGGTCGACGCCGCAACCGGCCTCATCAAGCGCGCGGCGATCCAGGCCGCAGTCACCGCGACGGGCTACATCGGCACGCAACGCGATGAAGGCGGTGCCGCTGCAACCGACTACATCTGCGTCATCAACGTCGAGGCCATCGACGTTTCGTCGGGCAACGAGACCTACACTTTCCGCGTCGTCGGCTCCAACGCCGCCGACCGCTCGGATGGTCAGGTTCTCGACATGGCGATGCTTGGTCACGCGACCACCATCACCATCGAGACGCGCAACACGGCTGCTGCCGATCAAATCATCATGCAGTTCCGCACGCAGCGGAATTTCACGATGTTCCGGTACCTCGACCTGCACTTGACGGTTGCCGGCACCACCCCGTCGATCACGTTCAATGCCTTCTTCACAAAGGGTACCTGACAATGCCGCTCAAAGCGTTCATCGAACCGAACCCGAACTACACGCCCAAAACGCCTGAAGAAAAGGCGGCCTACGCCGCCATCGCCGATCTGCACAAGGAGCGCGGGGCGATTGAAACGGACACGGGTGCAATCGTCGAGGTCGTTCGCAATTCGGGCGGCATGTATCGCATGAAGCCCGAGGCCGAAGCGCAGGAGGTTTCCCTCAAGGTGCCCGGGCTCTCTGACATGACGAACGACCAACTGAAAGCGATGGGCTTGCAACTGGGCCTGTCGTCGATCAAGCCGGGGATCAGGCGATCCCAACTGATCGAGTTGATCCAGAAGAAGCTGAACGCCATCGAGATCGTTGACGACACCGAACCCGTTGAGTAGGGTTGAGGCCTAGGCACACCTCCTAGTGGGCGGGGCGTCTGAGGGGGGGATTTCGGTCCCCCCCTTTCCTTTTGTGCATGTGAGGCGTTCGGACCATGCGGCAAGGTCCGAAACATGCGCACCCAGATGTCCATGCTCACCATCATCAACGCCGCGCTCAGCGCGCAGGGGCTCGATGAGGTCACGTCCTTGCAGGACGGATCGCCCGAATTCCGCATCATGTCGCGGCAATGGCCCTTCATCGTCGAGGCCGCGCTCGAGACGGGCCGGTTCCCCTTTGCGCGGAACGAGTATTTCACGCAGTCCCGCGTGCCGGGGAAGTTCGGCTTCGACGACGGGTATGCCTTTCCCGAGGTCGCGCTTCACGTTCGCAGCGTCTGGACGGTCGTGAACGACGTGAAAGTCGATCCGATCTGGGTGCAGGACGGCAGCCACGTCTATGTGGACGAGCCCGGTGGCGTCTGGATGGAATATGCGACGGTGCCGGACCCGTCCTTCTGGGGCGCCAATTTCTCGCAGGGGGTGCAGCTTCGGCTGCAAGCGGTCATCGCGCGGGCGACGCAATCTGGCGACGCATCCGGCCTGGACGGGCAGGCCGAAATCGCTTTCGAGCGCGCGATGACGGCGGCGTCGAAGTCGAGGTCCGACCAGATACCGACGCGGATGTCCTCCTTTGCCGCGGCGAGGTTTGGCCGTGGCACGACCTAAGCGCGTCATCACGCAGCGCGACTTTTCGGCCGGGGAGCTGCGCGAGGAATTCCTTGAGCGAGACGATGTCGATCTGCGCAAGGCCTCTCTGAGGCGCGCAGCCAACACATATATCGGCCCAACGCAAACGATTGCAGCGCGGCCCGGATCGACCTACCTGCCAATACCGCACGGGAATGTCAGGTATATGGTTGAAATCCGGCCAACCGCCTCGACTGTCTTTGCGCTCCTCTTCCTGGACGATCGCATTCGCGTTGTTTCGGAGAGCGGCGAAACCGTCTATCAGACAACCAATGTCGCATGGACAAGCGCAACGCAGTGCTGGACGGTTCCTCTTGGCTCAGACACTATAATCGGGCATCCGAGCAGCGGTATCTTTGTTTTGCGCTACAGCAATTCGACATGGTCCTATGGAAATTTTGAGTTTGCAGAAGGGGCCGGCCAAACGACGTTGCAGCCCTACTACAAGTTTTACGCAGGAACGAAGATCGACCCTTCTGCCTATAGCGGCTCGATTACCGTGACCTCGGCAAGTGACATTTTCACCGCAAGCATGGTCGGCACGAAGATTCGTTACGGAGAGCGTGAAATTCTAATCACGGCCTATTCCAACGCAAACAGCGTGTCAGGCACGGTTGCTTCGGCCCTTCCGCCGTGTTTCAGGCTCACGGTTTCGTCGACCGAAAACATCAACGTCAACGATGTCATCATAGGGCAGGACAGCGGCTTCAACGGTGTCGTCACCTCTGTCAACAGTGCGACCACGTTTTCGGTGCTGACGGTCACAAATTGGGACGGCCCGACCGTCAACGAAAAAATATCTTCGCCGCAAGTGACGCAAAAGGTAACAGCGAAAACCTCTCTCACGCCTCAATCGTCCTCGTTTTGGGACGAACAACTGTTTTCTGCGCGCCGCGGCTGGCCTGCAACGGCGGAATGGGCCGCCGGAAGGTTGTGGCTGGCGGGCAGCAGCAGCAAACGCAACATTGTGGCTGCGTCGTCTGTCCGGGCCGCCAACGATTTCGAGGTGGGGGTCGACGACGATGATGCCATCTTGCGGACGGTCGGGCAGGACGGAACGCGCATCCGCCATGTGATTGACGCCGGAGACATCCTGTTCCTTGCGGACAGGGGCTTGCATTATCAGGAGCGGCGATTGAACGGCGTGCTTACGCCCTCCAATTTTGCGCCGGTTCAGTTTGACGAGCGCGGGTGCTCAAGCGTGAGGCCGGCGCTTGTGGAACGCGGCGTCGTCTTTGTTGAGGAAGGCGGAGCCAGTGTCAGCGCGGCGCTCCTGGACGGCAACGTATATCTGACGTGGTCGGTAAGGTCGCTGACCATGTTTTGCCAGCATCTGATCGTCAACCCCGTAGCCTTATGCGGCCCTCCCCTTGCCCCCAAGCGGGCTGACCGATTGCTCATGGTCGTGAATTCTAACGGAAACATCGCTGCCATGTCCTATTCGACGATGCTCGGGCAGGAAACGGTTGGATTTGTTCCGTGGACGACGCTGGGAAGCTACCGAACCGCAGCGCCTGTGTTCGGCGGCTACTGGCTGGCGGTCGATCGGGACAGCAACTCCCAAACGCAACGCCGCATCGAGCGGGTCGATTTTGATCAGTATCTGGACTGCGTGGTGACGGAAAATCCGCAATCGGCTACCGCCGCCCCGCACCTGATCGGGCAGACGGTGCATGTCATCGACGGCGACAACTTTATCGGCACAAGCGAAGTGTTGACCGGCGGGAACCTGAGAGAGAGTTTTCAGGACGTATTGTCTGAGTGTGAGATCGGTCTGAATTTCCAGGTGACGGCGGAGGTCTGGCCTGCGGATATTCTCGAGGCAACAACAACAGGACTTCGGACGCCGCGCGTGTTCACGCTGATTATTTCGGCCCTCAAGACGCGGCACATCGAAGTCTTGTGCAACAGGGATCGGCGCCAGCTTGGCGGCTATCGGGTTGGCGATGACCTTTCCAAGCCTCCACCTTTGCGCACTGCGCTTTACCGCGTTCCCGTGTTTGGCAGGCGGGACCATGCCGTGCTTTCGATCCGGCGCTCGGTGCCGGGCCCTTGGCACATTCTTACCATCGGGCAGGAGGTTGAGGCGTAATGCAGGCAGCACCGTTTCTTGCGCTCGGATCGCAGGCGCTTGGTTCTTTCTCTCAGGGGCAGGCCGCAATGGGGCAGGCTCGGGCCGAGCAGCAGATGGCTCGCACCAACGCCTACATCGGCGAGACCCGCGCTATCCAGACGGGCGCTGCGGCGACGCAAGACCTTGCCGCGCAGTTGGGCGAGATGCGGGCGCTCTTTGCCGCCAACGGGCAGGGCGGAGCCGGAACAAACGTGTTCTTCCAGGAGCTTCGCAAGGCTCGCCAGCGTGATGCGCGGATCGCCATGTCCAACGAGCGGCAGGGTGCGGCCGACTGGATGATGCGCGGGCAGAACGCGATGGCTCAAGGCCGCGCCGCCAGAGCCTCGTCGCTGTTCGGCACGGGCAAGTCGCTGTTCGAGATGGGCAGCCTCTACGTGGACCGGAAATAAATGGCCGAAATCCGCAAGATTGTCAGATCGAGCCCGCTTTCGGCTTTCACGCAGGTCGCGCCGGCGGCGGGCGGCGCTTTCGCCGTCCTTGCCGATGTGGCGAACCAGGCCTACCAGGCGCTTGAACCGCTTGCAGATGCGGAGATGGCGCGGCGAGGCGAGGAAGAAAACCGCCAGCTTGCGCGGCAGCAGGTCGGCGCCAACACCATCCCTGTTGCGCCGCCCGCGCCCTCGGGGCCTGATCTCTCGACCATAGCGCCGGTTCCGCAAGGGTTTTCCGTCGAAAGTGCGCGGGCGGCGATTGACCGGGCGGATGGGCAGATGACCGGCGGCGGCGGTGCGCCGGCGGTGGTCGGCGGTGCGGCCGGCGACAGGCTGGGGGGCGGCAACTGGCTGTCCTACGCAAATCAGGGCGCAACGCGAAACCAGCCGCTTTCGCCGAAACTGACC
>JBEIHO010000085.1:0-11878 GCA_040381215.1 Alphaproteobacteria bacterium | reverse complement strand
TGAACCTGCGGCCGGAGCGGGACGCGCGGACGCCGGCTTTGCGGCTGCCGCGGCGCGCGTGAGTTCCAGACCGCGGACCAGCCTTTCGGCATCGGCATCAAAGGTCAGGCGCCGCACCTCGACGCCATTGCGGCGCGTCAGGGCCTTGAGGTCCTCCGGCAATTTGTGTTCCGGCGGGAAGGGCGCCCCGTCCAGCAGGACCGGCGCAACCGGGATACCCCGCTTCAGCGCCGCGGCGATCTCGATGCGCACGAAATCCTTCGGATCATCCAGCCGGCGCTTGCCCGTCTGCGGGTTTTTCGCCTCCAGCCAGTCCGGGCCGATCAGCGCCAGCAGCACGTCGCACTGGCCAACCTGCTGGTCGAGATGCTGCACGAAATCCACACCGACAGGGATGTTATCCACGTCGATGAAGATGTTCCGCTTCGGAATCCGTTTCGACAACGCCGCATGCAGGCGATCCGCCTGATGCTGGCTGTCCTCACGCCGATAGCTGATGAAAATCTTCGCCACATCCCCTCCCCAGGGTCTGTCGAAAGGCTATCGGACGGGTCGGGCAAGGGCAACCGGCGTCCGCGACGGTCCGGCAAAGTCCGCCGAAGTTACTACCGAGGCGACCCGATTGACTGCTCGTCCTGAGCCGTCCCAACTGCATCGCGCGCAAGCGAAGCCGTCCAGAAAGTGGTAGCTACGTCCGCATTGGACCGGGCTGATTCTGTTGGGCTGCATGACGTGGGTGAGGTTCCGCTTCCAGTGATCATCGCCTGGCTCGTTTACGAGCGGTTCGGCGGCTATGACGCCGCGACCAAGATTTTCGGCCAGATGCAGCACATTCCGCCCGATCAGGCAGCCGACGCCGAAACCTTCAGGGGCCTGCTTAAGCGCGCTCCGGAAGAGCAAGTGAGGCAATGGTTTCACGAACGCCTGCAGCAGCTGTTTCCCGCCGCCAGAGAAGCCGTTGAAGAGAACGAAAGCGCCCTTTTCTTCAACCGACTGAACGCGTTCGCCGACTACGACTACTGGGCCAGATATCCGTTCTGGTCCCTGCAGGAAGTTGTCTCCCTGTCGTTGGGACGCGAGCCCCGTGTAGCGAACTGGGCGGCCTTCGAAGCCGAGGGAGCTACGGCGACGTTGTTCGCCGCAAAATTCCGGCAGCTTGGCGATCTGATCCAGCGTTGCATTCAGGCGGGTACGCTTTCGCTGCCAATCGAACCTGCGCTGTACGTTGCGTGGTGCAGGCAGATGAACGTGGACTTGCCGGCCGGACTGACAGCTGAGGTAGAGGCGCATCATGGACGCGCCTTTGACTGGCCGGGTGCGTGCATGCGCGTTCTGGAAATGTTTGAGGAAGCGCAGCGTAATTTGCAGGCCTGGGCGGATGCCTATGACGCGGAATCCACGGCACACGCTGTCGCGCGCGAACAGTTCGTAGCGCTGGATTCGTTTGCCGCCCTCACGCTCGAACAGATTGATGCGGAGCGCATCGAGCATGCGGTGGAGATCGCGGCGCTGAGGGCCGAGCATGCTGCGGAAATCGAGGCCCTGAGCCGCGAACACAACTCCGCTGCTCCGAAGGAGCTGAAGACCCGTGAGCGTGAGAGCGTCCTGAAGCTCCTTATCTCCGCGGTCATGGACTTTCACGGGTACGACCCCTTGGCGGCGCGCAGCCCGATTCCGGGGCAACTGGTTGGCGCGACCGAGCGGTTTGGCGTCCCGCTGAGCGACGAGACCGTTCGAAAGTTCCTCAAACAGGCTGCTGAGTTTTTGCCGCCCGACGCCAAGATCACGGCCGCCTAACCAAACTTGGCGAAGCCCAAGGCGAACTTGGCCAACTCGGAAAATCCCTATTCTAGGACTGTTCCGTCCAGCAACCGACGGAGACGATTAATGTCGAACTACACCCAACTTCCACATACCGGCTTCCTGCGCCTGCGCGCGATCCTGGCGCCGGCCGGGCCAATTCCTGTGTCCAAATCGACCTGGTGGCAGGGTGTAAAAGACGGGCGGTTTCCCCGGCCGGTCAAACTGGGCAAGCGCGTCACGGTCTGGCGCGTCGAGGATATCCGGCGATTGATCGAAACGGGCAGCGCCTGACATGCGCCGCCGCCCCAACCGGCGGGCGATCTGCATCCATCGCAACTACGAGGTTTCCGAGCTTGCTCACCTGCTTGGTGTCTGCAAGCGAACCGTCCGGCGATGGATGGACGCAGGCCTGCCAGCAATCCGCGACCGGAAGCCTGCGCTGATCATGGGCCAGGACGTGATCGACTTTCTCGACCGGCAGGCAAAGCCCAAGCACCGCTGCGGACCGGGACAATTCTTCTGCTTCCGATGCCACGCGCCGCGTTCAGCGGCGTTCGGGCTGGCGGAGATCGTCAACCACAGCGCCGTCAGTCTCAACCTTCGGGCCTTGTGCAGCGTGTGCGCCGCCTGCGTTTACCGCCGCGTGTCGCTTCGCCGACTGGACCAGGACATGCCGGGAATCGAGGTGCGAGATGCGCAGGCCCCGCGACACCTAGGCGATATCGATGACGCCTGCGGAATTGTCACCTTGGCTGCGGAGTAAGCGTGCATGAAGAAACATCACCCCAAGAATGAGCGCATCAAGCGGGCTTACCTGTCGTTCCTGGAAGAGGCCAAGCGCATGTCCAGGCAAAGCGCGAACGATGCCGCCGCCGCCATCGCCTTGTTCGAAGCGTCCACTGGCTGGAAAGACTTCGCGGCTTTCCACATCGAGCAGGCGAAGCGCTTCAAGAGGACGCTCACTGAGGAGATCAGTACCAGCACCGGAAAACCGCTGGCCAAAGCAACAATACGTTCACGCCTCATGGCGTTGCGTGGCTTCTTCGCCTGGCTCGCCGAGCAACCGGGCTACAAGTCCAGGATCAGTCGCACCGACTGCGACTATTTCAACCTGTCCGCGAACGACAGCCGGATCGCCACGGCGCGACGTGAGCGAGCAGTCCCTGACATTGGACAAATTCGGCATGTCCTGGACAACATGCCGAGCGCAACGGCGGTCGAGAAGCGGGATCGCGCATTGGTCGCCTTCACGCTTCTTTCCGGCGCGAGGGATGACGCCATAGCTTCACTGAGTGTCAGGCATGTGGACCTGGAGCGGCGCACGGTCTTTCAGGATGCGCGGACGGTTCGCACCAAGAACCGCAAGACCTTCACCTCAGGCTTCTTCCCGGTGGGAGAAGATGTGGAGGCCATTGTACAGGACTGGATAGCGTTCCTTCGCGGGCAGCTGCTGTTCGGTCCGGACGATCCTCTTTTCCCGGCAACAAAGGTGGGTTTCGATGAGCATAACGCCTTTGCGGCGGTTGGGCTGGAGCGCCGCCATTGGAAGGACGCAGGCGCTATCCGGCGGATCTTTCGGGAGGCCTTCGAAGCGCAGGGCCTCCCCTACTACAATCCGCACTCCTTCCGGAAAACACTCACCCGCCTCGGCCAGAAGGCACGGCTCACCCAGGAACAGGAGAAGGCCTGGAGCCAGAACCTGGGCCACGAACACATCCGCACGACACAAAACAGCTATGGCGAGGTTCCGGGGTACCGGCAGGTGGAAATCATGGACGGGTTGCGGGCAAGGCCCGCTGATGGGCCGCCTGAAGGAGAGCCGGACAGCGAGACCATCCAGCGAGTTGTGGACTATCTGAGCCGGAAAGTCGGCAAAGGGTGACCCGTCTTGTCTATGGCTCCGGCTTCCCCCTTTATGCCGGTTCTTCTGGCCAATGATCGGGGTGGGCGTGTTCGAGAACGCATTCAACAATATCGACCGGGCTTTGCGTACAGAACAGGGCGTGTCCTCGGAGCTGGACTACGCCGAGCAGACCTCCTGGATCCTGTTCCTGAAATACCTGGACGACCTCGAAACCAGCCGCGCCGACATCGCCGAGCTGGAAGGGCGAGAATATCGCCCAATCATCGAACCGCAGTATCGCTGGCAGGCGTGGGCCGCACCCAAGGATGCCCACGGCAAGTTCGATCACAACAAGGCCTTGACTGGCGATGACCTCATCAAGTTCGTCAACGACCGCCTGTTCAAATACCTCGCCAGCTTCCGGCAGACCGCTACGTCGCCGGATACCATCGAGTACAAGATCGGTGAAATCTTCAACGAGATCATCAATCGATTCCGCTCTGGCTATGTGCTGCGCGAGGTTGTCGAAAAGATCGACGAACTTCGTTTCAACACGCAGGCCGAAAAGCACGAGCTATCCGATCTCTATGAAAGCCGTATCAAGCGGATGGGCAACGCCGGTCGCAATGGCGGCGAGTATTACACGCCGCGTCCGCTGATCCGCGCCATGATCAAGGTCGTGGCTCCGAAAATCGGCGAGACGATCTACGACGGCGCCTGCGGCTCGGGCGGCTTCCTGTGCGAGGCCTTCACCCACCTCAACAAGCCCGGCATCAGCGCCAGCGATTACGAGACGCTCCAGAAGCGCACCTTCTATGCGCAGGAGAAGAAGTCGCTCGCCTACGTCATCGGCATCATGAACATGGTGCTCCACGGCATCGAAACGCCCAACATCGTTCACACCAACACGCTGAACGAGAACGTGCTGGATATTCAGGAGAAGGACCGCCACCACGTCGTGCTGGCCAACCCGCCGTTCGGCGGTGGTGAACGCCCTGAGGTGCAGCAGAACTTTCCGATCAAGTCGGGCGAGACGGCCTACCTCTTCCTGCAGCACTTCATGCGCAAGCTGAAAGCTGGCGGGCGCGCCGCCATCGTCATCAAGAACACCTTCCTCAGCAACACCGACAACGCCAGCGTCTCCCTCCGCAGGGAATTGCTGGCGACTTGCAACCTGCACACCGTTCTGGATTGTCCCGGCGGCACATTCCAGGGCGCGGGCGTGAAGACGGTCGTCCTGTTCTTGGAGAAGGGATCGAAGACGCGCGATATCTGGTATTACCAGCTCGCCCCCGGCCGCAGCCTCGGCAAGACCAGCCCGCTGAACGATGACGACCTGGCCGAGTTCGTGGCGCTGCAGGCCCGGCGCGCCGATGGGTCGAAGAGCTGGATCGTCGATGCCGGCGCCATCGACGCGGCGACCTTTGACCTGTCGGTGAAGAACCCAAACGCGCCCGAAGCGGCGGCCCTGCGCTCGCCGCAGGAGATCATCGACGACATGTTGGCGCGTGATCGCGAGACGGCAGAGATTCTGGAATCGATCCGGGGGCTGCTGTGAGGGCGGTGTGGGGCACAAGGGCCCTTGGAGATGTAGCGACCTTTGTTATGGGACAGGCACCCGCTAGTAACGATTGCAACAAGGCGGGTATTGGCACGCCTTTTGTGAAGGCCGGCGAGTTCGGGTCGTCGCGTCCGCTAATTCGAGAATGGACGACGGATCCAAAAAAGTTCGCGAGGTCCACCGACGTTCTCATTTGCGTAGTCGGCGCGACCTGCGGAAAGATCAACTTGGGAGCCGATTGCGCAATCGGTCGTAGTGCCGCTGCGATACGACCAAATCCAACCGCCCTCGACCAGTTTTACCTTTGCTATTTTCTTGAAGGAAGCGTTGACCGGCTTCGTGCCGGCTCGCAGGGCGCTGCGCAAACAGTGATTTCGAAGGAAATGTTGGCCAGCGTTCTGCTTCCCCTTCCGCCGCTGGATGAGCAGAGACGGATTGTGGCCGTGCTGGATGAGGCTTTCGAGGGGCTGGCCCGCGCCCGCGAAAACGCCGAAGCCAACCTCCAGAACGCGCGGGAGTTGTTTGAAAGCGTGCTGGAGGCCGCACTTGAGGCGCTTGCCAATCAGCATGGCACAACTCGACTTGAGAGCGTCTGTGAGTTCCGAAACGGCTTCGTGTTCAAGAGTGCCCTATTCAAACCTCGCGGCGAGCCTGTCGTTCGTATCTCGAACATACAAGAGGGTGAAGTTGATGAAACGAAGATGGTTTTCACAGATCCAACGGATTACTTGGAGGAT
Organism: Alphaproteobacteria bacterium; assembly: GCA_040381215.1. Lineage (GTDB taxonomy): Bacteria > Pseudomonadota > Alphaproteobacteria > Micropepsales > Micropepsaceae > SZUA-430. The sequence continues at coordinate 5,934 of JBEIHO010000085.1, read as the reverse complement.
CTGACCAAATACGCCGTGCAGCCGGGCGATTTGCTCATCGCAATGTCAGGGGCAACAACTGGAAAGGTTGGCTTCAACACTACCGGTAAGGTGCTCCTTCAAAATCAGCGTGTTGGCCGGTTCTGCCCAACCGATAAACTGGATCTTCGTTTTCTGTACTACTTTCTCGTCACAAAGGTAGCGGAGAATCTCGCGATCTCTGCCGGGGCCGCGCAGCCGAATCTGAGCACTAGGCAGATAAACGAGATTGAAATGCCTTTTCCCTCATTGGGTATTCAGGAGGAATTTGTTCAGAGAATAACTATACTTAGGGACGCCGTCGAAGCACTGAGAGACAACTACACACAAAGTCTCCACGACCTCGACGACCTCCGGCAATCTCTCCTCCAGAAAGCCTTTGCAGGGGAGCTGACCTAGGTCAGATTTGGGGGGATGGTTCAGGACGAAACCGAAGCCGACACCCGCGCCAATCGCATCGACCCCGTTCTGGCGGCGGCGGGGTGGACCACCGTGGAGGGCGCGCGCGTGCGGCGGGAGGCGATCTGCCCCGGCCGTATCGTGACGGGCGGTCGGCGGGTAAATCCGTTGTCGGTCGATTATGTCTTCGAATATCGCGGTCAGAAGCTGGCGGTGCTGGAGGCCAAGAAGGCTTCGAAAGGCCACACTGACGGTGTCGGGCAAGCCAAGGACTACGCGAAACGCCTCAAGGCGCGCTTCGCATACGCCTCCAACGGCGTCGGCTGGTACGAAGTCGATATGGGGACAGCGGCAGAGCGGGACTTTATTCCTTTCCCAACGCCGGACGAACTGTGGGGGCGCGTCTTTGCGCAGGAACTGGACTGGCGCAACCGCTTCGGCGCCGTGCCGTTCGAACTGGCCGGCGGCAAATGGCAACCGCGCTACTACCAGCACAACGCCATCAACGCCGTGCTGGAGGCGATTGCGAAAGGGCAGGATCGCATCCTGCTGACGCTCGCCACCGGAACGGGCAAGACCAGCATCGCCTTCCAGATCGCCTGGAAGCTGTTCCACTCAAGCTGGAACCTGACACGCCAGCCCACGCGCCGGCCGCGCATCCTGTTTCTGGCGGACCGCAACATTCTGGCGGACCAGGCCTACAACTCGTTCTCAGCATTCGAGGCGGATGCGCTCTGCCGGATCAGTCCCGCCGAAATCCGCAAGCGCGGCGGCATGCCGAAGAATGCCAGCATTTTCTTCTCGATCTTCCAGACGCTGATGACGTCTGGCGCCGACGAAGAAGACGAGAGCGGCGTTCTGACCAGCGGGCCATCGAACTACCTGCAGTATCCGCCCGACTTCTTCGACTTCATCGTGATCGATGAATGCCATCGCGGCGGCGCTCAGGACGAAAGCACGTGGCGCGGCATCCTGGAGCATTTCGCGCCTGCCGTTCAGCTGGGCCTGACTGCCACTCCGAAGCGCAAGCACAACAGCGACACCTACAGGTATTTCGGCGACCCGGTTTACCAGTACTCGCTGAAGGAGGGCATCGAGGATGGCTTTCTGACGCCGTTCAAGGTGCGCCAGATGATCTCGACCATCGACAAGTACGTGTACGATCCAAAGGATGAGATCGTCAGCGGCGAGATCGAGGAAGACCGCGAATACGAAGAAGCGGACTTCAACCGGAAGATCGAGATTGCGGAGCGTGAGAAAAGTCGCGTCGCCGAGTTTATGGGGCAGATCGACCAGTCACACAAAACAATCGTGTTCTGCGCGACCCAGAAACATGCCGCCCGCGTGCGTGACTATATCAACCAGATCAAGAAGAGCGGTAATCCCGGTTATTGTGAACGCGTCACGGCGGATGATGGCAAGATAGGGGAAGAGCATCTGCGCGCCTTCCAGGATAACGAGAAGACAATCCCAACAATCCTGACGACGTCGCAGAAACTCTCAACGGGTGTGGATGCACGCAACGTCCGCAACATTGTGCTGATGCGGCCGGTCAAGTCGATGATCGAGTTCAAGCAGATCGTGGGACGTGGAACGCGCACGTTCGACGGGAAAGACTTCTTCACGATCTACGACTTCGTGAAGGCCTACGAACACTTCAACGATCCGACATGGGACGGCGAACCGCTGGAGCCCGTGCTGCCAAAGCCGCGCCCACCTAAAGGTGAAGGCGACGATGGGCAGGGGGAGCCAGGCATCCCTGAGCCTGAGGACGAGGATGAGGACGCCCTGCCCCGTGAACGTGTCGTCGTGCGCCTCGCAGACGGGAAAGACCGCACCATCCTTTACACGGCCGCCACCACCTACTGGTTCGACGGCAAGCAGATCACCGCGCAAGAGTTCATGGAGCGCATGTTCGGCGATCTGGCCGGACTGGTCGCCGGTGAGGACGACCTGCGCGGAAAGTGGAGCGATCCTGATCTGCGAGCGCAGTTTCTGACGGTGCTGGAGGAGCGTGGCTACGATCTCGGCAGGCTGGAGGACATCCGCCGGCTGATCGATGCAAAAGACAGCGACGTTTTCGACGTGCTGGCCTTCGTCCGGTTCGCCCTAGCGCCCAGGACGAGGCATGACCGCGCCGAGGATGCCCGTAAGGAAGGTCTGGAAGGGCAGGAAGCCGAGATGAAGGCATTCCTGGGCGACGTTCTGGCCGCATATGAGCGGAAAGGGGTAGGCGAGCTTGGCTACGACAAGCTCGGGCACTTTCTGGCTGTGCGTTATGGCTCCACCACCGACGCGCGGCAGCGCCTTGGGGACATGGGCGTCATCAGGAAGGCGTTCGGGGCCGTCCAGCGGTTTCTCTACCGGCAGTAGGCCGCCTGCGGCCACGTTTGTTGGTACATTTGTTGGTACGGTTGGCCTTCGGACAGCGAGAACGCTTGATCTGTAAGGCTTCCGGACAACAGTTTCGGTCCTCTTCTGGGCACCAAGCCCCGCTCCGGCGGGGTTTTTTCTTGTCCGATAGATACGAAAAATCCAACAAAAACAAAGATAGGTGTCCGAGACGGTCCGGAGTGGTCCGGCTGGGTTTGTTGGTATCCTTCCAATTTGTTGGTACAGTTGTTGGTACCGCAGCGGGTTTGTGGCCTGCTTGTGTTGGTACCGGCGCCTGTATTCATGCCCCTCACCGATCTGAAGCTTCGCCAGCTCAAGCCAGCTGCCGCACCATACCGGCAGAGCGACGGCGGCGGTCTTTTCATCGAAGTGCGGCCGGGCGGTTCACGCCTGTGGCGTCTGGCCTACCGGTTCGGGGGCAAACAGAAGCTTCTAGCGCTCGGCAGCTACCCCGAAACGCCCCTCGCCCGTGCTCGCCAGCTCCGTCAGGACGCAAGATCGAAGCTGCAGGCTGGCCGCGATCCGGCGGCCGAAGCGAAGGCCGCCGCCGAGGCGGAGCGCGCACTCTCAAAGGACACCTTCGCCGCATTGGCCGAGGAACTGCTGGCCAAGCAGGGCCGGGAGGGTAAGGCCGCCGCCACCATCGACAAGAAGCGCTGGCTGATCGGTCTGGCTTCCTCCGACCTCGGCGACCGGCCGATCCGCTCAATAACCGCCGCCGAGATTCTGAAACCCCTGCAACGGGCCGAAGCGAGCGGAACCTACGAAACGGCCAGGCGCATGCGCGCCGTGATCGGACAGGTCTTCCGCTATGCCATCGCCACCGCACGCGCCGACACGGACCCGACATTTGGCCTGCGCGGCGCGCTTGTGACGCCAAAGGTCTCGCACCGAGCTGCGTTCACGGAGCAAGATGGCTTCGCAGGGCTCGTGCGCGCCGTCTGGGGCTATCAAGGGGCCATCGAAACGCAGGCGGCGCTGAAGCTTCTCGCCCTCCTCTATCCACGTCCAGGCGAGCTGCGGCTGGCCAGCTGGAATGAGTTTGACCTCCAGCGCGCGATCTGGACCATCCCCGCCGCGAGGACGAAGATGCGGCGGGAGCATGTAAAGCCACTGCCACAAGCGGCGGTCGAGATACTGGAAGACCTGCGCGGGCACACGGGAAACTACCCCTACGTGTTTCCATCCCAGCTTTCGCCGGGCAAACCGATCAGCGAGAACACGTTGAACGGTGCGTTGCGGCGTATGGACATCCAGAAATCCGAGCACACTTCGCACGGCTTCCGCGCCAGCGCCTCTAGCCTCCTCAATGAAAGCGGGCGGTGGAATCGCGACGCAATCGAGGCGGAACTGGCCCATGTCGGGTCCGATCAGGTGCGGCGCGCCTACCATCGGGCTGCGTATTGGGACGAAAGGGTGCGCATGGCGGATTGGTGGGCAGACCACATCAGTAAGCTGATCAATTAGCAGGCCGCTTCATTGCATGCCCCACCGACGTAAAGCGGAAGGAAAGATTGCTGGGGCTCCGCCCCAAACCCGAACAACGAGCTCAACAAGAGCTCGCAGTCGCGAGCGGTAAGCGGTTGCAAGCTGCAATTAAAGGGTCCGGGCGACCCGGAAGCCATGCCCTGCGCCCTCGTTGAACTTTTCGCTCCATTCGCGCTGAGCCGAGCGGAGCTCCTGCGAATTACCGCCCCAGGAACCACCGCGGATTACATATTTGTAGCAGTCGCGTGAAGTAAATGCGGCGCCATTTGATGGCTGACCCGCCGAGTACGTGCTGGCGTAACAGTCCTGAACCCACTCATAGCGGTTTCCATGCATGTCATGGAGATTGAAATCATTTGCTGGGAAAGAACCTGCCGGAGAAGCGTTGACCCATCCGTCAGTCCCACTAGCCAAGCCCCTAAAACCGTCTTCTGTCCCATAATTAGCATACTCGTGACTCGCACTGCCGCCCCACCAGTAAGCTGATGACGTTCCCGCGCGCGCCGCGTACTCCCATTCCGACTCAGAAAGGAGGCGGTAACGATGACCCGTCTTCTGTGATAACCAATTTGCATAGGCCACCGCACCGTCCCACGATACCGGCACGGGGTAAGCGTCGCCGTCGTATGGATGCTCCGTTATCGACCGACACACGCCCACTGCAACACAGCGCTGCCATTCTGACCACGTCACCTCATACTTGCCCGCCGCAAAGGCAGGGACGGTCACACGCCGCTGCGGGCCCTCGTCGCTCTCGCGGCCAGTTTCATTCGCCGGCGAGCCCATCATGAAACTGCCCGCCGGAATGGAAACCATCTGCGGGCAATCCGAACAGTCGCGGAAGGTCTCACCTGCAGGCCGGGACGATGCGCTAGGCGTGCTGACAACAGGCGCCGCTGACCGCGTCAGCGCCGCAATGCCTGAACGCGCCGCTGCTGCATTCGGCCCATTGGGAAAGTTACGTAGATAGGCATCCAGCGGCGCGCGCGTATCCGCATCCTTCGCCACGCGCCATGCCGCGGCCTCCTGCGTCGTCCACACCAGCGCTGCCTGTTCCGCGCGTGCCGCGAATGCTTCGATTTCAGAAATCGGCGCAGCGGCGAGGTCGGGCACCACGATCTTCTGCGCTGTCGCAAAGGCCTGCGCCGCAGCCCGGGTTGCAGAGCCTGTCGCCCCATCTGCCGCGCCGGAATACTGGCCGAGTGTCTTCAATGATTGCTGTATACGCTGAACTGCAGCCGACCGCGCGGCCGGATCGTTTGTCGGAGTGGCGGGCGATGACGACGCAGTGTCCGGCGCAGTCGGGGCAGGATCGGCCGCTGCGACCTGCACGGGTTCCGAAACAGGTGGCGCGGCACCCGCCGTGACTGTGGTGGCAGGCTGTGTACCAAGACCGCGCCAGTCGCCCGGATTGCCAAACCACGCGAAGGCGCCACCACCGAGCACGAGCAGGCCAAGCGCGACCGCCGGACCAATCCACGAAGCGATGCCCGATGAACCTGCGGCCGGAGCGGGACGCGCGGACGCCGGCTTTGCGGCTGCCGCGGCGCGCGTGAGTTCCAGACCGCGGACCAGCCTTTCGGCATCGGCATCAAAGGTCAGGCGCCGCACCTCGACGCCATTGCGGCGCGTCAG
>JBEIHO010000084.1:0-11890 GCA_040381215.1 Alphaproteobacteria bacterium | reverse complement strand
TCCCGCCGATGCGCTCCGGGCGGGTCAGCACCGCCTCATCGGCGCGCAGGGTGGCGATGGCGGCCTCTTCGGCCTGCGCTTCGATCTTCAGTTCGTCGATACGGACCAGCGCTTCTTCAGCGCTCAGCTTGGCCCGGTAGACAGCGACCGCGAGCACCGCGACGACCAGTCCGCCGATGATGGCCAGGCGTTTCATCAGGCAACTCCTTCAAGCTGTTTGAGTCCCGGCAGGCGGAACCCGTCGTGGGCGTCGACATTCCAGGCCGGAGCCTCGGTGCGCAGCGCCCAGCGCAGCCGCGCCGAACGTGCGCGCGGATTGCTCGCCGTCTCCGCCTCGCTCGGCTCGATCGCCCTGCGCTGGAGCACCTCGAACGTTGGTGCCTTTCCCTTGGCCATCTTCGGCAAGTGGCGCGAGACGCCAGGATCGTTGCCGGAACGCGACCGCAGGAAGAGTTTGACGATGCGGTCCTCGATTGAATGGAAGGTTACGATCACCAGCCTTCCGCCCGGTTTCAACACACGCTCGGCCGCGGCCAGCGCCCGCACCAGCTCGCCGGACTCGTCGTTCACCCACATGCGCAGCGCCTGGAAGGTGCGGGTCGCAGGATGCGTGGGCTTGCCGCGCCTCCCGCCCAGCGCCTTTTCGACGACGTCTGCAAGGTCCAGCGTGGTCGTGAACGGCTGTGAGCGACGGCGATGCACAAGTTCGCGCGCAATCCGCCGCGCGGCATGTTCCTCGCCGAGAATGTGGATGATGTCGGCGAGCTCGCCCTCGGTCAGGTGATTGACGGCGTCAGCGGCGCTTGGGCCGCGCTTTTCCATCCGCATGTCAAGCGGACCATCGCGCATGAAGGAGAAGCCGCGCTCCGCCTCGTCGATCTGGAAGGATGACACGCCGAGGTCCAGCATGATGCCGTCGACCTGGTCGCGGCTCATGGCGTGCAGGATCTGCTCGATCTCGCCGAACCGCCCCGCCGCAGGAATGACGCGGGGATCCTTGCCCGCATGCGCCCATGCCCGCTCCATCGCCTCGGGGTCGCGGTCGATCGCGATCAGCGTGAAGTTTGCCACCGCGAGCGCCGCCCGAGCATAACCGCCACCGCCATAGGTGCCGTCCACCATCACAGCGCCTGCAACCGGCGCCAGCGCATGGATCACTTCCTCGGCCAGAACCGGAACATGCGTGCCTGCATGGGGCGATATGGGACCATCGCTCATTCGGCCGCATCCTCGGGACGGCGCGGCCTCGCCTTGAGCAGACCGAGGTTTTCCCTGGCGAGCGCGCGCATCTTCGCCTTTTCGCCTTCGTAGGCGGCGGGCTCCCAGATCTGGAAACGATCGCCCAGCCCCACGAACTTCGCCTTCTCCGAAACGCCCGCGATCGCCAGCAGCTCGGCGTCGAGAACCACCCGTCCGCCCTCGTCCAGCTTCGCCTGCCGGGCCTCACCCATGATGTAGTTCGCGAGCGCGATGCGACGCGGATCCATCAGGTCCAGCTCGCTCATCGAGGCGTCGAACTCTTCCATCAGGCGCTGACCCGCTCCCTCGATGCACGGCTTGTCCAGCGAGGGCCACAGGAACACGCTGTCTGCGCGCCCGATCGCCTTGCGAAAGGCGGCCGGGATCGAGACCCGCTTCTTTGCGTCTACGCTGCTCTCGAAAGAGGAGAGAAACATGCTCCCAAATGCCCGCTATGCGCCGTTCCCGGATGGGATCGCGCCCCAAACTGTCCCGCCACGGAGCCCCATCCGTGGAGGTTTACGGGATATCATGGGGCCATATGGGAAACAACGGGACCTTAGTCCGCCGTTAACCTTTGGGACGTCAGCGAACGGAACAAATCCGGTAGATCGGTGAACTATATCGTCCGGGGTGTGGATAAGTGGTTTACGAGCTGTGAATTCCGTCCCCCTAACTCCCGTGGAGTCAGGCGCTTGGCGGGCTCCTTGGCCGCTACAAAGCTGTCCACAGCAAATGGGGAAAATCTCGATCGGACGGCCTGTAAGCCGGGTTCTGTCCAGGGCCTTGCGGCCCCTGGGCGACCATTCCTCTGGGACGGCCCTTGCGGACCGCCTCGCGCGACCAACCCGGACGGAGCGCGAAAGCGCGCCTGCCAGTTTCCTGGCGTCCGTCCCTATTCGGTCTTGCTCCAGGCGGGGCTTGCCTTGCCATCCCTGTCGCCAGGAACGCGGTGGGCTCTTACCCCACCCTTTCACCCTTACCCTGGGACGAACCCCGGGCGGTTTGCTTTCTGTGGCGCTATCCCTCGGCCCGGCGCCAGTTAGGCACCGCTCCGGGCGGACGTTATCCGCCGCCTTGCCTTCGTGGAGCCCGGACTTTCCTCCAGCACTTGCGTGCCAGCGATCGCCCGGCCGCCCGATCGAACAGATCGTATATCATCCGGCCACCAAAAGGGCGATTCCACCCCTTCGTGAGACCAAAACGCCGCATGTCAGCAAATACTGCGCTTGGTCATGGCCTGTTCAGGTCGGGCCGACTAAAAGCGGGCGCTACGTCATCTGGAGGGCTTCTATGAAATTCGCTGCTGCTGCTGTTCTCGGTCTTGCGGTCCTTGCCGCGCCAGCCTTTGCCGAGCCCGGCCCGGCGGAAGGCGCCGCGCTTTATGAGGCCAAGTGCAAGATGTGCCACGAGCCCGGCATGATGAACGCCCCGAAGATGGACAAGCTCGCGACCTTCGACAACGACAAGATCATTCAGGCGCTTACCACCCCCGTCCCGATGATGGCCGGCGCAGTCACTGGCCTGTCGGAGGAAGACAAGCGCAACGTCGCGGTGTTCCTCACGAAGAAATCGATGCCGGCCGCAGGCGGCCTGCCGGAAGTGAAAGCCGAGTAGGCTTTTCTCGGGTCTCACAAACACAAGGGGCGGCGTGCTTCGGTGCGCCGCCCTTCTTCTTTGTGCGTCGCCCAAATCTCCCCGTCTCTCCATGCTCGCGAGAGGAAGGCCATGCATGAGCAACAGTTCGCATCCACGCCCAACAACGCGCCGGGCCATCGTGGTCGGCGCGCTCGTCGCCGCCACCGCACAGGCGTTCGCACAGGACGCGCCGCCGCAGCGCGTCCTCTTCATCGGCAACAGCCTCACCTACACCAACAACCTGCCCCGGATTGTCGAAGCCGTTTTCGCGGGCGCTGGCGCAACGGCTAGTACTGAGATGGTGGCGATGCCTGGCATCAGCCTTTTCGATCACTGGTACTCACCGCGGCGCGAAGCGGAGAAAGCCGTGGCCCGCGGCGGCTGGTCGACCGTGGTTATGCAGCAGGGCCCCTCCGCGCAACCGGAAAGCCGCCGCGACCTCCGTAGCAGCGTCAAGCGTTTCGCCAAATTCATCGCCGCCGCTGGCGCGCGCCCCGCGCTCTTCTGCGTCTGGCCGCAACAGTCGCGACCGGAAGATTTCGACGCCGTGATCGACTCCTATCGCCTCGCAGCAGACGACATCGGCGCGCTGTTCTTCCCCGTCGGCGCAGCCTGGCGCGCAACCCCCGCCGAGATCCCGCTCTACTCCGGCGACGGCATCCACCCCAACGCCTACGGCTCGTATCTCGCAGCTTTGGTGATGTACGGCGTGCTCTCAGGCAAATCGCCCGAAGGCCTGCCTGCCATGCTGACCTTCAGCGACGGCACACAGGCGCGTCTTCCGGAAAGCATTGCGGCGACGCTGCAAGGCGCCGCCGCAAGCGTGCTGTAAGCGCACTGCGTTAGGTGTCGATCAACCGCGAACGGCACCCATCAACCGCTTGGTGATGATCTCGTCCGCCTCGCGCATGATGCGGTCGATCAGTTCCTTCACGGTCGGGATGTCGTGGATCAGCCCCGCGACCATGCCGCAGCTCCAGGCGCCGGCATCCATGTCGCCTTCCTTCATGATGCGCGGATAGACGCCGGCCACTTCCTCGATGATATCCTCGAACTTGATGCCGGCGCCAAGCTGCTTCTCCTTCTCGAGAATCTTCGTCACGCCGGCATTGTTCAGCACCCGCTCCGTATTGCGCAGCGGGCGCATGACGAGGCGCGTGTCCAGCTCGCTCGCCTTCACCAGCGCATCCTTCACGTTCTGGTGGATGGGCGCGTCCTTGGTCGCCATGAAGCGCGTGCCCATGTTCATGCCTTCCGCGCCCAGCGCCATCGCGGCGACGAGCGACCGGCCGTCCGCCATGCCTCCCGAAGCAACGAAGGGAATCTTGAGTTCCTCCGCCGCGCGCGGCAGCAGGATGAAGTTCGGCACGTCGTCCTCGCCCGGATGGCCGCCGCACTCGAAGCCATCGACGCTTACCGCATCGCAGCCGATCTTCTCGGCTTTCAGCGAGTGGCGCACCGACGTGCACTTGTGGATCACCTTGACGCCCGCCTCCTTGAAGAAGGGCATCACCTGCGCCGGGTTGTTGCCGGCGGTCTCCACGATCTTGATGCCTTCCTCGATGATGGTGCGCACGAAGCCCGGATAATCAGGTGGGGTCACAGACGGCAGGAAGGTGAGGTTCACGCCGAACGGCTTCTTCGTCATCTCGCGGCAGCGCCGGATTTCCGCGCGCAGCCCTTCCGGCGTCTTCTGCGTGAGGCCCGTGATGATCCCGAGCCCGCCAGCCTCGGAAACGGCGGCCGCCATCTCGGCAAAGCCCACATAGTGCATGCCGCCCTGGATGATCGGGTGCTCGATGCCGAACAGTTCCGTGATGCGAGTCTTCATTGCGCGTTTCCCTAGATGTTTTACCCATCTGGAAACCGCGAACCAGAAGCCGTCAAGCCAGATCAGCTATCGAATTCGATCAGCCAGCGGCCGCGTCGGCTCGAACCACACCTTCCGCGCCGGAACGCTGATCAGATCGCGCTCCGGCCAGCGCAGCGCCGTCAGCGCGCCGCCGAAGCAGCAGCCCGTATCGATGCACCAGGTGTTGTTCACCGCCTGAACCTTCGGCCCCGCGACATGGCCATACACCACAGCCGCATCGCCGCGATAATCCAGCGCCCAGTTGAGCCGCACGGGATTGCCAAAGCCATCCGTCTCGCCAGTTGTCTCGCCATACAGCGCGAACGACCGTGCCTTGCCGCCTGCCTTGCCGATCATCTCGCTCTTCAGCCCTGCGTGCGCCACAACCAGAGCCCCGCTATCGAGCCAGAGATAGGGCGGTAGCGACCCCAGGAAGTTCCGCGCAGAGGCACGAAACGAAGGGCCTTGCTCCGCCATCTGGTCGATCGACGCCTGTAGTCCATGCGCCGGCTTCACATTCGCGCCCGACAGCCACCGCATGAACTTGTCGTCGTGATTGCCCTCCACACAAAGCGCCGTCCCCTGCGCCACCATGCTCATCGCAATCCGCAACACATCCGGCGTCCGCGGGCCTCGATCGACAAGGTCGCCCACAAACACCAGCGTGCGTCCCGCAGGCGGCGTCACGCTGACATCCTTGCCCTGCCAGCCCACGCGGTAGCCAAGCAAGGTGAGCAGCTCTTCAAGTTCGTCGCAGCAACCGTGCACATCGCCGATGATGTCGAATGGTCCGACAAGGTCACGGCGGTCGAACGATGGAGCAGCCATCGCGCTATTGATCTCGCCACTCTGGGTGACGCTTGTCGATGAAGGCCTGGATGCCTTCCGCAGTTTCGGCCAGCATCATGTTCTCCGCCATCACTCGCGCCGTGTAAGCATAGGCGTCCGCCAGGCTCATGGACGCCTGCTCGTAGAACGCACGCTTGCCGATCTTCACTGCCGCTGTGAGCTTGCCCGCTACCACCTGCGCAAGCGCCAGCGTCGCCCCGGAAAGCTCCGCCGCCGGAACGACGCGGTTCACAAGCCCCAGCTCCCGCGCTCGCGCTGCGTCGATGAACTCACCCGTGGTGAGCATTTCGAACGCGGCCTTGCGCGGCACGTTGCGCGACAAGGCGACCATCGGCGTCGAGCAGAACAGGCCGATATTGACCCCGTTGACGCCGAACCGCGTGCCGTCCGCCGCCACCGCCATGTCGCAGCTTGCAACCAGCTGGCAGCCAGCCGCAGTCGCAATCCCATGCACCTCGGCAATCACTGGCTGGGGCAAGGCCGAAATCATCTGCATCACCGCGCCACAGCGGGTGAACAGATCCAGGAAATACGCCGCGCCCTTGTCCGGTGTCTGACGGGCGGCCTGCATCTCCTTGAGATCATGCCCGGCACAGAACGCATTGCCTGTGCCGCGAAGAATGATGACCCGCGTCGCAGGATCACCCGCAAGTCCGCCGAGCGCCGATGTGAGCGCCGCCAGCATCGCGTCGGACAACGCATTCAGGCTGGCCGGACGGTTCAAGGTCAGCCGCATCACATGGCCATTGCGCTCGGTGATGATCAGATCGCTCATGCGCAACTCCCTGCAAGCATGACGGTAGCGACGCTCACACAGAAAAAAGGCCGTCGTCAGGCCGCTTTCGTCTTCCGGAACCGCGAGCCCGGCGCCGGCGGCGGCTCAGCCGCGCCGGCAAAGCACTGCGCCATGCCCATCCACTGCGTCGCGACAGGCCCGCGCACGACCAGCTTGGTGTCCGCCACGTTGCGCACCTGCGTCACGACCTGGCAGAATTCCGTAGCGGAGCCGGTGACCGAATCGCCCGCACCCTCTTCGCCCCATGTCCAGATCGCGCCCGAAGGCGCCGTCAGCCGCACGAAGGGCGCAACGGGCGGCAACTCCATCCGGCGCACCTGATAGGTCCAGCCGAATGTCGAAACGCCGAGATGCGCGATGTTCCTGATCCGGTCGTGATCGATCCGCTCAACGCCGAGATGATCATACACCTCCTGCCCGTGCGCCCATGTCTCCATCAGACGCGCGGTAATCGACGAGCGCGCGCTCATGTCTGGCCCCGCCCATTTCAGCCGCGCCCTGGGATCGGCTGTCGCATAGATGTCCGCGATCTCGCCCGCTGTCTTCAGCCACGCTGCACGCAGCGCCTGCCCCGACTCGGGAACCGTCGACAGCTCCACCGCGCGCATGCCGCCCGCGCCCGCAATTGCGCTGAGCAGCCGCACCAACTCCGCCTCGTCCGTCAGCTGCAGCCCCGCCGCGCGATTCCAGAAATGCAGGTGGCGGATCACGTCATTGACGGTCCAGCCCTTGAACTGCGTCGCCTCCGCGAAGGTCCCATCCGGCAACGGCGCGAGCAGACCCGCCAGCGCCTCCGTCTCGGCGAGAAAGTCTGCAGCCTGATCCATCTGGCCTACAACGTCCGCGCGATCAGGATCTTCATGATCTCGTTCGTGCCGCCATAGATGCGCTGGATGCGGCTGTCGCGATACATGCGGCTGATCGGATACTCATCCATGAAGCCATAGCCGCCGAACAGCTGCAGGCAGCGGTCCACGATCTTGCCCTCAAGATCCGTCGTCCAGTATTTCGCCATCGACGCCGTGGCCGCATCAAGCTTGCCCTGCAGGTGCTGCGCGATGCAGTGGTTGACGAACACGCGCGCCACCGTCGCCTCGGTCTTGCACTCGGCCAGCGTGAACTGGGTGTTCTGGAAGTCCATGATCTTCTTGCCGAAAGCGCCGCGATCCTTGACGTAGGCAATCGTCAGCTCCAGCGCGCGCTCGATCGTCGCAATCGCCTGCACCGCGATGTTGAGCCGTTCCTGCGGCAGCTGGCTCATCAGCTGGATGAAGCCCTGCCCTTCTTCCGTGCCGAGCAGGTTCTCGGCCGGAATCTTCACCTCGTTGAAGAACAGCTCGGACGTGTCCTGCGCCGGCTGGCCCAGCTTGTTGAGATTGCGCCCGCGCTCAAAGCCCTCGACTTCATCCGTCTCCACGAACAGCAGCGACGTTCCCTTCGCGCCCTTCGACGGGTCCGTCTTCGCCACCACGCAGATCAGGTTCGCCATCTGGCCGTTGGTGATGAATGTCTTCGAGCCGTTGATGACGTATCCGTTGCCGGACTTCTTCGCCGTCGTCTTGATGCCCTGCAGGTCGGAGCCGGCGCCCGGCTCCGTCATCGCGATCGCCGAGATCAGCTCGCCCGACGCCATGCGCGGCAGCCAGCGCTTCTTCTGCTCGTCCGTGCCGTAGTGCACGATGTAAGGCATCACGATCGCATTGTGCAGCGATGCGCCGAAGCCATCGACGCCCTGCAGGCCCATCTGCTCCATGAGGATTACTTCATGGCGATAGTCGCCACCCATGCCGCCATATTCCTCCGGCGTCGACAGGCCCAGCAGCCCAGCCTCGGCCGCCTCGGTCCACATCGCCCGCTCGACGACCTTCTCCTTGCGCCACTTGTCCACGCGCTCGACGGGGGCGTGCTGTTCGAAGAATTTCGTCACCGAATCCTCGAACATGCGGATGTCCTCCTCCGCCATGAAATCAGGACGTTCGACATCGAGGACAGACATGTGCAGCTCCGGCAATTGACGCGTGCGTCATCCTGCACACGCGCGCGCTGCTGTCGAGAGATGACGTTCGACCACGCCCGGCGAAGGACGTCTCGAACCACCAGGGCACACTTACCGACGACGGCCGTGCAGCAGACCTACAGCTGCACCACCCCCGGCCCTGCCTCCGCCGTGAACAGCGACGTCACTTCCCCCGCCCGCGAATCCTGCGTCGCGCGCTGGTTCACATATCCCTTGTCGGTGATCTCTCCTGCATCCAGCGATGGCGGCGTTGTCAGCATTCTGAACCGCCCGACGCGCCGCGATGATCCGCCGGCCACCGCGTTGAACGCCTTCAGCTTCTCGGCAACCTGCATCGTCAGCGCGCCAAACGCCTTGGCTGCATCGCCGCCTGCTGCCTGCACGGCGGCCGCCATCGCCGCCTGCGAGGGCCACAGCAGCGCCCCGATGAACTTCTTGTCCTGCCCGCAGATCACCGCGTCGAACACAAGCGGCGCACACGCCGCCACGATATCCGGCCGCAGCGTGCCGACCGACACCCACGTGCCCGAATCCAGCTTGAAATCCTCGGTCACGCGCCCGTCGAAGATCAGGCCCTTCTCGGGATGCTCCGGGTCCTCGAATCGCGCCGCGTCCCCAAGGCAGTAGAAGCCTTCCTCGTCGAACACCTGCGCATTCTTCTCCGGCATGTTGAGATAGCCGCGCATCACGGTCGGGCCCTTGACCCGGACCTCAAGCTTGTTTCCGACCGGCGCCAGCTTCAGCGTCGTCCCTGGCATCGGCACGCCCACCATGCCGACGCGCTCCAGGATCCAGTGCGTCATCGTCACGCCCTGCGTCTCGGTTGCGCCGTACATGGTCAGCAGCGGGATCCGCATGCCTGTTGCCTGGATCGACAACTTCTGGATGCGTTCATAGACATCGTCCGACAGCGTCGCGCCGCCATAGATGAACGCCCGCATGCGCGAGAACACCGCGTCGCGCAACTCGCTGTCCGCCTCCATCGCTTCGGCGAGCATGCCGAACGCGATCGGCGCCGAGCCAAAGGATTGTGGCCGCACATCCTTGAGGTTGGCGATCGTGGCCTGGAACAGGCCGGGCATCGGCCGGCCTTCGTCGATGTGAAAGGTGCCTCCGAGCGAAAGGACATTGTTGAAGTTCACATTGCCGCCGGAGATGTGGCTCCACGGCATCCAGTCGAGCGCCATGGCGATCTCGTCGGGATCTTCCGGAGCCAGTTCAATCCCGCCACGCGCCGCGATCTGCGCGGTCATCTGGCCCTGGCTTTGCGGCGCCGGCTTCGGCATGCCGGTCGAGCCGGACGTGAACAGGTATTTGCCGACTGAATCCGGTCCCAGCCAGTCCATCGCCGTGTCGACCACGGACGACGCTGCCGTTTCGGCAAGCGTCGCGAACGCCTCTGACCCTTCCGAACCATCCGCCGAGATCACCGACACGCCGGTGAGATCAAGCGCCGCAAGGGCCTTCCGGAACGGGTCCATCGTCTGCACGAAAATCGCTTTCGGCTTCACTGCGGCGAAGCAGTGCTTCAGCTTGGCGAAGTCCGTCGACATGATCGAATAGGCCGGTGAGATCGGCGTCGCCGGCGCACCGATGCGCTGGGCCGCCAGCGACATCAGCGCATGCTCGATCGAGTTCGCTGACAGGATCAGCAGCGGTGCATCGGGGCCCAGCCCGCGATCCAGAAGCGCCTGCGCCAGCGACCGCGTGGTCCTGGCCGCTTCGCCGTAGGTCACCTGCCGCCATGGACCAAGATTGGGCAGCCGCTGCTTGAGCCACGCCCGATCGGGATGGACCCCTGCACGCTCATCCAGGATATGCGGGATCGTCCGCCCGACCAGCCCCATCGGCTCGCGCGAGCGCAGGTACACCACCCCGCCTTCGCCGCGGGTCGCCTCGATATTCGGCCCCTTGTAGGGCAAGGGGCGGAATGGCGGCAGTTCCGCCGTGTCAGCAGCCATGGGTGGTCCTCCATCGACTTATATCTAGTCGCTGGTGGTAGCCTACGCTTGCGAGCGTTCCATCTCAATCACCCGCGAGGCCATCTGTGCGAAACGCACAGACGAAGAGCCGTGCAGGCTGCCGGCGTTCCTCAAATTGAGGCCGTAACACCCTAGGCCATCTTCTCCACGAACACCGTCCCGGCCGAATACCCGGCGCCGAACGAGCAGATAAGCCCCTTGTCACCCGCCTTGAAATCCTGCGAGCGCTTGTGAAACGCAATGATCGATCCCGCTGACGACGTGTTCGCATACGTGTCCAGCACCGTTGGGCTCTCGTCCTCGCTCGCCTCGTGGCCCAGCACGCGCTCGGCGATCAGCCGGTTCATCCCGGCATTGGCCTGGTGCAGCCAGAGACGTTTCAGGTCGCTCGCCTTCAGCCCAAGCCGATCCATCTCGCCGAGGATCATGCCCGACACCATCGGCACGACTTCCTTGAAGACCTTGCGGCCCTCCTGCACGAACAGCTTGTCCGCCTTGCCCATACCGCCCGGATCGCCGCGATTCAGGAAGCCAAAATTGTTGCGGATGTTGTTCGAGAACTGCGTCTTGAGATGTGTGCCCAGAATATTCCAGGCGCCCTTGCCCGCTACCTCTTCAGCCTCGATCAGAACAGCCGTCGCCACGTCGCCGAAAATGAAATGGCTGTCGCGGTCCGTAAAATTGAGGTGTCCCGAACATATCTCCGGGTTCACCATCAGCACCGTTTTCGCATGCCCCGCCCGCACGAAATCCGCGCCGGTCTGGATGCCGAAGGTCGCCGACGAGCACGCAACGTTCATGTCAAACGCAAAACCCTCAGCCCCGATCGCCGCCTGCACTTCGACCGCCATCGCCGGATACGCGCGCTGCATGTTCGAGGCTGCACAGATAACGGCATCAACCTGGCGGCCATCCTTGCCCGCCTTCGCCAGTGCCTCTTTCGCGGCGTTGACTGCGATCTCGGCCAGCACGGAAATCTGTTCGTTTGGCCGCTCTGCGATGTTCGGCGTCATGCGGCCCGTATCGAGCACGCCTTCCTTGTCGATCACAAAGCGCGACTTTATGCCCGACGCCTTTTCGATGAACTCGACCGAGGATGGCTGCTTTGCCGGTACCGCCCCTGCGGCAATGTCGGCCGCATGTTCAGAATTCCACTTGTCGACCCAGGCATTGAAACTGGCCACCAGCTCGGCATTGGAAATCGAGTTGGGCGGCGTGTAGAGACCGGTGGCCGAAATGACTGGACGTGACATGGATGCCTCTCTGACTGGCGGTGGTTTAGGCCCGTCGCAGACGCCCGTCGAGTAGGCTTTTGCCGCCCGGCCTTTTCCCCCATGTCAGTACCGCCCGCCGCATTCCGAAGCGCCGGCATAACTGGGCTGGTCAATCAGAACCTGGTTGAAAACGCTTTGCCGCAGATAGGCCAGCAAGTCATCGCGGGCGAGGTCAATCTCGTTGAACCGAATCGCGTGGCAAAGCGCTTCGCGCTGCTCCTGCACCGGCCCGTGTTCCCCCAG
>JBEIHO010000083.1:0-11999 GCA_040381215.1 Alphaproteobacteria bacterium | reverse complement strand
GCCCGCACCCACGCAGAGCGTGACCAGAGCCGTGTTCAGATTGCGCCGCTCCAACTCGTCGAGCACCGTACCGAGGATCATGGCCCCCGTCGCACCCAGCGGATGGCCCATCGCGATGGCGCCGCCATTGACGTTGATCTTGTCATGCGGGATGTCGAGCACCTTCATGAAGCGCAGCACCACCGAGGCAAAGGCTTCGTTGAGCTCGAACAGGTCGATGTCCTTCACCGTCATGCCGGCGCGCTTGAGCGCCTTCTCGGTGACATAGGAGGGACCCGTCAGCATGATCGAGGGCTCCGAGCCGATCGAGGCAAAGCCACGGATGCGCGCGCGCGGCTTCAAGCCCTGCGCACGACCCGCTTCCTTGGTGCCCATCAGCACCGCCGCCGCACCGTCCACGATGCCCGACGAGTTGCCGGCATGATGCACGTGGTTCAGCGCCTCGACTTCCGGATAGCGCTGCTGCACCACCGAGTCGAAGGCAAACTCGCCCGGCATCGCAAACGACGGCTGGAGTGCCGCCAGCGACTGCATCGTCGTGTCGGCGCGCATGTGCTCGTCACGATCGAGGATCGTCAGCCCGTTGATATCCTTCACCGGGATGACCGACTTCTTGAAATAGCCGTTCTTCCAGGCATTCGCCGCACGCTTCTGGCTTTCCACCGAATAGGCATCGACATCATCGCGCGAGAAGCCCTCGATCGTGACAATCAGGTCGGCGCCAATGCCCTGAGGCGCGAAATAGCTCTTGATCGCGATCGACGGATCCGTCGCCCACGCGCCACCCGAAGCGCCCATGCCCACGCGGCTCATCGACTCGACGCCGCCGCCGATCGTCATGTCCGACTGGCCCGACATCACCTGCGCCGCCGCCATGTTGCAGGCTTCAAGTCCCGAGGCGCAGAAGCGGTTGATCTGCACGCCCGCAGTCGTGTCTGCATAGTCCGCATTCAAGACCGCGATGCGCGCGATGTTCGAGCCCTGCTCGCCCACCGGATCGACGCAGCCGAACACGACGTCATCGACGACCTTCGTATCCAGGTTGTTGCGATCACGCACGGCCTTCAGCACCTGCGTGCCAAGCTCGAGTGCCGTTACTTCGTGCAGCGCGCCGTCCTTGCGGCCCTTGCCGCGCGGCGTGCGCACGGTGTCGTAGATGAAGCAGTCAGTCATCGGTAGTCCTCCATTTGTCTGAAATCAGATCCTGTCAAGATTGCCCTGCATGAGGCTGGCAACGCCATGCGCGCCGTCAGCCTTCAGGCCGGCAATCACCCGCTCGCGCTCGAGGCGCGGCTTGTTCTGTGAAAGCTTGTGGATGCCCTCGATGTGGCGGATCTCCATGCGCAGCGCGAAGACGCCGGCCGCAAGGCTCTCGCGCGCCCGCGCATCGAGCTCGTCCATGCTCCAACCGCCCACGCGCCCGCGCTCATGCGCCACCACCATCGATTGCAGCAGCTCGATGGCAGGTCCCGGACAGGCCTCCATCACGCCACGGCAATGCACGGCCGTATAGTTCCAGGTCGGCACATTGATCCCGCGCTCCAGGAACCAGGACGGCGATACATAGGCATGTGGCCCCGAGAAAATGGCCAGCATCTCGCGCCCTTCGAGCCGCACCTGCGCATTGACCCGCGCGATGTGCGTGTAGAGCGTTCCCAGCCGCCCCTCATCCCGCTTCAGCATCAGCGGCACGTGGGTCGCAAGAAGTCCGTCATCACCCTGCGCCACCAGAACGCCGAAATGATTGGCCTCGATCAGCGCATGCTGCTCGGCAAGCTCGTCCATCGCGAAGTGGCTGGGCTTGTACATGCGGGCGTCCGGTCAGAGGCTGCGCGCGATGAGCAGCTTCATGATCTCGTTTGTACCGCCATAGATCTTCTGCACGCGGCTGTCCGCATACATGCGCGCGATCGGGTACTCGTTCATGTAGCCATAGCCGCCATGCAGCTGCAGGCACTCATCAACGACGCGGCACTGGACCTCCGTCAGCCACAGCTTCGCCATCGACGCCATGTACGGATCAAGCTTGCCTTCAAGCAGAAGCTGCGTGGCATGATTGCAGAAAATCTTGGCGACCGTCGCCTCGGTCTTGCACTCCGCCAGCTTGAACTGCGTATTCTGGAAATCGATCAGGTTCTTGCCGAACGCGCGGCGCTCCTTGACATAGGAAATGGTCGTCTCGAGCGCGCGCTCGATGACCGCCATGCCCTGCAGCGCAATGATCAGCCGCTCCTGCGGCAACTGCTGCATGAGCTGCACGAAGCCCTGCCCCTCGCCGGGGCCGATCACGTTCGAGGCCGGCACCCGCACGTCATCGAAGAACAGCTCGGCCGTGTCATTGGCCTTCTGCCCGATCTTGTCGAGCACGCGACCACGACGGAAGCCCTCGACCTCGTCGGTCTCCACGACGATCAGCGAGATGCCCTTCGAGCCCTGCGTCGGATCCGTCTTCGCCACCACCAGGATGAAATTGGCCGTGCCGCCATTCGTGATGAAGATCTTCGAGCCATTGATGACATACTGGTTGCCATCCCGGCGCGCCGTCGTGCGCACTGACTGCAGGTCCGACCCCGTTCCCGGTTCCGTCATCGCGATGGCACCGACAAGCTCGCCCGACGCCAGCCGCGGCAGCCAGCGCTGCTTCTGCTCTTCCGAACAGTAGTGAACGACATAGGGAGCCACGATCGCATTGTGCAGCGTGATGCCCCATCCATCGATACCAAGCCGCCCCAGGTGATCGATGATCACCGCCTCGTGGGCAAAGGTCCCGCCGGCGCCGCCATACTGCTCGGGCGCCGAGGCACACAGCAGGCCGGCCTCCCCCGCCTTGCGCCACACCGATCGGTCAACGTGCTGCTGCTTGATCCACTTGTCGGCGTGCGGTGTGCACTCCCGCTCCATGAATTTCCGGGCCTCCGTGTCGAAGACCACGAGGTCCTCGCTCATCCACGAAGGCCGCTCGACCTGCAGCACACCCATGCATTCCTCCTGGCAGTTTCTTGTGTCTTAGTCGTGCGCACTCGGCGTCATCGCAAAGCCGATCAGGCGACCGTGCTCGGCGTCGGCGCTGCGCCCATTGGACGTGGCACCACCCTTGTCGGCAAGGATGACCTCCAGACGCGCGCGCCCCTGGCGCAACTCGACAAGCGCCTGCTCGATGTCGCCGCGCTGCCGTTCCAGCGAGCTGATGCGCTCGTTGAATTTCTTGATGGCGTGCGACAGCTGCGTCGCTTGCCCGTCATTCATGTCATAGAGGTCAAGCATCTCCCGGATCTCGATCAGCGAGAACCCGACGCGCTTGCCGCGCAGGATGAGCGCCAGGCGCGCCCGGTCGCGCGGCGAATAGATCCGCGACTGACCCTGGCGGGACGGCTTTATCAGCGCCTCATCCTCATAGAAGCGGATGGCACGCGGCGTGATCCCGAACTCTTCCGAAAGCTGGCTGATGGTGAAGGTCTTCATCATTCACCTCCTGAGGTTGTGAACCATAGGTTCCGTTGACGTAAGCGTCAATGGGTGCAGTCTCTCTCCGGACGGGATCAAGCCAACCATGACGTTAGGGGATAAACGCAAGGAGACGCGAAAAGGATTACGTGCCCGGAAGCCAAATCGTGCGCTGATGCCATGAAGGCTTGAAATTAACCTTCAAGGTCGCAGTTTCGCGCCAACCCGCGTGACACGAGAGACACTTTCGTCAAACCTGAAACGCCCGTGCGAATGTCCAGAGGCCGCGCCTCAGCCGGAACTGTCGGGGGTTTCAGCCTTGGCGGGTCCACCACCCGACAAAGCATCCCGCAATCGCCGCCGCGGGGGCGGCCGGACGCCACCCTCGGGCGCCAGAGACTGGATCTCGTCGCGCAGCGCCGCCCGCTTTTCGTGGATCGAGGCGATTGCAGGCCCCATCGCAACGCCGACATCCACCAGGACAACCTCGGCCAGTTGCAGGCTGGCCTCGATCGTCTCGGGAACGGCGTCGGTGACGCCAAGCCTGTAGAGCTCGCTCGCATGCCGCCCGTCTCGCGCCCGCGCGATGATGACAAGGTCATGGCGCAGCACCCGCGCGGCCTGCGCCACCATGTTGGCAGCCTTGGGCGTATCCATCGTCAGCACCAGCGCTCGCGCATTGGCAATGCCGCACAGCCGCATGAAGTCGGGCTGTCTGATGTCTCCGAAATAGACCGGCAAACCCTTGTCCCGCGCAGCAGCGACAGATTCGACATTGGAGTCGACGCCAATGAACGGGATGCCGTGCTTGCGCAGCAGATCAGCGACAACCAACCCGACCCGCCCGAACCCTGCAATGATGACACGCGATGTCTCATCCTCGGGGGGCTTGATGAGGCTCGCCTCCTTTGGCACCCCCGGCGCCATCGCCAACCCCTCGAAGCGGCGCCCCAGCCCGTGCAGCGCAGGGATCAGCGCCATGGTCAGCGCTGCGACGATAAGGATGAAGGCACCCGTCTCCGCCGGAAGAACCTGCGACCCGACCGCCAGCGACACGATGACGAACGTGAATTCACTGCCGGGCCCCAGCAACAACCCCGCCCGCACCGAAGCAGCCAGAGGCATCCGGAACAGCAGGCCACCACCAGTTACGACCAGTGTCTTGACGAGGATCAGCCCCACGCTCGCCAGCAGGATGGCAACGGGATCCAGCAGGATCCGCGCCAGGTCGACATTCATGCCGGCCGAGATCAGGAAAACGCCCACCAGCAACCCCTTGAAGGGCTCGATCGTATACTCGATCTGCCGCCGATACTCAGTCTCGGCCAGCAGCAGCCCCGCCATCAGCGCCCCAAGCGCCATCGAAAGCCCCGCCATCGCCGTGACAATGCTGATGGCCAGAATGACAAGCAGGCACGCAGCCATGAACAGCTCCGGGCTCTTCGTCGCCGCCACCCGCCGGAACAGGGGCCTCAGGAGCATGCGCCCCGACAGGATCACGATCGCAATCGCAGCCCCTGCCTGCAGCAGCGCCGCTCCCAGCTGAACCGCCATCGACCCACCCGCCGATGCCCCCATGATCCCGACGGCAAACATGACCGGAATGACCGCAATGTCCTGGAAGATCAGGACTGCAAAACTCGCACGCCCGTGATGCGATGCAAGTTGTTTCGCCTGCGACAGGACCTGTGTCACGATCGCCGTCGATGACATCGCCAGGGCCAACCCGACGATGAAAGACAGCCCGCCATCACCGGTGAGCAGATAACAGGCGATCCCGATGATCGCCGCACTCGCCACCAGCTGCACGCTGCCCAAGCCGAACACAAGCCGCCGCATGACCAGCAGCCGCTCGAGCGAAAGCTCAAGCCCGATCATGAACATCAGCAGCACGATACCGAACTCGGCCGCATGCGAGATGGCGCCCTCCTTCGCGATGCTGAAGAACGAGAGCCACGGGACATGCTCGCTCAGGCTACCGGCACCATGTGGCCCCACCACCATTCCGATGAGGATGTAACCCAGCACGGGGCTCAGCTTCAGCTTGTGGAAGACAGGGATCACAAGCGCAGCTGATCCAAGCACGATCAGAGCTTCCTTGAATTGGGAAATGTCGACAGGTGCAGCCATGGGGCAAGTCTAGCGATTGCACTTGCCTTGTCGAGCGACAAGCAACGCTGAAGCCTCAATGCCTGTTCTGAAATACAGCCGCGGCCAGCAAGCCTGCCATCACGGCAACCATCAGCGCCGAAAGCCCGTACAGCAGAGGCTCCCGCTGCGAGAAGTCCGACAACGCACGCTCGATGCCGGTCTTGTCGATGAACAGCGTCATCGAGCTCGAACTCGTGATCTGTCCGTTCCGGAACGCATAGACGGTCACACGCAGGTTTCCTGACGGAACATTGGGCGGCAGCGCCAGCGTGGTCCGAAACAGCGTCGGGGACATGAAGGTAACGGCGCCCTCATGCTGCGAGTACAACTGGTCTGCCACCCGCGCCTGCAGGAAGGCCTGCCGGAAAGCCGCCGCATCCAGCGCCACCCCGAATGAAGGCCCGGTGTCAAGCTGCGCCACCCCAAGCTGGAACTGCTGCAGGACGGAAAGCTCGGCGATCTCGGCAAGCAGGCGATTGGAGGCAACGAAATAGAATTCCGGCACCTCTGCAAACGACAGCACGTCACGATTGACCCAGAGAGGCCCAACCGGCTCCTTGCGGCGGACAAGCGCGCGCGAGGACCTGTCGCTGCGCACGACGATGATGATGTCTCGCGACCGGTTTCCCTGCACGACCTCCCCGATCGCGGGTTCGACGGAGCCGAAGATCGCGACCTCGGTACCAGTGAACCGCGAGTTGATTTCGATTTTGTCGCGGGAGATGCCGGCAGCAAGTTCCTCTGCATGCGCGCCCCGGCACGCCAGCAACATCAGCCCCATCATGACAAGCAGGATGCGCATCATGCCGGCGCCTCGATCGTCACGCTGAACGGATTGCTCGGCGGCCATACAAGGTTCACCCCGAGACGCACGCAGATCATCAGCAGCAGTGCCGCAAGGCACACCCGCATCCAGTCACCCCGCAACCGCTCCCCGAACCGGACACCGAACTGAGCGCCCACCACGCCACCAGCGATCAGCAAACCCGCCAGGATCGCATCCACGCTCTGGTTGGTGATGGCATGCAGCAGGGTTGAAAACGCACCGATGAAGACGACCTGGAAAAGCGACGTTCCCACGACGACGGATGTGGGCATCCGCAGCAGATAGATCATGGCCGGAACCAGGATGAAGCCGCCGCCGACACCCATGACCACACTGAGCACACCGATGAGCAACCCCAGCAGCAACGGCGGTATGGCCGAGATATAGAGCTTTGATTTGTGGAACCGTACCTTCAGCGGCAGCCCATGCACCCAGTTATGGGCGCCTGCCGACCTGTGACTGCGCGACCCGCCGCCAGCTCCCTGTCGAACAGCGTGAACGCTCTCCCAGAGCATCAGGCCGCCGATCGATCCCAGAAAGATCACATAGGCCAGCGCAATGAAAAGGTCAGCCTGCCCTGCCGCCTTCAGCGCATTGAACAGATGGATCCCGCCGATCGAGCCGAAGAACCCGCCACACAGCAGTACCCCTGCCATCTTGAAATCGACATGGCCCTTGCGCCAGTGGCTGACCACGCCCGAGACCGATGACGCCACGATCTGCGGCGATTGCGTCGCCACCGCAACGGCAGGAGGGATACCCCAGAACATCAGGAACGGGGTCAGGATGAACCCGCCGCCAACCCCGAACATGCCCGACAGGAAGCCGACCGCCGCACCGAGGCCGACGATCAGGAATACATTCACCGGCATCTCGGCGATCGGAAGATAGATCTCCATGGCTCACTGCGGAAAAGTTGATGCGTGACGGAGACCCTCACGCTTAAACGTCTGGCGCCATGAAGGCCAGCGGCCTTTTGCACAAACAAGGCGGGGTCCGGGCGCACACTGACGCACCGGACCCCGTGATTACGCAGGCTGGACGACCGCCCGAGGCCCTCAGGGCATCACGGGCAGGTCATTTACCGTAGGATTGACCGGCCGCGCCTTGAACTTGCGGGCCGCATCAAGCGCCAGCGCCACATCAGCCGAGGCCACTGTCTTCTTCAGCGCATCAAGCCGCTCGGCCGCGCCCGTATCACCTTGCTCCGCCGCGACGGCATACCAGGTGATGGCCTCCTTGAGGTTCTTCTCGACACCCATCCCCTGCTCAAGAAGAACAGCCAGGTTGTATTGGGAGTCTGTCACCCCGTACGAAGCGCCTTCCCGGAACCAGCGAGCCGCATCCTTGTAGTTCTGGACCCCGCCCGTCGTGTCGGCGAGCAGCACAGCCAGATTATGCATGGCCTTGCGATTGCCCACCTTCGCGGCCTTCTCATACCAGCCCTTGGCAAGCGGGATGTTCTTGTCCACACCGACGCCACGCTCCAGCAGGGCACCGGTGCGATACTGAGCCACGGCAAGCCCCTGCTCGGCAGCCTTTCCTGCAAGCGACGCTGCACGGGCCTCGTCCTTGGGAACACCGCGCCCCTCGGAATAGCGCAACGACAGCAGGAACTGAGCCCGCGCGTCACCGCGCACCGAAGCAGCCTCGAGAATGGCAACCTCGGTCTCCTTCTTCGACCGCTCAGGGAGCGCCGACGTGCCGGAAATGAAGCCGCTCGGCGAAACACCCGTCGCCTCCGCCTCGCCGCCGACCACATCCGACGGGGACGGCACTGGCGCAAAGGTCTCGCTTGAACCCGTGGCAGGGTCCACCGCCGCGCCCTCAGTCACCGGCGCCTCGGCTGAGGGCTCCGTTGCAGTCGCCGGCGGAGGCGTCACGGCCTCGGCCGTATCTGCCGGCTTGTTGATGACTTCATCGACCTTCCAGGTTTCGTCGGCAGCCTGCCCCGCCTCGTTCCCACCCGTGAAGAAGGTGAGCCCGATGGCAACAAGACCGACGATCACGGCAAGACCGGCAAGCCCGATGATCGCAAGCCGCGCAACGCTGCGCTTGCCCTCGGGCTGCTCGCCGGCAACCGGCGCGCCGCCTGCCCGACGTGGCGCAGAGCCCGCATCGCTGGCAGCACTCGCCGCAGCCGCCCGCGCCGCACGCCGCGCCTGCTCGAGCACATTCGTCGGTGCAGCCGAAGGCGCAGGCCCCGTCTCGCCGCCCGTAGCACCAGCCTCGGGTGCGAAGCCGAAATCATCAGCCTCGGTCCGTTGCTCCTCACGGGCTTCGACAGAACGCAACTCATCAAGGAACGGCGGCAGGTCCGAAGGGAAGCTGCGCTCCTGCGTCTTGGCGCTGGCCGTCAGGAACGGCGGCAGCGCCGCCGGTTGCGCCATGCTGCCGCGCAGTGCTTCCAGTGCCGAATCCACATGCGGGTTCCGCGCCTCGACGCGCTCCAGAGGAACCGCCTGCTCGGCAGCCTTGGCAACAAGCCCGTCAACCGTCAGCCGCACGGCAGAGATAGAGCTCTTGTTGGCCTTGTCGGCAGTCTCCAGGCGCTGCCCGAAATCCCCGAGCGCGCGCTCCACCGCATCGTTGAGCTCGCGAGCACCGGCCTCCCAGCGTTCGTCAGACTCATCCATGCGCCGCGACAGCGTCGAGATCGCCTGCGCCTGGCGCTTGTCCGAATCCTCAAACCTGTTGGTCAGCGACCGCAGGACGGCATTGACGCCACCCACGGACTCCATCGTCCGCTGGTCGCTCTCTTCGATCTTGGTCGTCAGCACGCCAAGCTTCGTCTCGAGCCCCGAGATCGACTGGACCAGCGGCTGCGTCGACTGGCTGCCCATTTCATCGAGGCGCGTGACGATCCCCTCGACCGATCCCTTCAGCGCAGCAAAGGCTGTGGGCGAAATCGTGTTTGCCGGCGACGTCGCTTGCGCCACCCGCGCATCCATGGCCGACATCTGGCCGCGGATCTCGTCGAACATCGACGTCGACCGCGCCTCGAGCGCATCGATGCGCGCGCCAAGCCCGTCAGTCGCCAGCGAAGACCGCTCCGCCGCCTCGACGCGCACACCAAGGTCGCGCATGTACTTGGCCATGTGCGTCATGTCTTCCCGGGTACGCCGGTCAGTATCCATCGCCTCGTTTCGCATCGAGGAAATGGACGATTCCAGCCGCGCAAGGGCCGCCTTGTCCGGCGTGTTTCCAGCCGCGACTTCCATGTCGGACAGACGCTTCTGCAATTGCTGCAGCGACGCCTCGAGCCTGAGCACGGTATCCTTGGACGGAACATTGTCACGTTCCGCATCAAGATCGCCCAGACGCTTCTGCAATTGCCCGAGGGCAAACTCCAGACGCCCGAACGATTCCTGCCCCGGCCATTCAGCCTGGCCAGCCTCGATGTCGGTCAGTCGCTCCTGAACATTGCGAACCGACGTCTCAAGGCTATCGAAGGCCTTGGACTGGTCGCGCGCCGACTGCGCCAAGGCGTCGGCTGCGCTCGAAAAAGCGGCATCGGCAAGCTGCTTCACGCGCTCGGCAGCATCAATGCGCTCCTGCATCGATGCCACGGACTGGTTGACGCTCTGGATTGCCTGCTGAGCCCGGTACTCCGATTGCTCGACCCGATCACCGAGGTCGCGGATTGAACCCGACAGCGCCTCGATATCATTCAGCCGCACGCCAGCATCGACAGGCGCGGGTTGCGGACGAACCAGCTCAGGCCGACGCGATTGCAGCTCAAGGGCTGCCGCAGCACCCTGCGGATAGGCTTGCGGCTGCGGCGCATAGGCGGCCGCCAGAGCAGCCGCGGGCCCGAAGGACGGCGGCGCATATTGCGGCTCCTGGTAGGCAGAGGGCTGCGGCTGCGGATAACGGGGCGCGGGCGCGGCAGAACCCGATTGCGGCCCCACCGGCGTACGATACTGCGGCTGCGCCTGCCCGCCATAACCCGCATCACCGGGCACATAGCCCTGCTGCTGGGCCTGCGGATAACCGCCACCAGCCCCACCACGACCCTCGGTGAGGATCAGGCCGGACAGATACTCTCCAAGGCTGACCCCTGCACGACGCGCAGCCTGCTGCGCGACCTCACGGGCTTCAGCTTCGATACCTTTAACATTCCACGGAACGCCGGGCCGCATGCGAATCAAACCCCCCGAATTTCCATGGACGTTAGGAAGCAGGATTCTCCGTGTAAAGAATGCCAGCCGCAACTCCGCCACCAACCGTTGCATTTTGATCCCACACGGGGACAGGGCAACACGACACGGCGAAGATAAAGGGACATGATGAGATAGCGCAGCGGCTTCCCGCCTGCACCCTGAGACGTTGCATGATGAGCGAATCCCAACTCATTGCAGTGACGCGGTAATTCCCGGAAGAACCAACCAGGGAAACGCAGGCGCACCCCACCCGCCGATCGGGCAGGACAAACGCCACTGTGCAATTCGGACACAGTTCAAAACTTTGACAGGATCTCAATCAGAGATTGCGGCTGCGGCCAGCCACCAATCCAAGGTTCCCGGCCTGCGCTGCGAAAGAGCGCGTGGGGAACGGATAGACACGATCGCGACCCAGCGCATAGGCGCAGTAGCGCCCGCCGAACAGAACCTCGAAAGCCGCATCGTCGAGGTCAAGGCCACCGGTGAAGCTTCCAAGCGAGGGCAGCACACAACGCGCCCCGTCGCTGACAAAGCACTTGCGCCTGACCCGGCCCGCACGCGTCTGCACCACCACAGCCGGATGGAGATGCCCTGCAACCTCGCCAAGCACCTCCGGGGACGAGGAAGGCTCATGCCGGAAGACCAGCGGCCCCACGGCAAGTTCCGCCGCGCTCTCCCCGCCCAGCACGCCGGCCGCGGCTTGATCATGGTTCCCCTCGATCCACACGAAGCACCGGCCCTGCATCAACCTCTGCAGCCGCGCCCGCGCTTCACTTTCAAGCCGCGCCGGACCCTCTGGATCGTGGAAATTATCGCCCAGGCACACGATGCGCCGCGGCGCGTGCCGACCCACCACCTCTTCCATCACAGAAAGCGTCGCCCGCGTGTCATACGGTGGCAGCATCTGCGACGTGCGCACCGCGAACGAGGACCCCTTCTCGAAATGCAGGTCCGCAAAGGCGAGGAGACCCTCCGCCGGCCACCACAGCGCACCACTGTGGTCGGCAAACACCTCGGCTCCGGCCAGTCGGAAGGCAACCACGTACGTCTTTCTCCAGGAGAATTAATCGCGGGGACAGGGAAACCGCGGGGAATTGATCGAGTTTCTTAATTCACGCCCAGCTTGTCACATGCAGGCTTGACTTTTCCACACCACAGGCGCATATCCCCGCCAGCAAAACGTGATTTTGCAAGCGCTCGTGCCGCGTGGCCGGCTCGGGGACAAGATCCATAAGATCGAAACGTCCCCTTCTCGATACCTAATTGAGCGCGCCATCATCGGAACAGCCCAGGGTACACGCGGGGCAAATCCAACAAAAACCCCGCGGTTGACGCGTGCGTCGTTTCGGCAATGTCCGACGGCGCCAGCGCGCACGGTCGCACTATTGAAAGACTCTCTCCAAGTGACCTCATTT
>JBEIHO010000082.1:0-12017 GCA_040381215.1 Alphaproteobacteria bacterium | reverse complement strand
GTCGCGGGAGCTTCATCTCATGTTGAAATTGGCCGTCGCCGCAGCGCTCGCGCTCTGCATCGCCATACCGACCCGGGCCGAAGTCGTGGCCCAGACGGCGAATGGATTTACCATCACGCACCAGGTCGAGATCGCCGCATCGCCCCAATCCGCCTACGAGGCCTTCGTTGCCATCGGCACCTGGTGGGACATGGCCCACAGCTACGGCGGCAAGGCCTTGGCCATGCGCCTCGATGCAAGTCCCGGGGGCGCCTGGGTGGAAACGCTCGACGGCGGCGGTTTTGTGACCCACATGACGGGCGCTCAGGCAGTGCCGGGCAGCCGCCTCGTCCTGTCGGGCGGGCTGGGCCCCCTCGGCCGGATGGGTGTCAGCGGCACGATGACGGTTACCTTCAGCAAGGCGCCAACCGGAACCCGCGTAAAGCTCGACTACGCCGTCGGCGGGTTCGACCCCGACGGTTTCGCGCAACTGGCAAAGGCTGTTGACGGCGTTCTGGCCGGTCAGCTGCAACGCTACGGCAAGATGGCCGCGCGCTAATCCAGCCGGTCTTCGACCAGCGACCTGAGCAGCATCAGGCGCAGATACCACAGCCTGAGCTGTGGCATGGGAAAGCGCGCCGGCAGGCCCGCGAGCGGCGAGGGCAGGTCGACGGCTTCGCCGGCCATCATCTGTCCAAGGGTTCGGCCGGCCCAGGTCATGAACGCCACCCCGTTGCCATGGCAGCCAAAGGCGTAGCCTATGCTGGGGTCGTCCGGCAGCAGCCCGACCGCAGGCGTCTGCCGGCGGGTCGCCGCGATCAATCCCCGCCAGCAATGGGTCGTCGCTGCGTCTGCAAGGACGGGGAACATCTGGCGTCGGCGCCGCTCGAGCAATCCTCGCATCGCGACAAGGCCGGCGGGATGGCCCGTCGTATCGCCGCGCCCGCCAAACAGCAGCTGTCGCCCCGGCAGAAGCCTCAGATAGGCCAGATGCGCCCGCGTGTTCGCGGCCGGCAGCTCGGTTCTGAACCCCTGCGCGTCGAGCAGCGCCTCGTCCAGCGGCGCGGTGACGGTGATGTTGGACATGATCGGCAGGACCCGCCCCGCCAGTTCCGGCACAAGATGCTCCGGCAGCCAGCCATTGGTGGCGACGATGACCCGCTTCGCCACGACAGAGCCCCCTTCAGTGCGCAACCGGTGCACACCGCCCGCGCGCTCCCATGACACGACACGCGAGCGCGCATGCAGGACGGCACCGCGACGGGCTGCCGCAGAGGCCAGCCCCAGGCAGAAGGCGAGGGGGTGCAAGCCGAAGCCGACGGGCTCGAACAGGCCACCATGCTGCTCGGCGCAGCGAAAAGCTGACCGCGCGAATTCGTCGGCCGAAACGACGCGCGATGCGACGCCCAGCGCCTGCGCCACTTCGGCCTGCGCCATCAGATCGCGCAGCCGGGAAGGGCGGTGCGCGAAGGTCCAGACCCCGGGGCCCTGGGAGAAAAGGTTGAGTCGCTCTTCGCGCGCCAGGTCCTCCACGAACCGAACGGCATCGATGAGGACCCGATAGAAGGCGAGTGTCTCGGCCTGTCCATAGGTCGCCCGCAACTCAACCGGGCCCAGGAACGAGGCGCCGATGCTGCAAAACCCGCCATTGCGACCCGAGGCCCCCCATCCGATATCGCCGGCCTCGAGCACCCGCACGTCCCGCCCTTGCCCGGCGAGGTACCAGGCAGCGGTCAGGCCGCAATACCCGCCGCCAATAATGGCAATGTCGCAACGTTCATCGCGGCCAAGAGGCAGCGCTTCCGGCGCCGGCAAGCGCGCCCGGTCTTCTTCCCAGTGGCTCGGCACCGGACAAGACGTGTCATGGACACTGGCGTGAAAGAGCGCAGGCATTTATCGGTTCAACCCTCCGCATGGGCCTGCCTGAGGAGATCCTTGGCCTTTCGATCGAAATCCTTGGCCGTCACCAGCACGAGGGCCATCCGGTTGCGATCGCCGCCCCCGAGGTTGCTGACCTCGACCAGCCGGCGGTCCTTGGGGTATTTCTTGAGCGCGAGGCCGACAAGAAGCCCCTTGCGCGAAGGCTTGATCGCAGCGAACTGCTTCAGCCGGTAGAACGCGACATAGCCCCTTCGCGGGGTCGTGGTTCCCTTCCCGAGTCGCTCGATAAAGCTTGCCACGCGCAGATAGAGTGGCTTCTGCGCCGCAAAACTTCTGGCGAACAACCGGTCGATGGCGTCCTGCGGATCCGCGTGACCCAAGGCCGCAAGCCCGAAGGCCCGGCCCAGCACAAGCCCCGCGCGAGCCAGTCCCAAACCATGCTCGCTCTTCAGCCACTTGAGTCGGTCGGAAGGCCGCTTATGGGGGCATTTTCTGGCAATTCGGACCCAATAGGCCATGGTCTTTCCCGTGGCCCGCTCAAGATTTGCCTCCATGGCCGCGACATAGAGCTGGATCTTGTCGGGTTCCTTGGGTTTCCGGGCCATGGTCAATCCGCGCAGGTCCTTGGGTTTGCTTGACACTCAGAACGTCCTTCAGTACACCCACCGCTCTTCGGCGACCAGTCTGGGTCGCCAATGACCCCGCAAGGGGGCGTAGCTCAGTTGGTTAGAGCGCCGGCCTGTCACGCCGGAGGTCGCGGGTTCGAGCCCCGTCGCTCCCGCCAGTCATCGCTTTGTGCGAGACTGGCAGCAAGCCCCGCGGGTCCAAGCCTCACACCGAAACCGGCAGCCGCATTTTCTTCCTGAACTGTCGCAGGAAGCGCACGCCAAAATGCTTGCTTTGCCCCGTGCAATCTTTAGGTTCCCGCACGAAACCGCGTGATTTGAGAGTCTCTTTTCACGCTCGAGCGGCCGCAACCCGAGGGGGGATGGTCGCAAAGGTTGGCTGCTTATTCCAAAGGGGGCAGGGTCGCACGATCTGCTGACGGGCGACCTCGCTATATGGCTCATGAACAATCTGCTGGCTGAATATTTCCCGATTCTGCTCTTTCTGGGGTTGTCGGGGATTCTGGCGCTCGTGCTGTTGGTATTGCCGATGATTCTGGCGCCATCGCGCCCCGACCCGGAGAAGACCTCGGCCTATGAATGCGGCTTCAATGCATTCGACGATGCCCGCATGAAATTCGATGTGCGTTTCTATCTTGTCGCCATCCTCTTCATCATCTTCGACCTTGAAGTGACCTTCCTTTTCCCGTGGGCGATCACGCTCAAGGAGATCGGCCTCTTCGGTTTCTGGTCGATGATGGTGTTCCTCGGCATCCTGACCGTCGGTTTCATCTACGAGTGGAAGAAGGGGGCCCTGGAATGGGAGTGAACCCGCCCGCACTGTCCTCCGGCCGCACCGGCGTCGAGGGGGCTGGCCCCGTCGATCCGAACGATCCCTTCTTCCTGGCGGCGCGTGAAGCGCTTGATGAGAAGGGCTTCCTGGTTGCCCGTGCCGATGACCTCATCACATGGGCCCGCACGGGTTCGCTGATGTGGATGACATTTGGCCTCGCGTGCTGCGCGGTCGAAATGATGCAGGCATCGATGCCCCGCTATGATCTCGAGCGGTTCGGCTTTGCCCCGCGAGCCTCGCCGCGCCAATCCGACGTGATGATCGTAGCCGGCACGCTGACCAACAAGATGGCGCCGGCCCTGCGCAAGGTCTACGACCAGATGCCGGAGCCGCGCTACGTTATCTCCATGGGTTCCTGCGCCAACGGCGGCGGTTACTACCACTATTCCTATTCCGTGGTCCGCGGTTGCGACCGTATCGTGCCCGTCGACATCTATGTGCCCGGCTGCCCTCCGACGGCCGAAGCGCTGGTCTACGGCGTCATGCTTCTGCAGAAGAAAATCCGCCGCACCGGCAACATCATCCGCTGAGGAACCGATGACCGACAAGCTGAAGGCACTTTCAGACTACGTTCTCGCCCAGAAGAGCGGGTTTGGCCTCGTGGCCGACATGGCGCACGGCGAGCTGACGCTCTCCTGCGAGCCGCAGACGCTGATTGGCCTGCTCATGTTCCTGCGTGACGACGCCCGGTGCCGGTTCACGACGCTGGTCGACATCTGCGGCGCCGACTACCCGGAGCGCGCGAAGCGGTTCGACGTCGTCTATCACCTGCTGAGCATGCACATGAACCACCGCATCCGCATCAGGGTGCAGACCGACGAACAGGCGCCGGTGCCCTCGGCCATCACCGTTTGGCCTGCCGCCAACTGGTTTGAACGAGAAGCCTTCGACATGTACGGGATCCAGTTCTCGGACCATCCCGATCTGCGGCGCATTCTGACCGATTACGGCTTCACGGGGTATCCGCTGCGCAAGGACTTCCCGCTGACCGGCTTCACGGAAGTGCGATACGACGAGGCACAGAAGCGCGTCGTCTATGAGCCCGTCCGCCTCGTGCAGGACTTCCGCAAGTTCGATTTCATGTCGCCGTGGGAAGGCGCGAAATACGTTCTTCCCGGCGACGAGAAGGCATCCAAGACATGAGCACCGTTACCGAGCCACACGCCCGGAACATGAACCTCAACTTCGGGCCCCAGCACCCGGCGGCGCACGGCGTGCTGCGCCTGGTGCTCGAGCTTGATGGCGAGGTCGTCGAGCGTGTCGATCCGCATATCGGCCTGCTGCATCGTGGTACCGAAAAGCTGATCGAGAACAAGACGTACACGCAGGCCGTCCCCTATTTCGATCGCCTCGACTACGTCGCGCCGATGAATCAGGAGCACGCCTTTGCCCTGGCCGTCGAGAAGCTCTGCGGCATTCAGGTGCCCGCGCGCGCGCAGTACATCCGCGTGCTCTACAGCGAGATCGGCCGCATCCTCTCGCACCTCCTCAACACGACCACACAGGCATTGGACGTCGGCGCGCTGACCCCACCGCTGTGGGGTTTCGAGGAGCGCGAGAAGCTGATGGTCTTCTACGAGCGCGCCAGTGGCTCGCGCATGCATGCGGCCTATGTCAGGCCCGGTGGCGTCCATCAGGACCTGCCTCAGGCGCTTCTCGATGACATCCACCAGTGGTGTGTCGAGTTCCCGCAGGCCATCAACGACATCGAGAGCCTGCTCACCGACAACCGCATCTTCAAGCAGCGCAATGTCGACATCGGCATCGTCACGGCAGAAGACGCATTGGCGTGGGGCTTCTCGGGCGTCATGGTGCGTGGCTCGGGCATGCCGTGGGACCTTCGCCGGTCCCAGCCCTACGAATGCTACTCCGATCTCGCCTTCGACATTCCCGTCGGCAAAAACGGCGACTGCTATGACCGTTATCTCTGCCGCATCGAGGAGATGCGCGAGTCGACGAAGATCATGAAGCAGTGCGTCGAGAAGATGCCGAAGGGTCCCGTCCACGAGATGACGGGCAAGTTCGTGCCACCGAAGCGCGGCGAGATGAAGCGCTCGATGGAGGCGCTCATCCATCACTTCAAGCTCTACACCGAGGGCTATCATGTCCCCGCCGGCGAGGTCTACGCCGCAGTCGAGGCCCCCAAGGGCGAGTTCGGCGTCTACGTCGTGTCCGACGGCACGAACAAGCCCTATCGCTGCAAGATCCGCGCGCCGGGGTTCCCGCATTTGCAGGCCATGGACTATCTCTGCAAGGGGCACATGGTCGCCGACGTTTCGGCCATCCTCGGTTCGCTCGATATCGTATTTGGAGAGATTGACCGGTGAGCACGCGTCGCCTCGGACCCAACCAGCCAGCCACATTCGCCTTCAACGCCCAGAACCAGGACTGGGCGCAGAAGCAGATCGCGAAATATCCGCCGGGCAAGCAGGCCTCCGCCGTCGTTCCACTGCTCTGGAGGGCACAGGAACAGAACGGTGGCCACGTCACCGAACCCATGATGCGCGTCATCGGCGAGATGCTCGGCATGTCGCCCATCCGCGTGCTCGAGATCGCAACCTTCTACACGATGTTCAACCTCAAGCCGGTAGGCGAGCATCTGCTGCAGGTCTGCACCACCACGCCCTGCTGGCTGCGCGGTTCCGACCAGGTGGTGGCGGCCTGCAAGAAGCACATTCACGCGCAGGCCGAGACGGTCTCTCCCGACGGCAAGCTGTCCTGGATGGAAGTTGAATGCCTCGGCGCCTGCGTGAACGCGCCCATCGTGCAGGTCGGCGATGATTTCTACGAGGATCTCGACGGCCCGCGGACCGAGGCCCTGATCAACGACCTGCGCAACGGACGGCCGACCAAGCCAGGCTCCCAGATTGGCCGGCAAACCTCGGCGCCTGAAGGCGGACCGACGACCCTGAAAGAAGTGAAGTCCTGATGCTCACCGACGCGGATCGCATTTTCACGAACCTTTACGGCATCCACGACTGGCGCCTCGATGCAGCGCGCCGCCGTGGCGCCTGGGATAACACCAAGGGCCTGATCGAAAAGGGTCGCGACTGGATCATCGACGAGATGAAGAAGTCGGGCCTGAGGGGGCGCGGCGGCGCCGGCTTCCCGACCGGGCTCAAGTGGTCGTTCATGCCCAAGCAGTCCGATGGAAGACCCTCATACCTTGTCGTGAACGCCGACGAATCCGAACCCGGCACGTGCAAGGACCGGGACATCATGCGCCACGATCCGCACACGCTGCTGGAAGGATGTCTCGTCGCTTCCTTCGCGATGGGCGCACATGCCTGCTACATCTATGTGCGCGGCGAGTTCCGCAACGAATACAAGCGCCTCGATGCTGCGATTCAGGAATGCTACGACGCGGGTCTGTTCGGCAAGAACGCAGCCGGTAGCGGTTGGGACTTCGACTGCTATGTGCACCATGGCGCCGGCGCCTATATCTGCGGCGAGGAAACGGCGCTGATCGAAAGCCTCGAAGGCAAGAAGGGCATGCCGCGCCTCAAGCCGCCATTCCCCGCGAATGTCGGCCTCTATGGCTGTCCAACGACCGTCAACAATGTCGAGTCGATCGCGGTCGCCCCCACGATCCTGCGCCGGGGTGCATCCTGGTTCTCGGCGCTGGGCCGCCCCAACAATACCGGCACCAAGGTGTTCTGCATCTCGGGCCACGTGAATAAGCCCTGCAATGTCGAAGAAGAGATGGGTATTCCGCTCAAGGAGCTCATCGAGAAACATGCCGGTGGCGTGCGCGGCGGATGGGACAACCTGCTGGCAATCATTCCGGGCGGATCCTCGGTTCCGCTGCTGCCCAAGTCGATCTGTGACACGGTGCTGATGGATTTCGACAGCTTGCGTGACGTGAAGTCGGGGTTGGGAACAGCCGGCATCATCGTGATGGACAAGTCGACGGATGTGGTGAAAGCCATTGCCCGCCTGTCGCGCTTCTACAAGCATGAATCCTGCGGTCAATGCACGCCATGCCGCGAGGGAACAGGCTGGATGTGGCGCGTAATGGAGCGCCTCGTCACCGGCGATGCCGACCCCAAGGAAATCGATCTGTTGCTTGAAGTGACCTATCAGGTCGAAGGACACACCATCTGCGCCCTCGGCGACGCGGCGGCATGGCCCATCCAGGGACTGCTGCGGCACTTCCGGCCCGAAGTCGAACGCCGCATCAACGCGCGGCGCGCAGGCAAGCCAGCCAATCCAGTGGCGGCGGAGTAGAAGAATGACCAAGCTCATCGTCGACGGCAAGGAAATCGAGGTCCCCGCGGACTTCACGCTGCTGCAGGCCTGCGAAGCCGCGGGCGCCGAGATCCCGCGCTTCTGCTATCACGAGCGCCTGTCCATCGCCGGCAATTGCCGGATGTGCCTGGTCGAGGTGAAGGGATCGCCGAAACCTGTCGCCTCCTGCGCCTGGGGCGTGCGCGACTGCCGCCCGGGTCCCAACGGAGAACCACCTGAAGTCAAGACGACGTCGCCGCTCGTGAAGAAAGCGCGCGAAGGCGTCATGGAGTTCCTGCTGATCAACCACCCGCTGGATTGCCCTATCTGCGACCAGGGTGGCGAGTGTGACCTTCAGGACCAGGCGATGGCCTATGGCCATGCCCGCTTCAACCGCTACGAAGAACACAAGCGTGCGGTGACCGACAAGAACATGGGGCCGCTCGTCAATACCATCATGACGCGCTGCATCCACTGCACGCGCTGTGTCCGGTTCGCCGCCGAAGTAGCGGGCGCTGACGAGATCGGCGCCACCGGTCGCGGCGAAGACATGGAGATCACGACCTATCTCGAAAAGGCCGTGACATCAGAGATGTCGGGCAATGTGATCGACCTCTGTCCCGTCGGCGCTCTGACGTCGAAACCCTACCAGTTCAACGCAAGGCCTTGGGAACTGACCAAGACCGAGAGCGTGGACGTCATGGACGCCGTCGGTTCTGCCATCCGCGTCGACACGCGCGGCCGTGAAGTGATGCGCATCCTGCCGCGCGTCAACGAGGACATCAACGAGGAATGGATTTCGGACAAGACGCGCTTCGTCTGGGACGGACTGCGTCGCCAGCGCCTTGACCGGCCCTATGTGCGCCGCAATGGCAAGCTGCAGCCGGCAACGTGGCAGGAAGCCTTCGCGACGATCGCCGAAAAAATTCGCGCGACCCGCCCCGAGCGTATGGCAGCCCTCGTTGGCGATCTGCCGAGCACCGAGGCCATCAAGGCCCTCAAGGACCTGATGTTGGCGCTGGGCGTCGCCAATCTGGACTGCCGCCAGGATGGCGCGAAGATCGGTGCCGGTCCGAGGCAGGGCTACATCTTCAACACCACGATTGCAGGCATCGAAAGCGCCGACGCGCTGCTGCTGGTGGGCACGGACCCGCGGTGGGAAGCACCGATCATCAACGCACGCATCCGCAAGACGTGGCTGCGCGGCGGCCTGAAGATCGCAAGGCTGGGCCCTGCGCGCGACCTGACCTGCACCGTCGAGGAACTTGGCAACAACGCCGCGACCCTCGGCGAAATCGCCGCTGGCAACCACCCTGTCTTCCAGATGCTGAAATCGGCCAAGCGACCGATGCTGATCGTCGGGCAGGGGGCTCTGGCACGCAAGGATGGCGCAGCCATTCTCGCCGCCTGCGCCCGCATCGCACGCGACACAGGCATGATCGGCCCCTCCGGCGAAAGCGGCTGGAACGGCTTCAACGTGCTGCACACGGCCGCCGCCCGTGTCGGCGCCCTCGACGTCGGCTTCCTGCCGCACAAGGGTGGCAAGGACACGCAAGGCATTCTCGAGGCCACCTCCAAGGGCGAGATCGACTTTGTCTATCTTCTGGGCGCCGACGAAATCGACACGCAGAAGCTTGCAAAGGCCTTCGTCGTCTACCAGGGCTCGCATGGTGACGCAGGCGCACACCGCGCCGATGTCATCCTCCCGGGCGCGGCCTACACCGAGCAGCATGGCACCTATGTGAACACCGAAGGGCGCGTGCAGCTCGCACGGCGCGCGGCGTTCCCGCCCGGGGACGCACGTGAAGACTGGACCATCCTCAGGGCGCTGTCGGACGTCCTGGGCCGAAAGCTTCCCTATGATGACCTGGCCACGTTGCGCCAGCACATGCTCAACGATGCGCCGGCCTGGAATGCCCTCGACCTGGCGCCAACCTGCCCTGGGGCCGAGGCGCCGGCATGGTCGAACATCGGCACGCCGGGACCGATCGATGCCACCGCGTTCAGCTACGCGGTGAAGGATTTCTACCTGACCAACCCGGTCGCGCGCGCGAGCCAGGTCATGGCCGAGTGCAGCGCGCAATTCGTGACACCGGCCAGAGCGGCAGCGGCGGAGTAGGGCAATGGGTTTCTTCGACGTTCAGGCCTGGCAGAATTGGTGGCAGACATTCTACCTGTCGAACCAGACCCTCCTCGACGTGGCTGGCATGACGGCCATGATGCTGCTGTTCATCGTCGTTCTGCTGGTGATGATCGCCTTCATCCTTCTCTTCGACCGCAAGGTCTGGGCCGCCGTCCAGATGCGTCGCGGTCCGAACGTGGTAGGCCCCTTCGGCCTGCTGCAGTCCTTCGCCGACCTGTTCAAGTTCGTGTTCAAGGAATTCGTCATGCCCGCCGGCGCCAACAAGGGCGTGTTCCTGCTGGCCCCCCTGATCACGACCACGCTGGCCCTCGGCGCCTGGGCTGTCGTGCCTGTCAATGAAGGCTGGGTCTTTGCCGACATCAATGTCGGCGTACTCTACATTTTTGCCGTATCGTCTCTGGGCGTCTACGGCATCATCATGGGCGGATGGGCATCCAACTCCAAGTACCCGTTCCTCGGCGCCTTGCGATCTGCCGCCCAGATGGTTTCCTATGAAGTCTCGATCGGTCTCGTGATCATTACCGTGCTCCTGACGGCGGGATCGCTGAACCTGTCGCAGATCGTGGCCGCCCAGCAGGGTGGCATCCAGAATTGGTATCTGTTCTCGCACCTTCTGCCGATGGCGGTCATCTTCTTCATATCGGCGCTGGCCGAGACCAACCGTCCACCCTTCGACCTTCCCGAAGCTGAATCGGAACTGGTTGCCGGTTTCATGGTCGAATATTCCTCGACGCCCTACCTGCTGTTCATGTTGTCCGAGTACGTCAGCATCGTGTTGATGTGCGCGTTGATGACCATCTTCTTCCTGGGCGGCTGGCACGCCCCCATCGACGTCGCGCCCCTGAACTGGGTGCCGGGCGTCCTTTGGTTCATCCTCAAGATCTGGTTCATTTTCTTCCTCTTCGCGATGGTCAAGGCGATTGTTCCGCGCTACCGCTACGACCAGTTGATGCGCATCGGCTGGAAGTTCTTCCTGCCGCTGTCGCTCCTCTGGGTCGTTGTGACCGCGGGCTATCTTCTGGCCTTTGACAAGTTGCCCGGTTGATCCCCATGCAGTTCGTACGCACAATTTTCATGGTCGACTTCCTTGCGGGTTTCTGGCTCGCACTGAAGTATCTGTTCAGCCCCAAGAAGACCCTGAACTATCCCTTCGAGAAGGGCCCGCTCTCGCCGCGGTTCAGGGGCGAGCACGCGCTGCGGCGCTACCCGAACGGCGAAGAACGCTGCATCGCCTGCAAGCTATGCGAGGCGATCTGTCCGGCGCAGGCCATCACGATCGAGGCCGAGCCCCGCGACGACGGCTCACGCCGCACCACCCGCTACGACATCGACATGGTGAAGTGCATCTATTGCGGCTTCTGCCAGGAGGCCTGTCCGGTCGACGCCATCGTGCTGGGCCCCAATTTTGAATTCGCCACCGAAACCAGGGAAGAGCTGCTGTTCGACAAACAGAAGCTCCTCGACAACGGCGACCGCTGGGAACGCGAAATCGCGAGGAACATCGCGATGGACGCGCCCTACCGCTGAAGGAGACATGATGGCCGCCGCGCTCTTCTTTTATCTGTTTTCCGCCATCGCGGTTGCCTCCGCGGTGATGGTGATCTCGGCCAGGAACCCGGTGCATTCGGTGCTGTTCCTGATCCTGTGCTTCTTCAACGCGGCCGGTCTTTTCGTGCTATTGGGCGCGGAGTTCCTCGCGATGATCCTGGTCGTCGTCTATGTCGGCGCGGTGGCGGTGCTGTTCCTGTTCGTGGTGATGATGCTGGACGTCGATTTCGTGGAACTGCGCGAAGGCATGCTGAACTATCTGCCGGTGGGCGCCACCATCGGCCTCATCGTGCTTGTCGAGCTCGCCCTGGTGCTGGGGAGCTGGGTCATCGACCCGGCGAGCGTCAAGGCGCGCGGCGCGCCGATGCCCGAGGGGGTTTCCAACACCGAAGCGCTGGGCCGCATTCTCTACACGGACTTCCTGTTCTACTTCCAGGCGGCGGGCCTCATCCTGCTGGTCGCTATGATCGGCGCCATTGTGCTGACGCTGCGCCACAAGGAGGGTGTGAAGCGCCAGAATATTTCCGACCAGGTGGCGCGCTCGCCGGCCACGGCAATCGAGGTCGTCAAGGTCAAGCCAGGGCAGGGGATCTGAGTCATGGAGATCGGGCTTTCGCATTACCTCACTGTCGCCGCCATCCTGTTTACCGTTGGCATCTTCGGCATTTTCCTCAACCGCAAGAACGTCATCGTGATCCTGATGTCGGTCGAGCTCATCCTGCTCGCCGTGAACATCAATCTCGTGGCCTTCTCGAGCTTCCTCGGCGATCTGGTGGGCCAG
>JBEIHO010000081.1:0-12194 GCA_040381215.1 Alphaproteobacteria bacterium | reverse complement strand
CGGTGAGCTCGACGCGAGACAGGACCTCCATCGTGTCGGCCGTCCCGGAAGGCGAGGTGATTGCGCGGGAAGATGTCTTGGGCATGGTGAGCCCGTGCGCTGCCACGATCGGCGTCACGATCATCGTCGTCCGGTTACCTGGGATTCCGCCGATGCAATGCTTGTCGACGATAATCGGGCGGTTCCATTTCAACTGGGCGCCGGCAGCCGCCATGGAGCTGGTCAGCGCCAGCACTTCGCTCGTTGTCATGAAGCTGGATGTTGCAATGAGGAATGCTGCGACCTCGATATCGGAATAGCGATGAGCAGCAAGATCTTCCACAACGGCGCGGATTTCCTCCTTCGTCAGCTCTTCACCCCGGATCTTGGCGCGAACTGCGTCAAGACTGACTGCCGGTGGCGCGATCGAAACATGCGCATGGTCGCCGGGTTTCACGCCGAGTCGGCGAAGGGCAGGTTGCGGTAACCCGATTTCCCCGGGGCCGAGGGCTTCGAGCCCGTCGGAGATCAGTACGTTCGCGACGATCCGGGCGCCGTTGACCCGAACCTCGACCTTCCGAAAGCCAGCCAGCCGTTCCGGCCTGAGCGCGTGACAGTCGCGCGACAGGATCACGACGTTCTCACCCATCGTGTCGAGGCTGACTGGACGGATCGTTAGCTGCGAGCGACCTGCTGACGATACATGACCTGCGCGTGTCCATGTCTTTTGCTGTGTCATTCCGAGCTACCCATGGTGTAC
This sequence comes from Alphaproteobacteria bacterium, assembly GCA_040381215.1. Classification (GTDB taxonomy): domain Bacteria; phylum Pseudomonadota; class Alphaproteobacteria; order Micropepsales; family Micropepsaceae; genus SZUA-430. The sequence goes on along the minus strand of JBEIHO010000081.1, from coordinate 11,455 downwards.
AGCTCAAGAGCTGCGAAGCTGAAACGCCAGCGCCCCGGCAAGTTGCGCCAAAGGGTCGGAAACTGCGGTTCTGGCAGGTGCGAGACAGCATCGAGCGGACGCCCAGGTAGTCCAGGTGATCTTCTTGCCCGCATGTCTGCTTACCTTCCCGCCTCGACCAGATCCCCGTCCCGGATGGTATCGCCGGGGAAAAGGATGACAGCGTCGCCTTCGTTCAGCCCCCCGAGCACGACGCGGTGATGATCATCGCCGTCGCCGACCGCGACTTTCCGGAGCTGGCTGCGTCCATCAACCAGCGCAAACACAGCCCATCCGCCATTGTGGCGAACCAGCGCGTCAGTTGGCACTCTCAAGACCCCGGTGGCCTGAAACACCTGCACGGCGGCATCGACTTTGTAGCCATGACCAAGCCTTGGTGGGCTCCCGGAGTCAGTTAGGTCAACTACCACGTTGACCCGCTGTTCCTCGATTCCCAGGGCCGATACCTTCGTGCGGGCATAAGGCTCGATGAGACGCACGCGTCCCTCGATGGACTGGGCTCCAGCTCCGCTGACAATCACACGCGCGCCCTCCGGCATGAGCGCCACATCCTGAGACAGGAACTCTCCGACAATCTCCATATGTGAGGGATCGCCGATCTCCACCAACGGAGTTCCCACCAGGACGTCGCCCTCGCTTTCCTGCAATACGCGCAGAACTGTTCCGTCAATCGGGCTTCTGATGGAGTGCGACGCCTGCGGGCCGGAGCGATATCCGGCCGCCGCCTCTGCGCGAAGGACATCGGCTTTGCGCGCGGCAACTTCAGCATCGGCGGCGGCCAGTGTCTGGTTGACGCGATCGAGGGCTGCCCGGGAGGCGAAGCCGGACTGCGTCAGGATCGCGGTGCGTTGCTGTTCGCCCCGCGCGAGGGCAAGGTTAGCATCTGCGGCGCGGACCGCAGCTCGCGCCGCGTTGAGGCCGCTCTGTGCCTCCGCAGCCAGTCGTGCATCCAGCAAGCTCGCAGCCGGCGAGCTGATCTTCGCGATTACCTGGCCCGCCTTCACCACATCGCCTGGTGTCAGGCTGATCCGTTCAAGGCGGCCGGTCACAGGCGCTGTGATCGAATGCAGGTTGCGAACTTCAGCCCGTGCTTCTTCAACAATCTCACGGGTCACGTCCCCCCGATCGACGAGAGCTGTCTGCACCGGCAGCGGACGCTGCCACAGCAACCAGGCCATAACGACTGCGAGCGCCAGTCCCGCGCCCGCCCACACGAGCGTCGACGTCGAGATCGTGTTCCGCTTTGGAGATGAGTGCGCCATAGCGCCTGCCTCGCAGAGATTATCCTGGCCTGCCTTGATGCGGGTCAGTCGCGCGCCTTCAGGACGCCGACCATGTCCAACCGATCAATGCCGGTCCGGACCAGCATCGCCGCTGTAGCCACACACCCCAGCGCAAATCCAATAGCGACGGCATGGCCCGTCGCGTTGAAGACGTAGGGGAACGAGTAGAGGTCGTTGGAGAAGAGTTTCATCAGCCACTCGCCTATCAGGGTTCCCGCAACGACCCCGGGGACGACGGCCAGCAAGCCCAAGGCTGCCAACTCTCCGACGAGTACATAGGATACCTCCAAGCGCGTGAAGCCAAGGACGCGCAAGGTGGCGAGGTCCCGCTCCTGCTCGGCAAGCGTGATCCTGGCGGCCGAAAAGGCGACGCCGCCGGCCATGACAGACGCAAACGACAGATAAATGAAATTCATGACGCCGACGCCCCGGTCGAAATTCTCACGCATCGAGCGTTCGGCGAGACTGATGAAGCTGGCGCCCGCCAGCGCCGGGGCTTCCTTGATCGCAGCATTGAAGCGGTCATACTGGGCAGCGTCGAAACGCACGTTGACACCGGTGATCCGGCCGGGCTCGCGCATCAACCGGGCGAGAGCGTCGATCTCCATGTACGCGGAAGCGCCAACGATCGGATCCACGATGGTTGCAACCCGGGCGTGGGTAATGAGTCTTCGGCCACTGGTTTGTTCGATCTCGAGCAGATCACCAGGCGAAGCGTTCAGCTTTTCCGCGAGCGCGCGCGCAAGTGTGATACCCGCCGCCGGTGGATGGGCAACCTCCAGGCGGGCATCGACGAGTCTGCTGAGCCGTGCATCTGGCAACAAGCCTATCAACGTCTCCTCGACGCTATTGCCGGCGTGATGGAGGATGACACGATCTGCCCGGCCGGGCTCGACAAGGATCACCCCAGGCAGGTTCATCACGGCATGCACAACGCCGATCTCCCGGGCGTCTACGAAGCTGAGTGAGACATCCTGCCGGTTGGCCTCCGTGAAGTTCACATGCATCAGTCTTTCCATCACAGCGGGGAACGTGCCAGCGAGAACCAACACTGCGATGGCCAGGGAGATGCCAATCACGGTGGTCGCCGACCGACGCGGAAAGCGAACGATCCGCCGCAGGATTATGCGGCTCTTGGCGTCGAGGCGGGAGCTGAAAGACCTCAGCATCGCGCTGTTGTTCCCGAAGGAGGTTGGGGGCGGCGGCGCCAGTGCTGCGGCGGGGGCCAGGCGGACGGCAGCAATGACAGCCGTCAGCGACCCGGCAATCGCGCAGGCGACAGCGATACCCAGGGCGCCTGCATACACCGCTGCAGAGGCTTCGAACTCCAGCCGGGGAAACCGGTAGTACTCCTGGTAAACCGAGGCCATCATGCGGCCCAGCATCCATCCCGCCACCGACCCAAGCGTGGCGGCCCCGGCCGCCATCACCAAGGCTCCCTTTGCGTAGTGCATAGCGACCGTACGGTCAGAATAGCCGAAGGCTTTCAGCAGACCGATATTCGATCGCTCGGCTGCTATGATGCGAGTGAGGGAGATATTCACCAGAAAGGCCGCGATGACGATGAAGAAGGTAGGCAGGAACGCTGCCATCGTTGCGAGCTGACCCAGTTCTTCCGTCAGAAAGCGGTCTGATGGCATGCGGTCACGATCATACGTACCTGCCGAGCCGTACGGTGCGAGAACTCCGTCGATCGCGCGCTTGACCTTCACAGAGTCGGCTTCGGGCGATAGCCGGAAAACTGCATTGTTAAATGCACCCTCGAGATCGTATGCGCGCGCCAACGCTTCTTCTCCCATCCACAAGACGCCGAAGCGATCCTGCTGCGGGAAGATCTCGCCGGGAGCGGTCACGAAGACAAATTCGGGTGAGTTGGCGATACCGACGATGCGAAACGTGTGCCTTTGGCCGTGAAGTGTGGCGGCCAGTTCCTCTCCCAGCTGAAACCCGTTCGCTGTTGCCAGCGCATCGTTGACGAGAACCTCCTCTGCGCGATCAGGATCAGGCCAGCGGCCTTTCGCCAGCGAAACATCGTTCACCCCCGGCCGGCCGATCTGCGGCAGCGAAATCAGATGGGCGGAGGCCGGCTCCCTGACACCGGGAAGATCCAAAAGCGCCAGTCCCGTCACACGTGTCTCGACGGCCGAGACGCCCGGAATGGCCGCCAATGCGCTGGCAGTGCTCGTGGGCGCCCGGACCAGGGAGACTGCCAAGTCGGCCATCTTGTAGGCCGCATAGTAGTTCAACCGGGTCCGTTCCAGCGATCCGCGCATCCCCACCGCCATGACGAGGATAGCGACACCACACCCGAGAACGAGCACTATGGCGATTGCATTGATCCTCATTTTCCAGAGGTCACGCAGCACTTTCCTGTCCAGAATCCGCATTCGCTTCACCACTCAAGGTCGGAGGGCGCAGCGCGGCGGCTGTTCGACTCAATGGACTGGATTCCGCCATCGAGAAATCTGACAACCCGGTCGCCAAGCCGCGCGACGTCCGCGTTGTGCGTAACCAGCAGCATGGTTGAGCCGAAGCGCTGGTTGACTTCGACCAATGCTTCGAGCACGCGCACACCCGTGCGAACATCCAGGGCGCCTGTCGGCTCGTCGCACAGCATGATAGCAGGCCGCTTCGCGATGGCCCGGGCGACGGCAACGCGTTGCTGCTCTCCCCCGGAGAGCTGCGCAGGAAAGTGATCAAGCCGCCCGCCAAGTCCGACAAGTTCGAGCGCTTCGGCAGCCGGAAGGGGATCGTCGGCGATCTCGTTCACCAGCTCGACATTCTCCCGCGCGGTCAGGCTCGGTATGAGATTGTAGAATTGGAAGATGAACCCAACGCGCTTGCGGCGATACTGCGTAAGTGCGTCGTCGTTCATGGATGCAAGGTTCTGATTTCCGAACCAGACCTCGCCCGATGTCGCTCGGTCGAGGCCGCCCATTATGTTGAGCAGAGTCGATTTTCCCGAACCTGAAGGCCCGAGAAGCACGAGCATCTCGGCTGGCTTCACGTCCAGGTCCACATCCCTTAGCGCGTGCACCGCAGCCGTCCCGTCCCCATAGCGTTTGCAGACCTTGCGCAGCGCATAGGTCAGTTCGCCTGTCGGATTTCCAGAGTGCTCGGTGACTTGCATGTTGGGTTGTTCGATACGCTTGCTGGTTCGCAGAAAGTCCATGGAGATCAACTTCCGAGTTACGTGATCTGCTGAGGAACCAGAAACGTCTGGCTCCTACGCTGTCCGTCGAAACTTGGCTCGTGTCAGGGCGGGGAAGGACCTTTCCCGATGCCTGCATATTGCGGTCTCCTCCGTCACCCGTTTTGCGATCGATCAACCACAAGCCGCACCCCTGGCGTCGCGGTCCCGACACCCTGCCTAGGGTGTTTTCAGCGGACCATTGAAAGCGAGCTGTAGACGAATGGCGTGAGTGCGTGAGCGATCGCGCCTGCAATGCTTGCCAGCGTGACGACCGCTCCAAACCGGAGACTGAAGCCAAGCGCACCACCGAAAGCTACGGCGGCCAGCTTGAACACCTGGTTTGCGAGAATGCCTATAAGGATGGCTCCGACGGCGGCCTCGGTGGCGAGGCCTGACATGGTAAGTCTGCCCACTGCCAGCGTCACGGCATCGACATCCACAAGTCCTGCTGTCGCGGCAAATACACCGAATCCATAAGAGCCCAGCCCGCGTGAGATGAGGTTGGCTCCGATCGTCAGCACAACAAGGACGACGGCAAATTTGGCAACGGACCACAAGTCCAACGGACTCTTGATCGCGGGATAGGGCGCCGTTGCCACCGAACTGGCGGCAGGTCGCGCAAGAACCCAGGCGCATCCGAGACAGACAGCCGCAGAAGCCGTGAGGGCAGGCAACAGGCGTGCGGCGACCGCGCTCGAGAACAGCGAAGCTACCGCCCCGCAGCGGATCAGGCTCACTGCGGCAGCCAGCGCGGCGGCGGCCGCACCACTGGAGGCGTCGAGCTCGGCGGAACGGACACGTCGCCCGAGATCGATCGTGACCACTGTCGAGGAGACAATCGCGCCGGCCAACGCTCCGATCATCAGCCCGGCGCGCTGTCCAAGCGCTCGTAGGGCAACATACCCCACAAAGCTCGCGGATGCGATCAGTATGGTGATCCACCACAAGGAGCGAGGTTCGATGGCGCCCCACGGGTCAACCGCGCCCTCCGGCATCAAGGGAAGGCCAATGCAGGTCGCCGCCAGGATAAGGAGAGCCGATCGCATCTCCTTCCAGGTGATCGACCGAACCCAGGTATGGAGTCCCTCCTTGAACGCCAGCACGATCGTGCCGGCCACAGCCACGGCGGCCGCCACGACGGTCTCGCCGACGACCGCATAGAGGCCGAGCGCGAATACCAGCAGCCCGGCCACCGTCGATGTAACTGAGTTATCGCCATCCTTTACCGCCTGGCGGAACTGGAAAGCGGCGAAGGCGGCGCCAAACGCGAGCGCCATGGCCGCCACTGGAGCTGCCCCTACAGTTGGGAGTAGCAATCCACACACGCCTCCCAGAAGGCCGATCAGCGCAAACGTTCTGATACCAGCAACGCGTTGACCGTCGCCGTCGTCCCGCTGCTTCCAGCCGCGCTCGACGCCAACAAGAAATCCGATCGTCAGTGCGAGGCCAACGCGCTGCAGGGGTTCAAGCCAGACAGGCTCATCCGGCACAGGCAGCTCCTGGAAGAATGACAGCACCAACCATAGCCGCCGGCTGAACAGCAGGACTGCGCAGGATCAAGAGAAGCCGCCGGAAGTCCGAGATACTGAAGGGGCTTTTCGACAGGGGGGACGCCCGGCTCCAGACCCGGGGCGGTTGAAGATGGGAAACAGTTTCGCGGAGTGATCAACCAGCCTGATAGCAGCAAATCCCAGTCCGGGTTGATCGAACTTCAGATCGATCGCCTCAAGTCAATGTTTGACCCTTTTGATTCCTTCCCAACGCCAACCCGCGACCTGTCGCGTGCCGCTGACGACTTCATCGTCGGGTGGACGCGGGAGTTGCCGCCGAAATCGGCGATCCGCTTAGGGCTCCATGTTGCACACGAGGAAGCGTCGTCCGTAGAACAGGCGGCCTTGAAGGCGGCCATATCGCGGCACTTCGATTACAAGGCCAACCGTGTAGACGGAGATCTCCGTGAGTTGATGGCCATAGGTCGACTGGCCGTCCTGATCGGTTTGTGCGTTCTGGGCGCCTGCATTGTCGCGCGGCAGCTACTGCTGAATGCGCGGCCTCAGGGCGCTGCCTCTGGAATTCTTGGCGAAGGACTGATGATTGCTGGATGGCTCGCAAACTGGCGGCCGCTAGAAATCCTTCTCTACGATTGGTGGCCGATCCAGCGCTCTGGTCGCAGCCGACGCCGTACAATCCCCATAGGCGCGCTCCCACCCGTCTCCCGCGGTTCCCTCCACTCGGGTTTGTTGGACGCCGGCCACCGAGCATGCGGACACGTCTGGGCATGGCCGGCGTCCAACAACGCTAAAGGGGGCCCGCCTGATCAGCAGGGCAGAAGCGACCGGCAGTTCACGCGCGACCCTGCCATTGGTAACATCATTGGAAGGGCGCGAAGTTGGACCCCGAAGCGGACATTGCGTCCAAATATGCCTGCGCTCTGGCGCGTGTCGACGTAACCGTCAACAGCTCAGTCGTGTCACCTGACTTACAGGATCAGCCAGATCTTTTCCCGCCGAACGCGTTTGCTCGCGCCAGTTCGGCCGCGCGTTTGGGGGAGATGCCCAGTCCCGTAAGGCCGAGCACAAGCATATCTGCCAACTGCTGGCCGACATCACGCGCAGGCGTTCGGCGATCAAGGGCGCTCATCATGAGCACCTGGCAGAGACCGAGCCAGTAGAGCACGCCAAGTCGCCTCGCCTCCGGCCGAACCAGGCCTCGCGCGGCTGCTGCATCGATGTCGGTGCGCAGTCCCTTGTTGAGTGGATGCTCGCGCATTGTGGGAGACCCCAAGCTGCGCAGCAACGCCATGCTTCGCTTGGGTTGTTTTATCGCGAATTCCAGGCCGACCCGCATGCCGCCCGCGATGCGCTCAACTGGATCGCTCACAGACCCATTTGCCTCGGCAACCAGATGCTCCAGTTCAGCCCTGACTTCGGTCGCGATCGCGACGGCGAAATCCTGCTTGTCCGCGAAGTGGTTGAAGAAGCTGCCTTTCGCCACCCCGGCCGCAGCAACAATGTCATCGATGGGAATTGCATCTATCGGCCGATCAACAAGCAGGTCGAGGCCGGCGGAAATCAATGCCGCTCGCGTGCGAGTTGCGCGGGGAGAAAGGTCGGTTTGGCTGGCCATGCGATTTTCATACTTGACTATACGGTCAAACACAATCTAGTTGACCAAATAGTCAGTAATAGATCCAGGAGCACCGGCGATGGCGGTCATCAAGATCGAAGACATCGCGCACGTGCGCTTCGCTGCCCCCAATCTTTCGACGATGAAGTCGTTTCTCGAAGATTTCGGAATGGCATGTTTCGAAGATCGCGGGCGGTTGTACGGGAAGGGCAGTGACGGTCGCCCTTTCGTACATGTCACGGAGCCCGGGGAAGCCAAATTCCTCGCGGTCGGCTTCCGCGCCGAAACAGTCGGTGATCTGGAGAAACTTGCAGCGCATGAAGGCGCCGTGATCGAAGACTCGACGGAACCAGGCGGAGGAAAAATCCTCCGTCTCACGGACCCTGATGGCTACGGCGTTGAGGTCGTTGCCGGGCAGGCAAACGGAGAGGCGACGTGCTCCTTCGAGGATAAGCAGCGAAACACGACCATGGTCCGCCCGCGCCAGCGTTCGACCGTGCGGTTCGATGCCGGCCCAGCTCATGTCCACCGCATCGGCCATGCGGTGCTAAAGGTGCGAGACTTCCGCGCGTCGGAAAAATGGTACAAGGATCGTTTCGGCTTCCTCACGTCTGATGAGGTTGAGGCCGCGACAGATGTGCCCGTCGGCGCGTTCATGCGTTGCGACCGCGGTGAAAAGCTAGCCGACCATCATACGCTTTTTCTGGCGCAACTGCCGGGTAAGCTCGGCTTGCTGCATGCCGCATTCGAAGTTGCGAATCTCGACGATCTGATGCTCGGCCACCGGCATCTGAAGACGAGGAAGTGGAAACCTGCCTGGGGTGTGGGCCGCCACATCATGGGCAGTCAGATATTCGACTACTGGAAAGACCCGTTTGGCAACGAACTCGAACACTGGACCGACGGCGACCTCTTCACCGCCGCTGATCCCCCGCAGAAAATGCCGATGAGCGCGCTGCTCGCTGTGCAATGGGGCAGCGCCCATCCGATGTTTGCGGGGAAACGGCCACCCAGGCCCGCGCTCATGTCATTTATTCTCGCCCTGAACCTGCGCCTGCAACGGCTTTTCAGCCGTCATTCAAAAGGACGGCCGGTATGAAGCTCGCAACATACACCACCAATGGGCGGACGCTGATCGGTATCGTCGTGGGCGAACAGATTGTCGACACGGGATTCGCAGGTGCGATGATCGACCTGATCCCCGATTGGGACACGCTCAGGCCCGACCTCGAGGGGCGGGCTGCAGCAGGCAGTGGCGTGCCGCTGTCCTCGGTGAAGCTTGAGGCGCCCATACAGCGCCCAGGAAAGATATTTGCCATCGGCCTCAACTACGCCGACCACATTGCGGAAAGCAAAGTTGAGACGCCCACCAATCAGGTCTGGTTCACGAAGGCGCAAACGTCCATCAACGCGCCATACGACCCACTTCTGATCGCCAGGGCCGGTCCATTCGTCGACTATGAGGTCGAGCTGGTCGCCGTGATCGGTAAGGGCGGGCGCAACATCAGCAAAACGGATGCGCACAAGCACGTCTTTGGCTATTGCGTCGGCAATGACGTCACCGAGCGCCTCTGGCAGCACCGTACGCCGCAATGGAGTCTCGGCAAGTCGTTCGACACGCACGCGCCTGTCGGCCCATGGATCACGACCAGCGACGAGATCACCGATCCGCATGCGATGGGGCTTCGTTGCTTCGTCAACGGCGAGAAGCGGCAGGACTCCAACACGAAGCATCTTGTCTTCAGTATCTGGGACCAGATCGAGCACCTGTCGCAGGCGATGACCTTGGAGCCAGGTGATCTCATCTTCACCGGAACGCCCGGCGGTATTGGCGCGGCGATGGATCCGCGCCAGTTCCTGAAACCTGGCGACACCGTACGTTGTGAGATCGACACGCTTGGCCAAATCGAGGGCGTCATGGCGGCGGAGGACTGAAGGTTGGTACACCCTCGAAAGACAAGAGTTGCAATTGTCGGCGGCGGGTATGGCGGTTACGCCCTCGCTATCCGCCTCGACGCCCATCTCGACGTAACCCTGATCGACGCGCGGGAGGCCTTCGTTCACAACGTGGCGGCGATCAGAGCAGTCGTCGATCCCGCGCTCACACGGCAGATCGTAATTCCCTACGACCGGCTGCTTAAGCGGGGCCGCTTCGTGTGCGGCCGGGTCATCGAGATTGACGCCCGTGGTGTTCGTCTCGCCAACGGAGCCGCAATCGAGGCGGACATCGTCGTCGTTGCTACCGGGTCGCACTATGCAGCGCCATTCAAGCCGCAAGGGGACAGCGCGGCCGAATTTTCCGTGCGGTTGGCGGAGGTTGCCGCGAAGGTCAGAGAAGCCGATCGCGTTGCGATCGTGGGTGCGGGCGCGGTTGGTGTCGAGCTCGCCGGTGAGATCAAGGCTGTGTTCAAGGACAAGCCGGTGGCGTTGCTCTCATCCACTGACCGACTTTTCCCGGGGTATCCTGCCAGGCTGCATGGTGAGATCGTACGTCGGCTCAGGGCGCTGGGCGTGGAACTCCATCTTGGTGATGGAGCGGTGAGGCTAGATGCAACGGACAATCCATGGTTCGGCGAGTTAACATTGGAAAGCGGCGCGCGCCTGTCTGGGCTGATATTTCCAGCGATTGGCGCGCGTATCGCCGAAAGCCCTGTGCACAGTTTGCCTGGCGTAGAGCGGCGCAGAAACGGACGGGTGGGCGTGGACGGCTGGATGCGTCCATCGCGTTTGCCTAACGTATTTGCCCTCGGCGACATCGCAGACACGGGTGATGCCATGACAGTGGTGGGCACGATGCGACAGGCCCCGTGGCTGGTGAAGACTTTGCGTGAGATCGCGTCTGGAAAGAGCGTTGAGCAGCTAAAGCCTTACGCGCCCTGGCCGACCCCTCCCTTCCTACTGCCGCTCGGGCCGAGGCGCGGTGTCAGCGTCTTGCCGCTCGGCAAATCGGGCCTGGTGGTCGGTGACGGCATCACCTCTTCGATCAAAGGCAAGGCTCTCTTCATCCCGCGCTACCACAAGGAGTTTGGGCGGCCATAACTGGCGAGCTCCTGCCCAATCAGCAGGGCAGAGGCCACCGGCAGCTATGAATCGACTAAGCCGGATTGCCACATCCTGCATTCCGGCGGCACGGGGCACCAAACCTGCCGGTCGTCGTTCAGGCTTGGGGCGGCCCGAAAGTTCTGGGGCAGGTCAGTATTCTCAGGCAATGATGGACCGTCGGGTTCAGGACCTGGACACCCAGAGGCTCCGGATTGGGGGTCATCGAGCTTGCTGTTACCTGGTTTCTGGAGTTGGATTGGAATAACCTTTCCCAGAGGGGTGTCTGATGCTTGTCCGCTTTTTCACTGTTTGGCTCGCTGCTTTGGCCGTCCTGGGAACAGCTGTTTCTGCAAGGGCGCAGAACGCAGCTGAATCCGGCGATGAAGTCGTGGTTTATGGCAAACCACTGGAAGACATCGTGCGGGAGTTTGTCGGTGAACTATCAGGCGCCCCTCAGGCAGACAGTCAGCTGGCGCGCTGGGACAGGAGTATATGTCCTGGTATTTATGGCCTTAAAGACCGGCAAACCGCTGAGCGCCTGATTGATCGTATGGCGGTACGCGCTTTCGAACTTGAGCTGAATGTCGGCGAGCCGGGCTGTTCTCCGGACATCGTGATCCTGTTTACTGACAACGTGTCGGTACTCACAGCCGGGCTTCGTAGTCGTCTGGAGCGGGTTCTCAATGAGAGGAATGTTTCGACATTTGGGCGCAGAGAATTGGCGGCCTTCGTGAACTCTGATGCACCGGTGCGTTGGTGGACATTCGCATCG
>JBEIHO010000080.1:0-12382 GCA_040381215.1 Alphaproteobacteria bacterium | reverse complement strand
TGCTGACGCCGAGCGGGCGGCGATCCCGATCGAGCGTGCGCGGGCTGCCTTGATGCTTGTGTGCGGCGAGGCCGCGACGATGTGGCCGGCGTGCCCGATGTCGCGGTTGATCGAGGCGCGTGCGGCCCAGCGTGGCGGCCCCCGGGTTCAGATCCTGGCCTATCGCAATGCCGGCCACCTGCTCTTTGGCCCGCCCATCCCGCGCACCAACTCGGTCTACGAGAATCTCGACATGTTCGGCGGGACGGTCGAGGGCAATGCCGCCGCCCGCATCGATAGCTGGCCGCGCGTGATTGCCTTCCTGAAGGCCGAGACGGCGGTCAGGTAGGGGCTTCAATTACGGTGACAGTGCATTTTTCTCGAACGCGAAAGAATTGCTGGACCAAAGAGCGCGTCGGGAACAAAGTGAGCTGTCACCGTTATCTTCCGCCTGATTTTTCCACGATCTGCAGTGCGCGTGCGAGAGCGGGGTCTTCGGATCCGCCTGGATCCGGTTGCACGCGTTCCCTCGGAGACCAGTACTGTCGCGGCGTGCCATCGACGTGCGCCAGTCCGTAGGCAGGAAGGCGCAGGTCCGTGTCTGTCGCGGGCAGTTTGTGTACCTCTATACCGCCTGCGAGCCCCGCCATCGGACCGCCAACAACCGTGCCACGGTTCATCCCGTCGAAGCCGATCGCCATGCCTTCGCCCATGCTGCCGGTCCATCGTCCGGAAAGCACGGCGACCGGGCCGGACAGGGTCCACGGACCGCGCGGGTCGATCTGGCGCGTGTAGGCCGGTTCGTGCATTGGCTGGGTAATCTGGTAGCTGGCGGCCTTTGTTACGAAGCGGCCCATGATTGGTTCGGCTACATCCGTGGAGCCGCCGCTTGGTGTGTCGCGCAAGTCGACGATCCAGCCTTTCGCAGCCCGCATTGTTTCGACGGCCGCATCAAACGCTGCAACGGTGTCACTGTTGCCGAGGCTGTCGTTGAACCGGATGTAGCCGATATCGTCGATCATGCGGGCGCTGACTGATGCCTCGATCTTCAGGGGCGGCGGGTCGCCCAGTTCGAAGGTCATCTGCTTCCCGCTGCGTACAAGGACGATTTTGCGCGTCTGACCGCGATGACCTGCCGCCGCAGCGTTCAGAGCCCATGCCATCCGCTCAGGCGAGACGTCATTTGCGCCGGTTCGGATTCGGGCCTTTGCAGCGTCTTGCCATGTGAGGTCGTTGATCGACAGGATCGCGTCGCCGGGTCGTATTCCCGCGCGATCCGCCGCGCCATCCCGGCGCACGCCGGTGACGATCGCATCCTTTCCCTGCTGTTCCAGCCACATATCCGAGCCGGAAGGGACCAGCCAGGGCGAAATGCCGGTATTGACGCCGAGTGATGCGTGATTGTCCCAAAGCGCCTCGACCAGATGTTCGAGCATCGTCACGCCCTGCCGGGGTGTTGTCACGGCGGCTGCCTCGACTTGCGCCTGCCGGCAGGCTTCGGCCCAGTGCGTGGTGCGCTTGGCGACGTATGCGTATACCTTCGGGACGAGATCGCACATGGCTTTTGCATCGGCGGCGTAATGGTTCGCGATGTCCTTATGCTTGTCCGATGCCGCGCTCACACACGCTGACGCTATCATCGCGGCCACCGCAAGGGGCCAGACCTTGAATGTCATTTTCTTCTCTGCGACCTTCCTGATCGTCTCGTCGACGACACTGAGCGAGGGGCCTGTTCAAACTGCGGACCCGGACCACCCGGAAACCAGATCCGCTGTTACCCTAATTCATGTTGGCAGGACGTGGCGGAACTGTATGAAGCCGGTCCGGCTTGCCACCTTTTCATAGAGGGCAATGCCGGTTGCGTTGGTTTCATGCGTCAGCCAGTAGACGCGCGAGGCCCCGCGCTGGCGGGCCTCGCGATAGACCGCCTCGATCAGCGCGCGGCCTATGCCCTTGTTGCGCTGCGTCTCGTCGGTGAAGAGGTCCTGCAGGTAGCAATAGTCGCCCTTCGTCCAGGTTGACCTGTGGTACAGCGCATGCACGATGCCTGCGACCTTGCCGTCGACCAGCGCGACCAGCCCGAACATCGGTTCTGCCGGGTCCCTCAAGCGGTTCCAGGAGAGTTCCGTTGTCGCGTCATCGATGGTGACGCGATAGAAGGCCTGGTATCCTTTCCACAGGCGCAGCCAGTCGGCATGGTGTTCGTTGGCGAGCGGGCGGATCGTGATCATTTGCGCTGTCGCAGAGGGCCCGGCTAGCGTGCGAACTCGAAGGCTCCGGTTGCGCCTCCGGCATCGAAAGTTCCCCGGATCGTGCGGCCGTTGGCGCTGACGGTGCCGCTGTAGCGAACGGAGTGGGTCACGCCGCCGCTGCCGTCGTAGGTCTTCACCAGAACGACATTGCGGCCAATGACAGTCCCCTCGAGGTTCGATGTCAGGAAAAGGTTCTTTTCGGCGTTGCCGATGCTGTTCAGCTCCACCATTCCTCCGGACAGGCGCGACCCGGACTGGACAAGATTGATCGTGAGCGTGTTGACGTCCTTGCCGTCGTCGCTGAAGTAACCGCCCTGCCAGGCGCCGGTCAGGTTGCTGGCGGATTGGGCAAGGGCAGACCCGGCAACGGCGAACAGGGCGGCTGCGATGAAGGTGCGACGGAACATGTCTGGTGGCTCCACGAAGATTGGGTGAGCGCGCAGTCTAGCGTATGCGCGGGAGAGGCTCCAGTGTTGCTCCTGCGCCGTGCTGCGTTTCCCGCAGGCGATAGTACTCTGCGGGCCGGTGGCGGGGGCCCTTGCCGGTCTTGGCAGCGCGTTGTGTCTCGCCGGTGCGCTCGATCATGTCCATGAGGCGCATGAGCTTCAGCTTGCGCCGGAAGTTTCCGCGGTCGAGGTGTTGGGCCAGGAACTGCTCGTGGGTGCGCTGGATGTCGCCGAGGGTGAAGGCGAGCGGCATCATCCCGAGAACTTCGCGCGCGATCGTCTCGTCGTCGAGCTGGCGTCCGACTGCCCTGATCGCGGCCTCCAGGATGTCGGCATGGTCGAAGGCGAGCTTGCGGGCGCGAACCTCGTTCAGGCTGTACCAGCTGGCGGCAGCGGCGTCGCTGCCTGGCTGGATCAAGGGCTCGGCGTCGTGGGGAAGCAGTGCGAAATAGGCGGCCGAGATGACCCAGCGTTCGTCGCGGCCGGGTGTGCTGAAATTGGCGAAGTGGTGCGGCGTGACGTTGGTCACCGCGGTTTCCTCGGCGAGTTCGCGCAGGACGCAGGTGTCGAGGTCTTCGTCCTGGCGCAGGAAGCCGCCGGGCAGGGCAAGCTTGCCCCGGTGGGGCGGCTCGCCGCGCTCGATCATGAGGATGTGGACCTCCCCCTGCCTGACCTTGAACAGGACCATGTCGGTCGCCACGCCGGGGCGGGGGTAGTCGTAGATATTTTTTTCTCGTTTTTCAGACATTTTTCCGACTTAGAGCCTTTACAACACGAAGTCAATTCCCATATAGTGTCTTGTAGACACTAACAATCCCACAACGCGTCCGGAATGCCAGATCTGTGGTCGGCGGAACGCTGTTTTGTCGGGAAAAGGGGGACCATGAACGATATTGCCAATCCGTCCGCGCCGCTGGTCATCGCCGAGGTTCCTGCGGGGGCCGGGGTCATCGGGATCACGAGCCAGCCCGGCCGTTCGGAGCGCGCCGGGGCAGCCTCCGGTCGGGATCTGCAGCGGGACCTTGCCGCGGTATCAGGGTGGAAGCCGGCGTCGGTGGTCAGCCTTGTGGCGGGACCTGAGTTCGGTCACATGGGTGTCCCCGGTTTTTCGGAAGCGATCGGGCGGTTGAAAGTTGACTGGCATCATCTCCCGATCAGCGACATGCAGGTACCGGACGGCGTGTTCGAGCGGGCGTGGATCTATCACGGGCATTTGCTGCGCCAGCGTCTGCTGCAGGGGGCGCGTGTGCTGTTGCATTGCCGCGCCGGGCTGGGACGATCGGGCATGGTTGCGGCCCGTCTGCTGGTCGAGCTGGGGGCCGATCCGGAAGCTGCGATCGATGCCGTTCGGGCGGCTCGGCCCGGGGCGATCGAGACGGCGGCGCAGGAGGGCCATGTCCGCTTGTGCCGCCCTGTGGTCGCGGGCGCGCATGCTGACCGGGTGCTGGGGTGCCTGATCGGCGGTGCCGTGGGCGATGCCTTCGGGTATCCCGTCGAATTCATGAGCCTTTCAAGTATCCGGCAGGCCTATGGTGCAGAGGGCATCGCCGGCCCTGCGCTGAATGACCATGACCTGTGGGAGGTCAGCGATGACACGCAGATGACGCTGTTCACGGTCGAGGGTCTCGTCGACGGGTTGGTGGCGGGCGGTGATCCTGTGGCTGCGGTGCGCGAGGCCTACGGCAAGTGGCTGGCGACGCAGACCGGTCGCTTCGATGCGGCGGTCTCATCCGACCGGCTGGCCTCGTTCCGGGCGCTCTGGGCGCGTCGCGATCCTGGTCATACGTGCCTCACGGCGCTTGCCGCCGGCGGGCGTGGCAGCCTCGAGCGACCCGCCAACAACAGCAAGGGCTGTGGCGGGGTCATGCGCACGGCGCCGATCGGGCTGGTGCGTTCCCTGTCCCCGGAACAGTGCCTGGAGCTGGGCGCGCGGGCGGCGGCAATCACGCATGGGCATCCCTCCGGTTATTGGACCGCCGGGGCGATTGCGGCGATTGTCCGCCTGATATGCGATGGTGCCGACATCGAAATTGCCGTGCGCGAGGTGATTGGTCTGCTCGACACGCGCCCGGGCAGCGATGAGACGGTTGCCGCCCTGCGCAAGGCGCTCGATCCTGGCGTCAAGAGGATCGATGAGCTTGGCGAGGGCTGGGTTGGCGAGGAGGCGCTGGCGATGGGTGTGCATGCGGCGCTGCGCGGACGCAGCCTGAAGGAGGTGCTGATGATCGCGGTCAATCACGACGGCGACAGCGACAGCACGGGTTCCATTGCGGGCCAGATCCGGGGTGCGCGCGAGGGCGTTGCGGGGGTGCCGGTGGGCTGGGTCAACGCGCTCGACGTGCACGCGCCGCTCAATCATGTGGCGGGCCGGCTCATCGCGGTGGCCTGAGGCCGCTGTCTTCATCACCTCAACAGAAAGGAAGGCCCTGTATGGCCGAACGCTATTTTGACGAGGAAGCGGCACTCGCCCTCATGTCGCATGTCGTGCCCGAGGTTGAGGATGACTTCGTGGACCCCCAACTCGAGATCATCGAGAACGGCGAGAAGGTGGGCGAACAGGAGTGGGACAGTGACGGACCCGGCGCCGGGGCAGGCTCGCTTGTCGTCTATCGCTATGCCGGCAAGTTCTTCGCGCTCGACGATGTCGAGTTCATGGGCCCCTATGATACATTCCGCGAAGCCGCCGAAGCCGTGGGCCTGTTCGTGCGTACGGACGCGACGACGGAAATCTTCGTGAAGGCGGGGGTGGAGGACTGAGTTGGCTTCAGTCCGCTGTCACCCGGGGTTGCGTGCAGGGAGGCATGATGCGGGCGGGTATTGACCTGGGCGGGACGAAGACCGAGGCGATTGCCATGGATGCGCGTGGTGTCGTGCGGGCGCGGGTGCGGCAGGCCAGCGGGCGGAGCTACGACGAGAGCCTGGCGGTGGTCCATGATGTCGTGGCCGAGATCGAGCGTCTTGCGGGTGCTGCCATATCAAGCGTCGGTGTTGGCATTCCTGGTTCGCCCTCGCCGGTGACGGGGCTCATCCGCAATGCGAACTCGACCTGGCTGAACGGGCGGCCCTTCGGGGAGGATCTCGCCCGTGTCCTCGCGCGCCCCACGCTTCTTGCCAATGATGCGAACTGCTTTGCGCTGTCGGAGGCGATCGATGGTGCGGGTGCCGGTGCGCGTGCCGTGTTCGGCGTCATCCTGGGGACGGGATGCGGCGGCGGGATCGTGATCGACGGGCGCCTGTGGGCGGGGGCGAGCGGCATCGCCGGGGAGTGGGGTCATACGCCGCTGCCGTGGCCATCCGATGACGATCATCCCGGGCCTTCTTGCTGGTGCGGCAAGACGGGGTGTCTTGAGACTTGGATCAGCGGTCCGGGGTTTGCGCGCGACCATGCCCGCGCGACGGGCGCTGCGCTGCCGCCCGAGGCGATCATCGCCGCGTGCGAGGCGGGTGATGCCGGGGCGCTTGGCGCGTATCGGCGGCTTGTAGGCCGCATCGCGCGGGGGCTTGCATGTGTCGTGAACGTCATTGATCCGGAGGTGATCGTGTTGGGTGGTGGTCTCTCCAATATCGAAAGCCTGCCTGAAGATGTGGAGGCAGCAATGCCGGGCCACGTGTTCAGCGATGCCGTGTCGGTGCGGGTGGTGCGCAACCGGCATGGCGACTCGTCGGGCGTGCGCGGGGCTGCGTGGCTTTTTGCGTGATGTGTGCCGATTGCTGCCGTGTGTCCAAAGCAGTATTTATATCGACGTCGGCAGGAGGCTGGGCCATGGGTGCGAAGACTTGGATGCTGGTCTATGCCGAGGGTCTCATGCGTGGGCGGTTGGTGCAGACCTCTACGCCGGATCGTGCGGCCACGGTCGCTCTCGCGCATAGACTGTTCCCCGGCGAGACGCTCGAGCCAATGGAAGATGGGTCGCTGGGGTGGACCAATCCTCCTGATGGGGAGCTTGTTATCGGCAGCTTTCCCGGGTTCCATGTCGTGGCGGCGAAGGAATTCGCGTTAGACTATCCGTCCAGAGTGCCGGAGAAGTTCATCGAGGCAGCAGATGGCCGCACAGTCTATCTCCATGCGATGCACAGTGTCGTCGACTGGTTTGCCTTTGGGGTGTGGGAGAACGGACGTCTGAAGAGGTCCCTGAGCCTCTCACCCGACAAGGGGATTCTGGAGGATATTGGTGCGCGGCTTGCCTTTGAGTTGCCCTACTGGGAAGGCAAGCATCCCCTGATCGGCCCCGGAGAGGAGCCCACAGATTATCCGTTTGTCTTCCACCCCTTGGAACTCGGGGAGGCCGCCCTCCGCGCGTTGTTTGGATATTATATGGAGGGGCTCTCTGATGCGACAATGGTCCATGCGGAGACCATCCCCTTGCTGCGATTCAGACGATCGATGGTTTAAATGGCGATGCCAGGTGGCGCTGGTGGAAGGTCTGGTGATCCTTCGGTGATAAAGGCCTACTGTCGCCGTGAGGTGAGTAAGGAGACAGACGATGCGGCTGCTTCTGATGTTGTTGGTGTCGTGTGTCGTGGCTTGGCCGGCTGCGGCCGAGCCGGTTCAGCGAACCCTCGCGTTTGGCGGGTTTTCGCGCAGCTATGTCGTCCATGTGCCGGTACGTGCGGCGGGGCGGGAAGCGGCGCTGGTCGTGGTGCTGCACGGGCTGGGCGGCGACGGGGCAAATGTCCTGCAGCAGGGGCGCTGGGTCGAGAAGGCGAGTGCGGAGGGCTTCATTGTCGTGGCGCCGGAGGGTGTCCCCGAAGATCCCGCACGGCCGGCGCGCTTCTTCGGCAACAGGCGCAGCTGGAATTCCGGTCCGGCGACGGGGTCGCCTGCGCAAGCCCGTGGCATCGATGATGTCGGCTTCATCGCGGCCGTCATCAGGGATGTCCAGCGCCTTCATCGTGTCGATGCACGGCGGATCCATGTCACCGGATTTTCGAATGGCGCGGGAATGGCCTTCCGGGTGGGGGCGGAACTGCCGGATGTGGTCGCGTCGATTGCGCCTGTGGCCAATGGCCTGCTTGTACCCGTTGAGACCTTGAAGCGACCGGTTTCGCTGATGCTTGTCTGGGGCCAGGCTGATCCGCTCAATCCCATTGCTGGCGGCAAGGTCGAGCGCAATGGAGGGCTTGTGCTTCGACCGTCGGCCGAACAATCCTGGCGGCAATGGGCGCGGATGCTGGGCTGTCCGGCGGCGCCCGTGGTCGACCGTTCGATCCCGCGGGTGACACGGCAGGCGTTCGAGGGCTGTGCGGGTGGCAGCGCGGCGGTGCTGGTTGGCATCGAGGGGCTGGGTCATCAGTGGCCGGGTGGCCGCGTGGTGCTTCGCCTTGTGTCGGGTCCGGGCTCTGATGCCTTTGATGCGACGGCTGAAATCTGGAAATTCTTTGCAGCGCATCCTCGGTAACTGTGAGAAAGCAGTCCGGTCCTGCGGGCTGCCGGGACTGTTGCGGCGGCCGGGAATTGAGTGCACTGTCACCGAAACTTCGTCTTGAACGGGTGAGACGATGACGGACAGCGGAAAATGTGCCAATTGCGGGGCTGTGCGGACGGGGCCATTCTGTTCTCAGTGCGGGCAGAAGGACCGGGACCTGCATCGTCCGATCTGGTGGATCATCGGCGAGTTCCTCGATGCGGTTTTCAGCTATGATTCCCGTACGTTCCGGACGATCTGGCTGCTTGTCGCGCTGCCTGGCGAATTCACGCGGCGCTACATGGCCGGGCAGCGGGCCTCACTGCTGCCGCCGTTCCGGCTGTTCGTGATTGCGACGGCGCTGTTCTTCGTCACGCTGCAGTTGACGGCTGTGTCGCTGATCGTCGTCTCGCCGCCTGTTCCGGGAAAGGAGGATGTCGAGATCGACTTCCTGGTTCCGCCACCGAAAGGAGATGCGGTGCCGATCACCGCTGAACAGCGCAAGGCCATGCAGGACTTGCGACGCAACATTGTCTCGGGCGAGGTGGTGATGGGTGAGGAAGGCGCCGACATGAAGGAGGCCATCGCGTATGTCTCGCAATTGTGGGCCGGCATCGAGAAGATCATGGAGGATCCGCAGCGCATCAACGGGCCCCTCAGCGTCTGGCTGCCGCGGCTGATGCTGGTGCTCGTGCCGCTGCTTGCCCTGATGCTGGCGATGGTCCACTGGAGGCCGCGGGTCTACCTGGTCGAACACCTCGTCTTCTCGCTGCACCTGCACACGACGATGTTCATGGCGCTGACCCTCGCAACGGTCGAAGCCGCGCTGACAAGCGGTCGCGGGATCGGTTGGGTGCTGGGCCCTGCGTTCCTGGTCTATGCCCTGCTGGCCATGAAGCGGGTGTATGGGCGGGGTTGGCTCCTCACCACGGTCAAGTTTGCCAGCCTGCTGCTGTTCTATCTGTTCCTGCTACTGATCGGTTTTGTGGTTGTCATGCTGTTCGTCCTGCAGGAGATCTGACAACGCTTCTCAGGCGTGGTGAAAGCGGGCTATCCTCGTGCTTTCCCAGGGGGAGAGTGACACCATGCCCATTACACTGCTTGCGGCCTGCGTGCTGGGGCTGATCCTTGTCGTGCTGAGCCTCGAGATCGTCCGGTTGCGCCTGAAGACCAAGGTCAGCCTTGGCACCGGTTCGGAGGAGCGCTCGGCGCTTGTGGTTGCGGTGCGCGCGCATGGCAATTTCGTCGAACACGTGCCGTTCAGCCTCATCCTGCTCGGCCTGCTGGAGCGCGAGGCGGTGGGTATGACCACGATCGCGGGCCTTGGCGGCGTGCTGCTCGTCTCGCGTTTGCTGCATATCATTGGCATCGGCATCAAGGGTGTGAACCCGTTCCGCAGCGTCGGCGTCGTGCTTCAGTGGGCGTTCTTCATCGTTGCCGGCGTGATCGGCATCCAGGTCTGCGCTACCACCTATGGAGACACGCTGCGGTCGCTGTTCCTGCTGGTGGGCGGCCCTGCGGGCGCCTAGGCCTGCGGGCGGGCCCGGCTTTTTTCCGCACTGGCATGGTGGTTCGCGGGGGAAGACCTCGCCCTGCCCCTTGACGGGCGGGGTGCGTGCAGGGTGTTGTGCGGCCTCCATAACAGGAGGCGTTTCATGTTTTCACACGTGATGGTCGGGACGAACGATCTCGACAGGGCGAAGAAGTTCTACGACGCGGTGCTGGGCACGCTGGGCATCAAGCCGGCGATGGTCGACGGCAACCGCATATTCTACATCTCGCCGCAGGGCATGTTCTCGGTGTCGAAGCCGATCGACGGCAAGCCGGCGACGCATGCCAATGGCGGTACGGTCGGGTTTGCGGCCTCTTCGCCGGCGCAGGCTGATGCGTGGCATGCGGCAGGCGTCGTCAATGGCGGGACGACCTGCGAAGATCCGCCGGGCGTGCGCGCGGGCGGCTTCGGCAAGCTCTATCTCGCCTATCTGCGCGATCCGGACGGCAACAAGATCTGCGTCCTGCATCGCATGTAGCACCTTAATTTCGGTGACAGTGCACTTAACTCCAGTCGGGTTCAGCGCAAGCCTGGTAACTACCGTCAAGGAGTTAAGTGCACTGTCACCGAAATTAACCCTTGAGGGTTGATCATGGACGAGGTTGCGAAGGCGCCTGAGGAGATGCTCGCGACGCTGGGGTTGCGGCGGCGGGTTCACTTCGGCGAGGGGCGTTGCACGCTGGCGTTCGAGGCGGGCATGCACATGTGCCATTCGGGTGGCGTGGTACAGGGCGGGTTTGTCACGGGCTGGCTTGATGCCGCCATGGCGCATGCGTTCTTCAGCCTGGGGCAGCCGGGCATTGTTCCCATGTCGCTCGAGATCAAGGTCAGCTTCTTCGCCCCGGCGCGGCCCGGCCTTGTGATGGCCGAGGGCTGGATCGAGCGGCAGGGCAAATCGACCTGCTTTGCCGAGGCGCAGCTCAAGGATCAGGCTGGCAACGTCATTGCCAAGGCGACATCCACCATGCGTCTGGTGTCGCAGGCCAAGGTCGCCGATGGCTCGCGCGCGGCGGTGGGTGGTTGATCCGGGTCAGGGACCAGCATCAAGCTTTTGGATCTCGGCGTCGATCGCGTCCGCGGCCTTGCGGTTCAGCCACAACACGCCGACGAACACGCCGCCCATGACCAGCGGTCCGAGGATGGCGAATGTCACGGCGGCCGGGATGTTGCCCTCGGCGACAATGCCGAGAACCGATGCAATCCACGATAGCGCGGGTCCGGGCACGAGCGGTGCCAGATACCAGAGCCAGACGCTGCGCAGGGCGTCACGCTGACGAACCAGCTCGGCGCGGTGGAAATGTTTCCAGTCTGTCACGAGGCACACTTCGTCAATCGTGGCGGCCCGCGCCTGGCGGTGGAGTTGCCACATGATGAGGGCGACACCGGCTGATGTCAGGAGCAGGCCGAGGCGCGCCAGCATGCTTTCCGCGACGAAGGCAAAGCCCGTGAACATGACGATCAGCACTGCGCCGACGAGATGCTCACGCATGTTGCGGGCGGCGATGCGGCCCTGGAATGACGAGGCATGGGTGCGGATGTCCTCGAGGCTCATGGCGAAGTTCTCCTGTGGTTGGCGCGCCCAGATGGCCTGGGCGGTGTCGTGATCGTGGTCAGCCATTGTGGGCCTCCCTGAAATGGCGTGAGAGCAGTGTCTTGACGCGTGAGATGCGGGTGGCGATGGCGCCGGCGGACAAGCCGGTGACCTCGCCGATGGCGGCGGCGTCCAGCCCTTCGAGATAAAGGGTCACGATGGTGCGATCCGGGTTTTCGAGGCGCTCGACCAGCTTCATGAGTTTTCCCAGCAACAGGTCGTTTTCGAGAACCTTGGCCGTATCGTGCGATGCGATGTCCTCGGCGGCATCCAGCGTGACAAGCGGGGCGTTGCGTCGCCGCTCTCCGTTGACGTGGTTGGCCGCCACGTTGGTGGCGATGCGGTAGACCCAGGTCCGCTCCGAGCAGCGGCCATCATAGAGGCGGTGGCTTTTCCAGATGGCGACATGCATGTCCTGGAGCACGTCGCGGCGGCGATCGGGGTCGGCCTCGCAGGTGCGCGCGATGCGTTGCAGGGCAGGGCCCCATTGGGCTGCCACGCGGCGGTACCACTCGTCCTGTTCAGTGCTCATGAGAGGGTAGACAGTGCGGCTCGGGATTTCTTACGGTGCCATGCAGGTCAAGGGCTTTTACCATGTCTGATGTTGAACTGGTCCAGCGCGAGCAGGCGCTTGTCGGCGAGGGGCCGGTTTGGGAGGCCTCTGAGGGTGTCCTGTGGTGGGTCGACATCAAGGGGCAACGGCTTTTCCGATACGATCCGTCCTCTGGTGCGGCGCGCAGCTGGGCGATGCCGGAGCGCATCGGGGCGGCGATCCCGGATGGCGCGGGCGGGTTCGTGCTTCTCGGCAAGACGGGCGTCTGGCGCTCGCGCCTGCCATTCGACCAGTTCACGAAGGTCTCTGCGCCTGACAGCGACCGGCCGGGCAACCGCTTCAACGATGCCAAGCGCGATCCGGCGGGGCGGCTCTGGGGCGGCACCATGGATGATGACGAGCGTGAGGCTTCGGGGCGGCTTTACCGCTTCGACACGCTTGAGGCGCCGGTGCGGGTGAAGGACAACGTCAATCTCTCGAACGGCCTGGGGTGGAGCCCCGATGGCCGTACGATGTATTTCGTCGAGACGATGCGGCGCGTGATCTGGGCGCATGACTATGACGTCGCCAGCGGCGCGGCGGGGCCGGCGCGGGTGTTTGTCGA
>JBEIHO010000079.1:0-12576 GCA_040381215.1 Alphaproteobacteria bacterium | reverse complement strand
AGGCACGCCTCCGCCGGCATCCAGCGCCAGCACAAGCAACCCGGCGGCCCCCACGACGACGATCACGCTCGCCCATCGCAAGCCACGCGAATAGACAAGCATCTTCCCGCCCTCAATGGCGACCGCGCGATCGGCGATGAAAAGGCGCCGCGCGCCCCACTCGGCAAATCCGACGAACAGCTGCCTGAACAGCGCCTCGAATATGGCTTCAAGAATGGACTGCATGTCTCACCTGCATCACGCACGGGGCACAAGGATCCTGCGCGAACAGGCCTGCCCGGCCAGACACACCCCTCAACCCGGCTCCAGCGTTCCCACCAGCGACTTGCGTTGCGACAGTTCGATCCAGTTGCCGGCTGGGTCCTTGACCATGGAGAAGCGGGCGACGTCGCCGTGGGTGGCTGGGGCGAGGGCTTCGCGGCCGCCGGCGGCCAGGGCGTGCGCGTGGGCGCTGTCGCAGCCGAACACCTGCAGCGTGATATAGCGCCAGCCCCGCCCCTCGAAGGGGGCGTCCAGCGGTGCGGCCGGGTCTTCGACCAGGACCACCACGCCATGGCCGACGTGAAAGCCACCGCCCGTGGCAAGCGGCGCCAGGCCGAGGCCTTCGGACAGGAAACGTTGCTGGGCGGCAACATCGCGCACGGCCACTTCAACGCCGATCTGGGTGACACCCTGAAACCCGGGCGGCACCAGCACGACACGATTGCCATCGGGATCGACCAGCGCGCGCGGCACCGCCAGCCCCTCACGCGCCACCAGCAGGCTGCGATAGCCCGAGGCCGGCGTGTCCGGCAGCGGATCCATGACGTGGTTGATCTTGAGGACAGACCCCGCGAGGTCATGCCGGTGCTGCGTCATGCCCCGGCGGACCTTCAGCGCGTGGTCAAAGGGAACACCGACCTCCCCTTGCCAGAACGCCAGCATGGGCTCCAGCGCATTCGTCGCCAGCCCGATGTCAAAGAACGGCTTGGCAAGTTTCATGTCGCACTCGTTCTAGCCACCCGTATCCAGATAGCACAGATATCCCCGCTCGACCATGCGCCGCATGGCTTCATAGGAACCCGAGAGTTCCTCGAACGTCATGCGCAGATGCGCCAGGTGGCGGACCTGCTCTTCGTTGGGCGGCACGCCCCGCTCGCTCAGCGCCAGCGCCTCATTGACCCAGTTCGCGCGCGCCGTCGCCGCCATCATGGCCAGACGCTTGACATGCGCAGCATCGATCCGTCCCACCGTGCGCCCCAGCACCACGCGGTTGGCCTCGAAGGTTGCAAGGTCGATCTTCTCGATCTGGCCATGCAAACGCCGCTGCTCTTGCGGATCGCTGAGCATCGTCGGCCTGAAATGATCCTGTCCCATCACGCCCATCCTCGAACCCGATGCGACGAGAGTGAACCGCAGGCCCTTAAAATTGCGTGCAAAGCGCGCAGAAAACCACGGCAAATCGCGCTCAATTCATTCAAATTCAACCATGCCGGTTTGCGAGTTGTTTTCGCCTCAGTAGGCACAATCCGTCGGATTACCACCACCGGACACCCGCCATGCGCCTTGCAAACCTCGCCATGACACTGCTCATGCTGATCGCCCTGTTCGGGGCACAGGGTGCAAGCGCTGCGTCGGAACCCAAGTCATGGCGGGTCATCCAGAGCATCGGCGCCGTGTCGGTCGTTGCCCCTGCGATCCAGATCCAAAAGCCGAAGCCGGGCACCCTGCTGCCAGTCGACGCAGTCATCACGACGGGTGCCAATGGACGCGCCATCCTCGGGCGCGAGGGCCAGCAGATCGTGGTCCAGCCCAACACCCGCATCGAGCTTGCACCCGAGCAGAACGGCCGGACTTTCATGAAGCAGGTCAGCGGTATCGTGAACTTCAAGGTCGACCGCCGCAAGCAACCGCACTTCCAGGTCGACACGCCATTCCTGGCCGCAATCGTGAAGGGAACCTCCTTCGAGGTCCGGGTCCGCAACGACCGAACCAACGTCAGCGTCTTCGAAGGCCGGGTCGAGGTACGCGCCACGAACGCCAACGCGGTCACCCTCGTCTCGCCGAACGAAATCGCCAGCATCCTGGCGCAGGAACCTGACGCCATCCAGCTCCAGAAGCGCGACGGCAAGAGCCACAAGGTGACGACCGACGAAGGCAGCCTCGACGGCAGCAGCACCGATGCACCGGGCACCGGCGGCACATCCGGCCACACAAAGGCCATGGTCGAACTGCGCGGCAGCAATGACGACAACGGAAGGCGCGGCTCGTTTGCAGGCGAAGGCTTCGACGACCTGCTCGACGGGTCAGCCTCGGGCCGCAAGGCATCCAGGGACGGTGAACGCAAAGGCAAGCACGGCGAGATCAACCACTCCAGCGAAGTGACGGTCCGCGTGGCCTCGAACGAAGCCGCCCCATCCGACAAGCCCGTCGAGGACGAAGACGACGAAAAGAAGCGCCAGGCCGAGCAAGACAGGAAGAACGCCGACAAGGACAAGGAAAAGCAGGCCGACAAAAAGGACGAAAAGGACGGGCAACAACTCGCCGCGACCGCTGGCGACAAGGCGAACGGCGGCAAGGGCCCCGGTCCGATGGCCGGCACACCAGGCACCATGCCCGGCACGTCGACCAACTCGTTCCTGAACACCCACAAGGTCTATGTCGAGGGCCAGTTCCCGTGGAAAGAGGTCGGCTATGGCGCGCTCGCCCTGCTCGGCCTGTTTGTGCTGAACGCCCTGCGCGGGTTCACGAAGCGCTCGCACCACCGCAAGACCGGCAGCAATTATGGATCTGGAAACTACTACTGACGGGTAAGGCGATCCGCCAAGGCCGGCATGCCAGCGTTATCGGGTCGTTTACCGCGTTCCTTACACCTTCATTTGGACTATCGCATCAGAATGCCGGCAGTCCGGACGCAAATGGCAAGGTAGGGTCTGCATGAAAGTCATGTTGCGCATAGCTCTCACGCTGCTGGCACTCTGTGCCGGGCTGCCGGCCCTTGCGGATCCAGCGCCGCAATGGAAGCTGGTTCAGCGCGTGGGCGAGGTATGGATCACCAGCGACAAGTTCCAGCCCGTGGCCCTGTCGCCGAACGACAGCATTCCCGAAAAATCCGTGATCGTGACCGGCGCGAAGGGCCGCGTCATCCTCAGCCGCGGCTACGAGCAGATCATCCTCCAGCCCAACACGCGCCTGGTCATCCCCGAGACCAAGGGCAAGACAACGCGCCTCGAACAGTCGCGCGGCTCGGCCCTGTTCCGCGTCGAACGCAAGACGCTGCCGCATTTCCGCGTCGATACGCCTTACCTGGCAGCCGTCGTGAAGGGCACCGTCTTCCTGGTCAACGTATCGGACAAGGCCGCCAGCGTCCGCGTGTCGGAAGGCGCCGTCTCTGTGGCCTCGAACAAGGGCGCAGCCGTGACACTGGTCAAGCCCGGCATGTTCGCCGAGGTCAAGGCAACCAACGCGGTCGTGATCAACCTGACCGACGACACGGGCAGCACCCGCAGGATCGTGGAGCCCGAGCGCGAGCCTGGTCCCGCCACGACCGAACGCCTCGACTGGGGCCCGCCCGGCGGCAATGACGGCGGCACCAGCGGCGGCGATGATGGCGCCGGTTCGGCCGCACCCGAAAAGGACGCGCAGTTCCAGAACCTGCTGCTGCGCGACACGCTTCAGCCCAATGCTGACCGCAGACTGATCGTGCTGCGCTCGACGCACCCCGAAACCTCGATCATGGAACACGCCGTCGACGCAGCCACCAAGCGCAACATGAAGCGCCAGGAAGACAAGCGCGTCGCCCGGTTCGAGAACATCGAGCACATGGTCGACAGCAGCGTCGCTGCAACAGCGGCCCTCGCCGAGCGCGCAGGAAAACTCGAGATTGCAGCCAGCAGGAACTTCCTGAAGAACAACAGGGTCAAGGTCGACAACAGGTTCACGTCAAGCGCGATCCAGAACCTGATCATTGGCGGCGTGGGCCTGATGATCGCCTACCAGCTCCTCAAGACGCTGTTCTCACGCAAGCGACGCTGACGCCACTGGCGTACCGATAAAAAGGGCACCTCCCTGGTCTTGGGGAGGTGCCCTGTTTCGTTGCGACGTCCAGTTGTAACTAGGGGCCGCCACCGCCGAACAGGAAGTCGTCGACCGTCACGTTGGCAGCCGCCACGCCGAGCAGCGTGATCGAGTTTCCGCCGATCGTGATCAGCGTGTTCGCGCCAGAGGCCGCGATCGACACATTGGCCGCAAAGTTCGCCGCCGTGATGCCGAGCGTCGGATCGAGCCGCAGGAAGTCCTGCGCCCCGACGCCACCGACCGAGTCGAAGCCCGTGATCGTGTCGATGCCGAACCCGGAACCGAAGACGAAGGTGTCGTTGCCCGCGCCGCCATTCAGCGAGTCATTGCCGGTGCCGCCGATGACGATGTCGTCGGAGCCACCCGCATTGATCGTATCATTGCCGCCCTGGCCATCGATGACATTCACGCCGCCATTGGTAGTGATGTTGTCGCTGCCCTGGCTGCCGATGATGTTCTCGATGCTGCTGATGAAATCGAAACCAACGTCGCCGCTCGAGACGAAGAGCGTGTTGACCACTGCACCAGCCGACGTGCCCGACAAGTCAATTGTGTCGATGCCCGTACCACCGGCGATCGTATCATTGCCGTCACCGATGGTCGCAACGAACCGGTCGCCGCCGGCGCCGCCGGAAACCGTGTCGTTGCCCGAGCCACCTGTGAGCACGTCATTGCCATCGCCACCCGACAGCGTGTCGTTGCCGATACCGCCGTTAAGTTGGTCATTGCCCGCGTTGCCGTTGATGATATCGGCTCCGCCATTGCCAAGCAGGATATCCTCGCCTGCATTGCCGTTGATCGTCTCATTCGCAGCCGTGCCGTTGACGAAGTCACCAGTCATGGACGTTGCCGCCGACGTCACGGTTTCGACGAAGCCGAGGCCATCCGTGAAGGTAGCCGAAACGCGGAGCAACTGGCTGACCTGCGCCTGCGTGGGCGTGAAGCTTTCCCCCGTTGCACCGGCAATGTCGGTCCACGTGATACCATCCGTCGAGGACTGCCACTGCAGCACCATCGACCCCGGCGCGATCCCGTCGGCGTCTGCGATGTTCTGCGTCGCGGTCAGCCCCACGGTTTCGGTCGGCGTCGTGTCGTTCAGCGTCACCGTCCCGGTCGGCACGGCATTCTGTGCCGACACGGCTGCAGTCGCTGCAGACGTAACAGTTTCGACAGCACCGAAATTGTCGGTGTAGCTGACAACCGAACGGATCTGCTGGCCAACCTGAGCGGCAAGCGGCGTGAACGAGCTGCCGGTCGCCCCGGCAATCGTCGCCCACGTCGTACCATCGGTCGAAGCCTGCCAGGTGTAGGAGAGGCCGGCCGGATTGAAGCCATCCTCGTCCGTGAAGGCAGGCGTCGCCGTCATCACGCCACCGGTGCGCGGTGCAAGCGTGCTCAGGTTCAACGTACCGACCGGCAGATCGTTGACGTTGACCACTGACGTGCCCGCCGAAGCCACGCGCTCGACCGTGCCGAAGCCATCCGTGTAGGTCGCAACCGCACGCACCTGCACACCGACAAGCGCCTGCGTCGGCGTGAAGTCTGCCGTGTTGGCACCTGCGATGTCGACCCATGTCGCACCGTTCAGGCGCTGCCACTGGACCGAGATCGGACCCATGCCGTCCTCGTCCGTGATGGCGCTCGTGTTCGCCGTGAGAACGGCATCCTCGAGAGCCGGCAGCGGCGAGAGAAGCGTCGTACCGACCGGTGCGTCATTGGTGTTCTGCACCGGCGCCGTGATCGACGACGTGATCGTCTCGACAGTGCCGAAGGCGTCCGTGAAGCTGGCCACCACCTGCAGGAACTGGCCAACCAGGGCCTGTCCCGGGGTGTAGCTGGCCGACGTTGCGCCGGCGATTGCCGTGAACGTGCCGTCCAAGCCCGTCGGCGACGCATACCACTGATAGGTATAGGCCACCGGGTTCGGCAGGCCGTCCGGGTCCTCGACATTGGTCGGCGTGGCCACCAGGGCGAAGTCCTCGCGGACCTGCGCGCTGCTGAACACGATCGTGCCCGTCGCCGCATCATTGACGTTTGCAACCGCCGCGGTCGCCGCCGAGAACACCGTCTCCGCGTTGCCGAGGTCGTCGACATAGGACACAACCGCCCTCAGCCTCGCACCGACATCAGCCTGCGTCGGCAGGTAACTGACAGCTGTCTCGTCCGCAATGTCCGTCCATGTCACGCCGTCGAGCGACCGCTGCCACTTGTAGGCATACTCCGCAAGCACCGTCCCATCAGGGTCCGTGAACGCGATCGTCGCCGTCAGCAACTCCTCCTCGATGGGCGTCGGATCGCTGATGACAAGGCTGCCAACCGGTGCATCGTTGATGCCAATGACAGGGGCTGTCGGCGCCGAATAGACTGTTTCCTGCACACCGTTCTGGTCAAGGAACGTGATCTTGGCACGCAGCGGCTGTCCCGCCTGCATCCAGCCGACCACAAGTGTCGGACCGGTCGCCGGGACGGGGCCCTGCGAGCCATTGCCCTCATCCATCGTCATCACGTCGACCCACACATCGCCGCCGTCGCCCAGCTGCTGCCAGACGATCGACACCGGACCGGTGATCGCACCATCCGTCGCCGTGTTATTGGGATCCGTGATGCCCGAGATGTCGACAGTGATCGTCTGCCCCTCGGTCGGGGTCGTATCGCTGATGATCGCCAGCCCGGCAGGATCCAGGTTGATCGTATCGGCGATATTGATCGTCTGGTCGGCGAACTGCAGGCGCTCGACATTGCGAACGAGGTCGAAACCATCCGTCGCCCCACGGCCGATGACGATGCCGCCATTGATCTGGGTGACACGGATGAAACCATCCCCGTCCAGATCCCTGAGGCCACCGGCAGTGCCTTCGCCTTCGATGAAATAGTCCTCGCGATCGCTCGTGAACACGGCCGTGTCGACATCCGTGCCTGCCGGCGCCGTGCGGATTTCACGCACGATACCAAGCTGGCCCGGCGTCAACGCGCCTGACAGCATCTCGCCTTGGATGGCGCGCATCGACCCGACATGCTCGTTCGCATCGTCAAAGTCACCGTCATTGTTCCGGTCAACGCCGATGGCAACGTAGAGATAGGCATCACCGTCGATGATGTCGTTGCCGCCACGGCCCTCGATGATGTCGGATCCACCACCGCCCAGCATGATGTTACCGCCGCTGAACATGTCGTCAGCCGAACCAACGATGCCATCGGCACCGGCCGCCGCCGAACCCAGCAGCGCGGCAAGGCCCGTGATGCGGGCAATGCCGGCGGCGTTGAGTTCATGCCCTGCCATCGTCAGCTCGAACTCGGTCGGATTTGCATCCGGGTTGCGGTCACTGCCGCGCAGCACGTCAGCCAACTGCGAACCGGAAAGGCCCTCCACCGCGTCAAACCGGTCGAGCGTCGCGCCCGGGTCACCGGGCAGAGGCGGAACCGCGAACGCATTGAGGAACATGTCCGCATTAGCGCCGAACTGCGTATTGTTCTGGTAGGTCACCCAGTCGAAGCCGACGAAACCCTCGAACCGGTCCGTGCCGCCGCCACCGACCATGATGTCGTCGCCGCCACCCGCGTCGTGGTCATTCGGCGCGCCGCTGCCGACAATGACGTCATGGCCGCCGCGCGGATCGGTATTACCAAAGTTCAGCGCCGCACCGTCGACGTCGGCATTGTCAGCAACCAGCGTCGCAATGCCGGGTCCGCCTTCAAGCCAGTCGTTGCCGAAGCCGCCAACCAGCGTGAACAGCACGCCATCCGATGTCAGGAAGTCATCCCCCAGGCCACCGAACACCTCGCCTTCGTCCTCGCCAATATTGACGAAGTCGTTGCCGGCGCCCGCGATGACCAGGTCAAGCCCCGCACCCGAGTGGATGACGTCGTTGCCGGCATCTCCCTTGATGTTGTCGTCGCCGAACGTGTCGGTGATGATGTCGTTGCCGGCACCACCATTCAGGATGTCGTTGCCAGCTCCACCCTCGATGCGGTCATTGCCGCCTTCACCCCACACCGTGTCATCGCCGATGCCACCGATGAGGATGTCATTCCCCTCGACGCCACCCAGCACGACGTGCCCGCCACCGTTGTACTTCAGGTAGTTGCTGTCCGGCCCCGTCGTAGCGGGATTGTTGCGAGACACGAGCGGCGAGAATGGAGTGCCGCCGCCACCTTCATCGGCCCACGTAGGATCGGCATTGCCGGTGCCGAGGCCCGTGTACTGCAGATTGCGTTCAACAACCAGCGTCCAGTCCGGCGTCGCGAAGATGTCGCCCGGCAGGTACTTGAGGTCCGTGTTGCGCATGATCATCGAGGCAAACGAGTTGCCCTCGAGCTCGGACAGGAAGTTCTGGCCCGAGAAGCGCGACAGGTAATAGAAGCGGTCGCCGACCTGCAGGTTCTCCATCTGCGTCTCGAATACGAACGCAAACGTCGTTCCCAGCATGCCGCCGAACGGCGGCGTCTTCTCTGCAAGGCCGCCGATCCAGAAATCGACATTGTTGAGGCCACCCAGCGAACCACCGGCAAAGGCACCGGTAGCGTTCAGGAAGTCGATCGCATCCACCGGCGCTGCGATGATGCGACCATCGCTCAGCACCTGATCCTCACCCATCGCGATTGCCATCGCCGCGGCGCGCTTGCCCTCGAGGGTTGTTTCGTTGACGATCAGGTCATGCGTGCCATAGGCCGCAATGAAGTTGATGACCGACGCCGGATGCTTCACGTTTTCGGCGAAGTCGATCCAGCTTGTATAGGGCGTAAGCTGCGCATCGCCCGTCAGCTCATAGAACTGCTTGCGCGCATCGTTGAGGCCCGGCACGCCGGTATCGCGACCGCGGGCGATGTTCAGCGCTACCAGGTCAAGCGGCAAGCCCACCAGGTTGTTGCGTAACGCCTCTGTCGTGAACTCGTCGATGGCGTTGCCCTGCTGGCGCGTCATGCCACGGATGATCGAAGCCGTGGCATCGGCGGCATCGGCGCCACTGTTGACGAATTCGAGCGGATTGAGGAACGCCGCGATCAGGCCCAACTGGCTGTCACCGTTCAGCGCGGTGATGGTATTGAAATTCGCATCGAAGCGGTCGACCGTCTCGGTCAGCATCGAGTGTCCGAAGCGATAGACGACGTGGGCAAACTCGGCAAAGATTCCGGGGTTCACCGACATGTCGACGTTCACAAAGGCGTCGATGCTGGGCTGGACCTTGCGAGCGAACTCCTCGAACACGAGATGCTGGTACTGCATCTCGGTCATTGCACGCGCCGCCTGGAACAGGCGCTCGCCGTTCCACTCAAGCGCCTGCACGCCGTCCCCCTGGTTCGCGCCGGCAAGCAGCCATTCGCCGATGAAAGCAGGGTCATTGCTGGCCAGCACCTCTGCCTTGATCGACTCGACCAGGCGGTTGTGCTCGGAGTGGAAGATGTTGTGGATTGCCGTCAGGCCGATGTTCTCGTTGCCGCGTCCATCACCCGTGACATAGTGCGCACCCAGCAGCTCATTATCATAGGTTCCAGGAAGGCCATCATCGACGCCCGCCACGCCATCTGAATCGGCAGTCTGGTTCACCCGCGCCGTCGCGGGGTTGCCGTCATGGTCCCACGTGCCAGGATTGGCGCCGTGCGCGATGTCGTCGAGGAACGCGTGATTGATCCGGGCAACCGTGCCGGACGTGGCCGTCGACCCGGCCGCCGCCAGCGCCGCCGAAATCGCATCGGGGTCGTTGATGTCGAGCCCACCAGCGACGCCCGAAACGAACACGATCACGTCGTCAGCCGTACCAACCAGGCCATCCGCCCCATTGCCAACGCGCACGCCAACCTGCGCAAAGCCGTTTGCAGCCGGAATGAACTTGCCAAAAGCGTCCGTCTTCAGCAGCGGAACATTGTGCACGTCATGGTCGCTGAGCTTGATGCCCAGCATCGCGACGGCCTGATCCTTCACGTCAGCCCAGGTCGGAATACCCTTGTGAGCGGGGCCATCCAACAGCTTGCCGGTCGCCACAGCCTTGCCATCGGCATTCAACACATACTCGCGCAGGAACACCTGATGCGAGGCGTGCGACGTGTAGGTCTGGTTCTGGTCGATGAACGGCGTGGTCTGGTTGTTGTGCTCGCGGATGTCATCGGCAGTACCAAGGATCCCGTCCGGCCCCGGCTGGTTCGTGGCCCGCGTGAGCATCATGAAGTTCGGGCTGTCGTCGGCCGTGCCGCGAATGCCGTCCAGGCCCAACCCGTCATCGTCGCTGACAACACCGTCAGCGCCCATGTCGTAGAGCGGATCATCCGGCTGCAGCGGCATCACCACCGTGCCCGATCCGCCCTTGTTCACGAGGTCAAGGCCGTGATCGAAGAACTGACCGAACAGCGTGAACCAGCTGTTGAACGGCGCCGACAGGCCTTCATCGGGCGAGACGTTGGCGATCGAGAAGACGAGCGTGTTGTCACCGGGGGTACTGAACATGCCGTCCCGGCCAGGGCTCTCGACAAGCTGGGAGGCAATACCACCAGCAGCCTCGAGGGCTGCGAAATTGTGCGTCGACTGGTCAGCAATCAGGTTCGAAATCATGCGCGGGGCGGCATCGAACACATAGCCAGACGTCTGCAGATAGCTCGTCGGCGTTCCAACGGGTTGACCCGGGAACGGACGACCCGACACGGGATCAGCCGTCCTCCAGACCGGATCGAGCAGCCGGATGAAGGTCTCGTCCGACGAACCCCAGTTCTCGCGACCGGGAATGATGTTGTTGTAGCTGCCATCGACGGTGCGAAGGCCCCAAGGATGGAAGGGCGTCGGGATAACCGAGTTGATATCAGCCCCTGAGGCGATCGCTTCCGCCTTCTTGATCTGGTCGAGGATGAACTCCAGATCAAAACGTGTCGTGGCCACCATTTGAAAATACCCTTCCTGAGGTCAATTCCGTTGGGAGCCCGTCTCGCCAGCCGCGCAAGCGGAGAGACAGCTCCATGCAAAGCGCCCCAATGGCCCCTGAAAACGCCTGCATTCCGTGAATGAGACGCAAGAACCGAAGCGAACGCGACGCAAACGCTAGGGCCCCGCCCCGGCTGCATCCATTCCACCTTTGAGAAGCCGACCTATACGAAGGAGTATTTCCACTCATACCTTCGAGGTATTGGAACTGAGCGGTACATTTTCGATGAAACAGCGAAATAAAAAGCGTTTCGATGAAAAGAAACATATAGATGAATGTGATATATGTATTATGTAAGTATAGAGAGGGATCACAACTACAGATTAAATATTCCTAATACTTATTCTTTTCACTACAGAGGACACAAACAGGAAAATTTTCCGCACCCTTGAATTCCACAGCGAAATCATTTGGAACTCACCGCACACTTATCAACTCTTCTGAATATTCCATGCGTCAACCAAACTATCCGCACATGATGCAGACACGCCACATACCCACAGTAAAAACTGCCACTTGTCACAGGCGACAAATCCAAATTCATCCGCAGGCTGTGCAAAACCCCGCTTCAGACCCGCGACTTGGCGCCGATTCGCTCGACTTCCCCCTTCGAGCGTTCTCTTGTAGGTAACCCCTCAGAACGCCGCGCCGTAGCGGAATAATTTCCAACCGACCCGCCCAAGCACCCATGATCACCGGCCCCACCTCGCACAGTTTCATCTCCCAGCGTCTGAAACTGCGCTACGTGGACTGGGGCAATCCGGACGCGCCACCGCTCGTGCTCCTGCATGGTGGCCGCGACCACGCCCGCTCCTGGGACTGGACAGCCGAGGCGTTGCGCACACGCTGGCACGTGATCGCCCCGGACCTGCGTGGACATGGCGACAGCGAATGGTCCGCCGATGGCGACTACGGCTCGCTGGCCAATCTCTATGACGTGGCGCAGCTGATCCACCAGCTGAAGCTGGCCCCTGTCACCATCGTCGCGCACTCCTATGGCGGCAACATCGCGCTGCGCTATGCCGGCACCTACCCTGAGAATGTGCGCAAGCTCGTGGCGATCGAGGGCCTCGGCCCCTCGCCCAAGATGCTGGCCGAGCGCCTCGCCAAGCCTGCCTCCCACCGCCTGCGCGGCTGGATCGAAGCCAAGCGCGCCAGCGCCGGGCGCACCCCGCGCAAATATGCCTCCATCGACGACGCACTCGCGCGCATGAAGGAAGAAAACCACTATCTCTCCGACGAACAGGCACGCCACCTGACCATCCACGGCGTCAGCCAGAACGAGGACGGGACCTATACGTGGAAATTTGATCCCTACATGCGGATCTTCCCGCCCTTCGACATGGCGCAGGCCGACATCGACCAGCTCTGGGCTGCCATCGACTGCCCGACACTGCTGATGTACGGCGAAAAGAGCTGGGCCTCGAACCCCGAGAAAGACGGCCGCGCCCGGCACTTCCGCAACGCGCGCATCATCACTTTCGAGAACGCCGGCCACTGGCTCCACCACGACCAGTTCGACCGCTTCATGTCCGAGCTGACGGCCTTCCTCTGACGTGGGCCCTGAGACCGGCATCGAGAAAGTCATACATGCGGCGAACCCGGCGGCTTT
>JBEIHO010000078.1:0-12857 GCA_040381215.1 Alphaproteobacteria bacterium | reverse complement strand
CGACATCCGTTCCCAGGGCCGGGGTTGGCGATCCGCATTCCCGGCGAGATCACGCCGGAGCGTGTGGCGATCCTGCAGAAGGCAGATGCAATCTATCTCGACGAGATCCGCAAGGCCGGGCTGTACGACAAGATCTGGCAGGCATTCGCCGTGCTTCTTCCCGTACGTTCAGTGGGCGTGATGGGGGATGCGCGCACGTATGAGAGCGTGCTGGCGCTGCGGGCGGTGACATCGACCGACGGGATGACGGCGGACTTCTATCCGTTCGACATGAGCTTCCTCGGCCGGTGCGCGACGCGCATCATCAACGAGGTGAAGGGCGTCTCTCGCGTGGTGTACGACGTCACGAGCAAGCCGCCGGGAACGATTGAGTGGGAATAAGGGTCGGAACGATGAAGGCTGGAATTCTTGCAGCTGCGCTGCTTGGAACAGCGTGTGCGCCACAGCTTGCGGCGACGCAGACCGCATGCAAGGGGGCTGTCGATACAGTCTACATCAATGGCCGCATCTGGACGGCGGAGACTGCGCAGCCATGGGCTGAAGCGCTGGCGGTGGCGGGAGACAAGCTGGCTTGTGTCGGGACCACCGACGCGATCAGGCAAGCTGCCGGCAGCACAACGACTGTCGTTGATCTGCAAGGGCGCTTCGTTGCGCCGGGCTTCCAGGATTCGCACCTGCATCTGCCTGGCCCATCGCTCAACTCTGTGCCCCTCGAAGATGTTACAAACGTCGCTGAGCTTCAGGCAAAGCTGAAGGCGTTTGCTGACGCCAACCCGGACCTGCCTTGGATTACGGGGAGGGGCTGGGGTTATGCGATCTTCCCCGATGCGAAGGCTGATCGATCCTACATCGATGCGGTGATCTCGGATCGTCCCGTGTACATCACAATGCGTGATGGTCATGCGGGTCTGGGAAACAGCGCAGCGCTTGCGGCGCTGAAGATCACGTCCGCCACCGCTAATCCGCCAAACGGTCAGATCGTGAAGGACGCGGCCGGCAGGCCTACGGGCGAGTTCACGGAGGCCGCGCATGGCATGGCCAGCGGGCTGATCCCTCCTGAAACAACTGATGCACGCTACGCGACGCTGATTGCGAACATGACGGATGCAGCCTCCCAAGGCTTGACTGCGGTGCATGTGGCGGGCGCTTCGCCGGAGGCGCTGTCGCTGTTCGAGCGCGCATTGAAGGCGGACGCACTGAAGGTGCGGATGCATGTAGCCGTGCCCATGATCCCTGGGGCTGGCAGCTATCCTGAGGACCACAAGCTCGCCCGGCCCGTCACCGAGGCAGATCTAGCGCCCCACATCGCGGCGCGCGAGGCCTTCAAAGGTCCGCTGCTCACAGTAGCTTCGATCAAGGGCATGCTTGACGGCGCGATCGATGCGCAGACCGCCGCGATGCACGCACCCTATACCGGGACAAACACGAGCGGGTTGTCGTTCTGGGATCCGAAGGAATTGAACGAAACGGTCGCACTTTACGATCGTCTCGGTTTCCAGATCCTGCTGCACGCCATCGGCGACAAGGCGATCACCGAAGCACTCGATGCATTCGCATTTGCAGCCAAGACAAATGGTACGACGGACCAGCGCCACCGCATTGAACATGTGGAGGTGCCCGTCCTCGCCGACCTTGCTCGCTTCCGCGATCTGGGCGTGATCGCTTCCACGCAGCCGATCTTCGCCAATCCCGACGCGACGGTGCTGAACAATTTTGAACCGCTTCTGGGGCCGGAGCGCTCGCCGATTGCTGACTCGTTCAGCATCTTCGACGATGCGGGTGTGAGGCAGGCATTTGGCAGCGACTATCCGGTCTTCTACCTGTCGCCTATCGAGGGGATTGCGGTTGCAGTCACGCGGATGACTGCTGAGGGCAAGCCGCCCGGTGGCTGGCACCCGGCGGGACGTATTTCGGTCGAGGCGGCGCTTCGCCACTATACGATTGATGGCGCCTTCGCGACGTTCGATGAGGATATTCGCGGCAGCCTCGTTGCGGGCAAGATGGCGGATTTTGTCGTCCTGTCTCAGGACATCACCCAGATTGCGCCTGAGACCATTCGCGGTACGAAGGTCATGATGACGGTCATGGGCGGGCGAGAAACGCATCGCGACCGGGCGTTCTGAAGCTGGAAAAGCGTCGACGGCACGGCGGGAGCGCCGCGGCTGACCGAGCCGCTTGCCATTGCCTGATGGGCCGTCGCATACGGTGCGGATGGGCCAGGGCAAGCATGCTGTCGTCTCGCAGGAACGCCGCGTTAAGCGGTTGGGGTATCGCTATGGCGTTCTGCTGATGAAGTGCGCCAAACCGTTCGGCAAGGTGGCCGAGCATGGTGGGTACATGCTGCGCGATGAAGAGACGCGCAAGATTGTATTCGGGAACACGGGCTACGAGTTTTCAGCTACGCTGGACGAGGTCGAAGCGTTTCTGGAAGCGCAGCCCAAGCATCGCACCGGCGAAGACTAGCCAGCCGAGCCCGAAGCGGTCGCTCGGGTGAATTCGCCGAGCTGGCAAGGAATCCCGCTGTCGAGCACGTAGATGGTCTGCAGGCCAGAGCAGATCCGGTTGCTTGCATCCCAGCTGAAGCCGCCCTGGCCTTTGAGACCGGGGCAGGGACGCGCCAGGCGGTTGGTCCAGACTTCGCCGCCGGCGAGCGTGAACCGGATCTCCTGGTTACTGATGACTTCCTGCTTCTGGATGCGCGATGCGTCTATGCAGGAGTCAGCGATGCTCGTCTTTTGCTGCGCCGGTTCTCCCGGTGAGGAGCAGGCTGATAGCGAGATGAGGATTAGTGCAGCGATTGAGATTTGGAGTCGCTTCATGTTCAGCTCCTGTGGCGCGCGCTAGGTTGCGGCTGGGACGCGGGTGAAGGCGCCGAGTTGGCAGGGCGTGCCGTCTTCACTCACATAGATTGTCTGCTCGTTCGAACAGACCTGCGTGCCGCTGACCTCCCACGTGAAGCCTCCCTGGAATTTCAGGCTCGGGCAGGCGCGGGGCAGGGTGTTGAGCCACACTTCGCCATCGTTGAGCGTGAATTGGATTTCCCGGTCGTTCAGGATTTTTTGTTCCTTGATGCGGGTGGGGTTGATGCAGGAATCCACTATCCTGTCCGCCGTGGCGCCGGCAGCGTCTGTAGGTGTCGAACAGGCCGCAAGCGCGCCCATGAGGGCGGCTAGCGCCAAGCCGGATTCCTTGATGAGTGTCATAGGGCTCTCCCTGTCTGTCTTCACTGAACCTGCGCCTGTCGCGCCGGTTCCGCAATCAGGGAGTATCAGGCTTCCCGTGCCCGGCGCGATCGACGATAACGCCGATCCGTCTCCTGAAATTTCCATGAGCCACCCATGCCAAGCAATGTTAGGCTTTTTGGCCTCGCCACCTGCGACACGACGCGTGCTGCGCGAAAATGGCTTGATGGACAGGGCGTTCTCCATGTCTTTCACGATGTCAGGGCTGACGGGCTGACCCGGGCGACGGTCGAGGGCTGGGTAAAGCAGCTTGGCTGGGAGAAAGTCCTGAACAAGGCGAGCACCACCTGGCGGGAGCTTCCGGCTGACGCTAAGGAGGGGGTCAACCAGAATGTCGTCGTGGATTTGTTGCTGGCGTACCCGACACTGGTGAAACGACCGATGCTTGACCGGGACGGCAACCTCTCGGTCGGGTTCAAACCAGCGACATATGCAGAGCTGTTCAGCTGATGAGGCGGGTTCCCCTTATTGGGGCAGCAAAGCACGTGGCCATGCCATCTAGATGACATTCTGGTCACAGGTAGAACTGTCATCAACGTCCCGAAAGAACCTTCTGGACTGCAGCGCGTTGCTTTGAAACGAACGCCTGCGGCACATGAGACAGAAACGCCGCGGGGGGATGGACGAAAAGCTTCCCGCCACCTATGTACCCCGAAATAGTCTCGTAAAACGATTCAAAACCGCTGATTCCGAAAGACTAGATGCAGCCGAAAAACTCGACATTCTCCGATCGGCAAGCCGCCTCGCTTGCCGCCAAGAAAGCCCTTCTCGAAAAATTCAAACCGAAGCCCATGGTCCAGGCGGAAGCTCCGATCGACCACGAGGCTGAGCGCCGCGAACGCATGGAGGCCATTCGCGCCCAGCGCGAGGCTGAGCGGATTGAACGCCAGCGCGCCCGCGAGGCAGCTGAAGCCTTGGCTGAAGCCGAGCGGATCGCCGCCGCCGAGGCCGCTGAGCGCGAAAGGCTCGCTAACGAGCAGTCGATCGATGACCTGAAGCGCGCTGAACGAAAGGCGCGCAAGAAAGAAATCAAGGAAGCCGCCAAGGCGAAGAAGGAGACGCGCGCCGTCTCCAAGCCAAGCGGCGGCGGTCCCCGCGAAGAGCGGGCAGTGGATCCCTTCGAGGAACACCGCCGCTATATCCAGAGCCTCGAGCGCGGCCGAGAACGCCGCCGGGCCTGACCGCGCTGCTGCGTTATGAAGTTGCGGCCTCCGGTGACCCCGGGGGCCGCTTTCATGTCGTGCGGTGGGCGTCCCTGGTAACACCCTGAAAGAACGCGGTTGCGGATGGGGTCGGGCTTTGCTCTGTTCCATACTGCAGAGGTGCAGGGCACGGGGTCAGTTATGGACATGGCATATATGGGCGCCTTCCTGGGCGGTCTGCTTGTCTTCTTCGGTACGCATCTTTTCTCGGCGTTCCGCAGGCGGGACGGGCAAGGCGTCGTCGCAGCGCTCGGGACAGGTCCGTACAAGGGCCTGTATTCGTTGCTTACAATCGCTGGATTCATCGGGCTGGTATGGGGATATGGGAACCTCAAGCCGTGGATCACGCTCGCTGACCCCCCCGGCTTCATGCGCCATATCGCGATGGCATTGATGATACCGGCCATTGTGCTGCTGGTTGCGGCATATGCCCCGACAGGATTCATCAAGAAAGCCGTGAAGCATCCGATGCTGACGGCGGTAAAGATCTGGGCGCTGGCGCACCTTCTGGTGAACTGGGATTTGGGATCGCTGATCCTGTTCGGGTCCTTCCTGCTGTTTGGCGTGATCGATAGGATCGCATTGAAAAGACGGGGCGATGTGGGGGCGGCCGAGGCCACGCCGAAAGTTCTGGGGGACCTGATAGCGCTGGCTGTGGGCCTGGCCCTCTATGGGGTGCTGGTCTACGAACTCCACTACATCCTTTTCGGGATAGACCTTTACGCCTGATCTCCGGTGACGGGCGCCGCATTGCGCCCGGCGGACGGGCGGACTAAGCAGCGCGCTAGCCAGCCCCGAGGGGTAGAGAGGGCGATACCGATGCCTGCCCAGGCCC
Source organism: Alphaproteobacteria bacterium (assembly GCA_040381215.1). Taxonomy (GTDB): domain Bacteria; phylum Pseudomonadota; class Alphaproteobacteria; order Micropepsales; family Micropepsaceae; genus SZUA-430. Next base: position 7,578 of record JBEIHO010000078.1, on the reverse strand, counting down.
AGTCGGCTCGTAAAACGGTCAAGGATGTTGCCGCCGCGAAGGCCGGAACGCCGCTGGTTTGCCTGACGGCCTATACCGCGCCCATGGCCGCGATGCTGGACGAGGTCTGCGATGTCCTGCTGGTCGGCGACAGTGTCGGGATGGTCGTCCATGGCCTGCCGACGACGGTGGGCGTTACGCTTGAGATGATGATCCTGCATGGCCAGGCCGTTATGCGTGCCAGCAAGCGGGCGTTCGTGGTGGTAGACATGCCTTTCGGCTCCTATGAGGCGAGCCTAGAGCAGGCGTTCATGAACGCCTCGCGGATCATGAAGGAGACCGGCTGCCAGGCCGTGAAGATTGAGGCGGGCGAGTACGCCGCCGCGACGGTTCGGCATCTCGTGGACCGTGGCATCCCGGTGATGGCGCATGTGGGTCTTCGGCCGCAGGCCACCAATGTCGACGGCGGGTTCAAGGCCAAGGGCCGGACTGAGAAGGAACGCTCGAAAGTCAACACGGAAGCGTTGGCCGCCGACCAGGCCGGGTGCTTCGCCATGGTGATAGAGGGGGTGGCTGAGGACCTGGCCGCGATGATCACGGCGCAGGTTTCGTGCCCCACCATCGGCATCGGCGCATCAGCCAAATGCGACGGCCAGATCCTCGTGACAGACGACCTGCTGGGAATGTTCGACTGGACACCCCGATTCGTGCGACGGTATGCCGACCTCCGCGGCGAGATCGGCCGCGCGGTCGAAGGATACGCGAAGGATGTAAGGGCCCGTGCGTTTCCCGGGGAAAAAGAGACGTACGTCCTCAAAAAAGCGCCATAATCCCGACCGCCCATCCTTGCCTTAGCAGCTATGGCGAATTGCGGGGGCGGAGTACCCCAGATAAGTTGCCCCACCTTTTGGAGCCTATCCCAACGTGAATGACGACGCCTTTCAGGAAGTGAACAAGAGCCTCCGCGAGGAGCAACTCGCTAAGGCGTGGAAGCGCTGGTCGATCTTCGTCTATCTCGGAGTAGCGGCGATCGTGATTGGCGTGGGTGTCATGGAGTTCATGCGCTACCAGCGCAACGAGGCGATCGACCGGGCGGCCAAGACCTACGACGCAGGCTTCGCCGCCATGGAGGCAAGCGACCTCGCGACAGCTCGTGCTCGGTTCAGCGAATTGACGACGAACGACACCGGTTTCGCCGTGCTCGCCGGCCACATGCTAGCTGGCATTGAGCGCGACCTGACGAATGATCAGGCAGCCATCGAGGCGCATCTGAAGAACGCCGCGGCGTCTGACAAGGGCGTAATGGGAGACCTCGCGCTTCTCAAGCTCGGCTATCTGCAGGCCGACACGGCGACCCGCGCGCAGCTTGAGGCGATGATGAAGCCGCTGCTCGACCGGCCCGGCCAGGCGGCCCTGCTGGCCCGCGAGCTGATCGCTGCGAAGGCGCTGGCCGAGGGTGATGTGGAGTTCGCGCGCGACACGTTCGAGGTTCTCGATGTCGACATCAACGCGCCAGGCGCAATGCGTGAGCGCGTGTCGCGCGCGCTGGCGACGCTGCCCGCCCGGGCCGTCAATCTCGATGCGCCTGCGCCGACGCCTGCGGTGACGACCGAAACGCCTGCCACGCCTGCTCCGCCGCCCCCGCAAGATGCTACCCCTGCCGCTCCGACCGGACAGCCACAGCAATGATGTCAACCCTGCGTTACCTGTTCCTCACCGTTCCGCTGATCGGCCTGCTGGCCGCATGCGGCAATGGACCGGTGATCCTCTCCGACGAGGAGAAGGCCGCGCGCGTGACGATCAACCCGTTCCAGGACACGTTGACGCCCGACCCCACGCTTGCCGCGGCAACCATCACGCTGCCGCCAGCGCAAGCCTCAGCCGACTGGACGCAATCCGGCCTCAACGCAGCGAAGATGCCCGGACATATCGAGGCGGCGCCGGAGTTTCGCGAAAGCTGGCGCGCCAGCGTCGGCGAGGGGTCAGGCGAGATCAAGCGCATCGTCGCCTCGCCTGTCGTAAAGGACGGTCGCATCTATGTGATAGACGCCGCACAGAAGGTATCAGCCTTCGATGCAGCGACGGGTCGTCGCGTTTGGGAGAACCAGCTGAAGGCCGCCAACCCGCAGTGGGATGAGTTCTCCGTCGGCGGCGGGCTCGCGATTACCGGCGACAGGCTCATCGTCGCGTCTGGCTTTGCCTATGTCGCCGCGCTTCGTCTCAATGATGGGAAGGAAATATGGAAGCGCCGGGTTGAAAGCCCGCTGTCGTCCTCGCCCGCCATTCAGGGCAACCGGGCCTACCTCACGTCGACGAACAACGACTTCTTCGCCATCGACACAGACACTGGCGAAGTCCTCTGGAACGACCAGGCGCTGGCGGAGACCGCGCGCGTGTTGTCCTCGCCTAGCCCGGCCGTGACGCCGGACATTCTCGCAGTCGGCTATTCTTCCGGCGAACTGATCGCCTACCTGCCAGCCAACGGGCGCCGCCTGTGGACGGATACGCTGACCTCGACCGGCCGCTATACGCCGCTGTCGGCCATCAACGACATTGCTGGCAAGCCGGCGATACAGGAAGGCGTCGTCTATGCAGCGAGTCATTCCGGCGTGCTTGCCGCGATCGATGCGCGCTCAGGGGCGCGGATCTGGAGCAAAATCTTTGGATCACGTCAGGGGCCGGTGATTGCCGGAGAGTATCTCTATGTTGTCGGCACGGGCGGAAAGGTCGCCTGCTTCAGCAAGATCGACGGCAAGCTGGCCTGGGCGCGGGATCTGCCGGAGTTCAAGGATGGCAATCGCGAGAACCGCATCGTATGGACGGGTCCGCTACTGGCTTCAGGCCGGCTGGTGGTCGTGTCGTCGGAGGGCGATATCGTTGCCCTGTCGCCGCAGGACGGCAAGACGGTGGCTGACATGAAGGTCGGCCAGAGCATCCTCATCGAGCCGATCGCTGCAGCCGGCAGAATTTTTGTAGTTACCGATCAGGCCAGCCTGATCGCGATCAAGTAGGCCCGAGCAGCAGGCTCGGGGCCACTTCTGGAGTTTCGCCATGACGCTGACGGTGGCCATTGTCGGTCGCCCGAATGTCGGTAAATCGACGCTGTTCAACCGGCTTGCGGGCCGGAAGATAGCAATCGTCGACGACCAGCCCGGCGTTACGCGCGATCGCAAGGAAGCAGTAGGACGTATCGGCGACATCGACCTTCGCCTGATCGACACGGCCGGATTCGAGGATGTGACAGACGAGTCGCTGGAAGCGCGGATGCGCCGCCAGACGGAGATCGCGATCAACGAAGCCGATATCTCGATCTTTCTGTACGACGCGCGCGCCGGGGTTACCCCGGTGGACGAGCGTTTTGCGCAACTGCTACGCAAGTCGGGCAAGCCGGTGGTGCTGTGCGCCAACAAGTGCGAGGGCAAGCAAGGCGATGAGGGGCTGATGGAAGCCTGGCGTCTTGGCCTTGGCGATCCGGCGCCGCTGTCGGCTGAGCATGGCGAGGGACTGTCGGATCTCTACGAACTCCTGCGGCAGGCTGAGGAGAAGCTTCAGTCTGCGGACGGGTATGTCTCGCTTGAGCCGATTATCGAGGACGAAGAGCCGTTCGATCCCGACGCAGAAGCGCCGGTGGAGCCGGACAAGCCGATCCGTATCGCTTTTGTAGGTCGCCCGAATGCAGGCAAGTCGACGCTGATCAACGGCATTCTCAACGACGACCGGTTCATCACCGGACCGGAAGCGGGCATCACGCGCGACAGCGTGACGGTGGCGTGGACATGGCGTGACCGGGAGATCCGGCTCGTTGATACTGCCGGCCTGCGTAAACGGGCGAAGGTGCAGGAGAAACTCGAGCGCCTGTCGACGATGGAGACCACGCACTCGATCCGGTTTGCGGACGTGGTCGTTCTCGTGATGGATCCGCGCGATGCGTTCGAGAAGCAGGACGTGCAGATCGCGAACCTGGCACTGCGCGAGGGGCGCGGGCTCGTGTTCGCCATCACCAAGTGGGACACGGTCGACAATGTATCGGAGGCTCGCAAGGAGATGGAGCACCAGGCGGAGTCGCATCTTCCGCATGCCAAGGGGACCCCGGTGGTGCCAGTGTCGGGCGAGACGCGGAAGAATCTCGACAAGTTGATGGATGCCTGCCTGAAGGTTCACAAGGACTGGTCGGCGCGGATCAAGACTCGCGATCTTAATGACTGGCTGCAGTACACGACGCAAAAGCATCCGCCGCCCGCGCCTGACGGCAAGCGCATCAAGCCGCGCTACATGGCGCAGATGAAGACGCGGCCGCCGACCTTCGTGCTGATCGCCTCTCGCGCCGAGTCGATGCCGGAGACTTACAAGCGGTATCTGCTGAATGAGCTTCGTGCATCATTCGACCTGCCGGGTGTGCCGCTTCGGCTGGTGCTGAAGGGGCAGAAGAACCCATATACGGACAAAGAGTAGTCCGCGGGTCCGGGGTCAGGCCTTGCGTTTCGCAAACACCAGGCGTTGGCCGTGCTGGGTGAACTCTGGCACGAAGTAGGGCGGGATTGTCGAAGCGACGTCTTGCGGGGTGGGAAGCGTCAGCTGGTCTTCGCCAGGCATGGCCTTGAAGCGCATTTCGGTCCGGACGGCGCCGGGGTCGAAGAGGTTGACGCGGATGGGAGTGTTCTCGGTCTCGTCGGCGTAGCAAGAGATCATAGTTTCGAGTGCGGCCTTGGTGGCGGCGTAGACGCCCCAGAAGGCGCGGGGGCGGGGGACAACGCCGGAGGTGACGAACAGCGCGCGACCTGCTTCGCTCATGCGTAGAAGCGGGTGGACGGCGCGGATGAGGCGCCAGTTGGAGGTGAAGTTCACCTCGACAGTTTCCTGGAACGCGGCGGGCGAGATGGTCTCCAGCGGACCGAGCGTACCGAGGACGCCGGCATTGCCGAACAGGCCGTCGAGACGGCCGAAACGATCGAGCAGGGCGCCGGCGAGACGGTCGATACCGTTCATGTCGCGCATATCCATCGGGATCAGCGTGGCCTTGCGGCCGGTGGCGGCGAGGATCTCGTCGTCGAGCTTTGTCAGCGCCTTCTCCGAGCGGGCGGCGGCGATGACGTGGTTGCCGGCTTTCGCGAGTTCAAGGGCTGCGGCGCGGCCAATGCCGCGGGACGCGCCGGTGACGAGGATGATGCGCTGGTCTGTCATGGTGGCGGATTAGCGCAATTGGGCGGCGGAGGCCATGGTAGAGGTTCTGGCCGCAGATCGGGCAGGGGTCCGGCGATCCAGAGACGTCAGTCATCCAGCAGCGAGAGCTGCTGTTCCTTTGACGCCATGTCGTGATCGCGATCAAGCAGTGGCGTTGGATAGTCTCCCGTAAAACAGTGGTCGGCGAATTGGGGGGCGCTGTCGTTGCGCTTGCCCTGGCCGAGGGCTTCGTAAAAGCCGCTGAGGGAGATGAAGGAGAGGCTGTCCACTTTCAGATAGCGCTTCATCTGGTCGATGGTCATGGAGGAGGCGATCAGTTCCTCCTTCGAGGGCATGTCGATTCCGTAGAAGTCGGGGTGTTTGATCGGGGGACTGGCGACGCGGAAGTGGATCTCGCTGGCGCCGGCATCGCGGATCATCTGGACGATGCGTTGCGAGGTGTTGCCGCGCACGATGCTGTCGTCGACGAGGACGACGCGCTTGCCCTCGAGGATGGGGCGGTTCGGCGCGTGCTTGCGCGAGATGGAGCGCTGGCGGCCCGACTGCGTAGGCTGGATGAAGGTGCGACCGACATAGTGGTTGCGGATGATGCCGAAGCCGAAGGGGATGCCGGACGCTTCCGCGTAGCCGAGGGCTGCCGGGTTGCCGCCATCGGGCACCGGGCAGATCAGGTCGGCATCGACATGGGACTCGCGGGCGAGGACGCGACCGAAGCGCTCGCGCGTCTCGTAGACGGACTGGCCGTGCATGATCGAGTCAGGCCGGGCAAAGTATACGTATTCGAAGACGCAGGGCGTCGCGCGCACATGCGGGAACGGCATCAGGCTCTCGACGCGTTCGCGGTCGATTACGACAACCTCGCCGGCTTCGATGTTGCGGACGAAGGAGGCGCCGATCGCGTCGAGCGCACAGGTTTCCGAGCAGAGCACGGGGGCGCCATCGATCTCACCAAGGACGAGGGGGCGCAGGCCCCACGGGTCGCGTGCGCCGATAAGCTTGTCATTGGTGAGAGCGACGATGGCGTAGCCGCCCTGGAGCTGGCGCAGGGCGTCGATGAAGCGATCCTCGATCCGGTTGCGCATGGAGCGCGCGGTCAGCTGAAGCACGACCTCGGTGTCCATCGTGGATTGGAAGATCGCGCCGTTCTGAACAAGATCGTGGTGGATGGCGCGTGCGTTGGTGAGGTTGCCGTTGTGCGCGATGGCCAGCCCGCCATGGGCTAGGTCGGCATAGATCGGCTGGATGTTGCGCAAGACGACGCGGCCGGAGGTGGAGTAACGGTTATGGCCGATCGCGGCGCGGCCGGGCAGGCGTTCGACAGCGCCGCCATCGTGGCTGAAGCTGTCGCCGACGAGGCCCATGTGACGCTCGGATCGGAAGGTACCGCCCTTGCCGTCGAAGGTGACGATGCCGCAGGCTTCCTGCCCGCGATGCTGCAGGGCGTGGAGGCCAAGGGCGGTTAGGATGGCGGCGTCGTCGCGCCCGAAGACGCCGAACACACCGCACTTGTGGCCCATACCGTCTTTTTTGCCGGGACGGAAATCGTCGTCGTCCAGTCCGGGGTCGAAGAACGGGTCTGGACTGGCCAATGGCGACTCCGGGTCGATCGTTATTGGGTCGTTTGGGCGTTGGCTGGCTCAGCGTCAGCCGGGCCGGTGAAGACCTCGATCACGCCAGTCAGCCCGCCGCCGACCAAGCCGGCGGCGCTGTCCAGATATGGGTAGGTGTTGCTCTTGGCAATCTCCGGCGGCTCTTCTCCGGGCCGCACGACAAGATGCAACAGTACGACGAAGCCGATACAGGCGAGAATAGCCTTAGCAACGCCCAGTCCAGCCCCGGCAAGCCGGTCGAAAAGCCCGATTTCGGGCGAATCATTGAACAGGCGGGACAGCCTCGCCCCAAGGAAGGCGGCGAGGGCGTAGGACACCAGGAAACCCACCAGAAACAGGATCATGGCCGGAACGATCGAGGGTTCGCCTGGCGAGATCATGTTCTTGAGCGGCTGCTGGCCAAACCGGATGCAGAGCCAGGCGACAAGCAGGCCAACGATAAAGGCGATGATCGAGAACGTCTCGCGAATGAGGCCGCGGCCCGCGGACATCACGGCGGACAGGACGATCACGGCAAGTATGATGACATCGAAGACCCAGGGGGGCATCGCAACAGACCCTCTACGCGGACCCCCCGCCAAGCACGTCCACGAGGTCCTGCAGTCTGGATAGCCCATGGACGGTCATGCCGTCGACCGTCTCCCGCGCCCCAGCAGGGACAAAAGCTGTCGTGAAACCCAGGCGAGCTGCCTCCCTGAGCCGGGGTTCAAGCCGACCGACGGGGCGAATCGCGCCGGATAGCGCCACCTCGCCGAAGAAGACGGCTCCGCGCGGGAAGGACTTGTCGAGCAGGGCCGACGCGCAAGCT
>JBEIHO010000077.1:0-13198 GCA_040381215.1 Alphaproteobacteria bacterium | reverse complement strand
GACTGGGTGGAGGATACCGGGCGGGCGTAGCGGTTGATGATGAAGAGGTGTTCAGGGCGGCGGCCCCGAATGTCGGCAAGGCTTGCTGCAAGCTTGCTGGTGTTCACGAGCGTGAAATAGATGGGGTCGGCGGGGTTTGCCGGACGGGTGGCAATGGCGAGGCTCGTGGACCCGAGCGTGCGCGACTCGAACGAGCCCGTCACGTAGGGCGCGTTGGGCTGCGCCAGCAGGCGCTGGAACAGGTCGGTACGGGAGACGTCTTCGACCTGGCTTGGTGTGCCGTTGATGTCACCGTAGACCTCGCCGTTCTGGTTGAGGGCGATGAGGTTCATGACGGTCGCGTCGGGCATCCGCAGCGGGCTGGTGAGCGGCTGGCTTGCCGCGGCCTTGATCGCTGCCGAGACATTCTCGCGGGTGCGGTCGAGGGAGACGCCGACGAGAAGGCCGGAGTGGGAGACAAACTCGCGGAATTCGCGGGTTTCCCGCTCTATCCGCTCGGCCACGGTGGATTGCTCGCGCCGCATCTGCAGCGTTGCGGCGGCGACGACAGACAGGATCGTCGCGATGGCGCCGAGCACAATCCAATAGGTCGTGCTGTCCCTGGAAAGCAGGTCAAGCCTGGAGGCGAAGCCGCCTGACTTCACCCCGTTGGAGACTGCCCGTGTGGCGATGGCCATTGTTCTTAACCCAGACTCGAATCATTACCCGTCCGGATTATGTCGGGCACCTCGTGCTTGTCACCCCCGCCGGACCGTTTTGCAACCGTCCGTGGCCGATGTGTTGCGCGAGACGAATCAACCCAGCGTCCTGGCGACGATCTCGCTGACGTTGCGCGAGAGGCCTTCAGTGGCTGCGATGCGGCTCAGTTGCTTGCGGATCAGGGCCTGCCGGCCCTGGTCAAAGCGCCGCCACGTCTCGAAAGCGCCGCACAGGCGCGCAGCGACCTGCGGGTTCACTTTGTCAAGCTGCAAGACCATGTCGGCAAGGAACGCGTAGCCCGAGCCGTCGGCAGCATGGAAGCGCAACTGGTTGCCCATGACAAAGGCCCCCACGAGAGCGCGCACCCGGTTCGGGTTGGCGACGTTGAAGGCCGGGTGCGTGGTCAGCGACCGGATCCGCTGCAGCGTGTCCGGGCTTGCCGCCTGCGCCTGGATGGTCATCCACTTGTCGATCACGAGCGGGTTGGCCTTCCACTGGTCGTAGAAGCTTTCCAGGGCCTGGTTGCCTTCGGTGCCGCCCATGTCGGCCAGGCAGAGCAGGGCGGCGACCTTGTCAGTCATGTTGTCGGCGGCGCGGAAATGCTCGAAGGCGAGGCTGCGCGTCGCGGGGGTGTCAATTGACGTGAGATAGCGCAGGCAGGTGTTGCGCAGCGACCGGCGACCTGCCGAGGCAGCGTCAGGCGCGTAAGGCTCGTTCGATTTCAGGCTGGCATAGATCTCGTGGAGCTTGCCCTGGTAGGTCGTGGCCAATTCCTTGCGCAACGTCTCGCGGGCGACATGGATGGCGTCCGGGTCGGCGTCCTCGATGCCCTGGGCGAGTTCCATTTCGGTCGGCAGCACGGCTGCCATGGCCGTGAAGGCCGGGTCCCGGCGCATGTCGGCGAGCAGGTCGCCGAAGGCCGAGATGAAGCGAGGGTCGCTCGCGGGCTTGCGCCCTGCACGAGCTTCGCCGGTCATGCGGATCAATACTTCGGTCGCCAGTTTCTGGCCTGACTCCCAGCGATTGAAGGGGTCGCTGTCGCGGGCCATCAGGAAGGCGCGGTCGTCGGGCGAGAGATGCATCTCGAAGCGCGCGGGTGCCGAGAACCCGCGGCCGATCGAGGGGATGGGCTCTTCGGTCACGCCGGTGAACAGGAAGGCCTGCTCGGCCTTGGTGAGGGCGAGGACATGGGACGGGCTGTTGCGGCCGTCGATGCTGGCGGCGAGGTCGGCCCCCGATTTGCGGCCGACGAGGCCGACGGTGACGGGAATGTGCATGGGCTTCTTGCCGGTCTGCCCGGGCGTGTCCGGCACTGTTTGCTTCAGGGTCAGCTGGTACGTGGCGGCGGTGGCATCGTAGGTGCCGCTGCCTTCGATCACGGGGGTGCCTGCCTGTGAATACCACAGACGGAATTGCGAGAGGTCGGCGCCGGTTGCGTCTTCCATCGCCTTTACGAAGTCATCGCAGGTGGCGGCCGTGCCATCGTGGCGGGCGAAGTAGAGATCGGAGCCTTTCCTGAACCCGTCGGCGCCCAGCATCGTCTTGAGCATGCGCACGATCTCGGCGCCCTTGTCGTAGACGGTGGCGGTGTAGAAATTGTCGATGGTGAGATACTGGTCCGGACGGATCGGATGGGCCAGCGGCCCTGCGTCTTCCTGGAACTGGCGCAGGCGCAGGGTGCGCACGTCGCCGATGCGTTCGACCGCGGCCGAGCGCATGTCGGCGGAGAACGCCTGGTCGCGGAAGACCGTGAAGCCTTCCTTGAGCGACAGCTGGAACCAGTCGCGGCAGGTGACGCGGTTGCCGGACCAGTTGTGGAAGTACTCGTGACCGATCACGGCCTCGATCAGGTCGTAGTCGGTGTCAGTGGCCGTGTCGGGGCGGGCGAGCACCAGCTTGTCGTTGAAGATGTTGAGGCCCTTGTTCTCCATGGCGCCGAAATTGAAGGCGCTGACGGCCACGATGTTGAAGACGTCAAGGTCGTATTCGCGGCCAAAGGCGTCCTCGTCCCACTTCATCGCGCGCTTGAGTGCGCCCATCGCGAAGTCGATCTTGTCCTCGTTGCCATGCGTCACGTAGATGCCGAGCCTGACCCGCCGGCCCGAGCGGGTGACGAACGTGTCATCGGCCTGTGCCAGGTCGCCGGCCACAAGTGCAAAAAGATAGGATGGCTTGGGGAACGGGTCATCCCATTCCGCCATGTGCCGGCCGCCGGGCAGCGTGGTGTAGCCCGAAGCGTTGCCGTTCGACAGCAGCACGGGGAACCGCGCGCGGTCGGCAATCATGCGCACGTTGTAGACCGACATGTTGTCGGGCCGGTCATAGGCATAGGTGATGCGGCGGAAGCCTTCGGATTCGCATTGCGTGCAGAACATGCCGTCGGACATGTAGAGCCCGGACAGCGCCGTGTTGGCCGCGGGGTTGATCTCGACCGATGTGTCGATGCGGAAACGCGTGGCTGGCGGGTTCTTGATGACGAGGGTCGATGGCGTGACCTCGAAGGCGGTCGGGTCGAGCGGGCGCCCGTCAAGCTTGATGTCGAGGAGCTTGAGGTGTTCGCCGTCGAGGACCAGTGGCCCGCCCGCGTCCGACTGCCGCTCGACGTGGATGGTCGCGTGCACGCGCGTGGCCGTTTCGTCGAGATGGAACTCGAGCTCGGTGCGCGTGATGCGGTAGGGGGCCGGGCGGTAGTCCCGGCGCAGGACGGGGACGGGTTGGTCGGTCTTCATCGGGCAGCCTCGTTTGCTGCCCCGGGTTTACTGCATTTCAGTCCCTGCGCAAAAGGGGGCTGGTCGTGGCCCCTATTGCTGCATGTCCTGGTCGACGTGGCGCAGGATGGCGGCGGCTTCAGTGGCCAGGGAGGCCACCTCTTCGTTGACGTGGCCGGCTTCGATCTTGGCGTGGTTGACGAGCGAGCGCAGGAGCATCGCCATTTTCGGCGCGTTCATGATCAGGCGGGCCTGGTATTCGACCCGGAAGGGATGCAGCTCGTACTCGGCGCCGGCGACGCGCCAGCCGCCCCAGTCACTGTCGCCGGTGACGACGGTGGGGTGCGTGCCGGGATAGGGGTGGCCTGCGCAATCCTCGAGGCTCTTCGTCTTGTTCCGTGTACGGACGATGCGCCATTGCTCGGCCATGCCGCTGACGGTTGTTCTCTCGGGGGCGTCGGCCTGCAGTTCGTCGGCGGCGAATTCGCGACCCAGACCGACTTCATAGTGGATGCGCAGCGGTTCCTCGATGCCCTTGGTCCAGTGCGGGATGATCTTCTCGACCACGGACCAGGTTCCAACGGTCCTCACGAAGACGCGCTGGTTCTTGTGAAACTGGGCTTTCGCCATAGGCACCCCTGCATAGCTGCATTCCGGACTGGATCGCGAGAATGCCACGGCAGGCGTTAAGGCGTGCTGAAGCCTCAGTCGGAAACGGGTGCAGGCTTTTGTCCCAAAGCGGGACTGCGTCCCCGGACCCTGTTGAACCAGGCAAAGGCGTCGGCCATCAGCGTGTAGGCCACCGGTACGATGAACAGGGTCAGCAAGGTCGATGACAGGATGCCGCCGATGATCAGCACGCCCATGCCGTTGCGGAATTCCGCGCCCTGGCTGGTCGCGATGGCAACCGGGATCATGCCGAAGACCGTGGCCAGCTGGGTCATGAGCACGGGCCGCATGCGGCGCGGACCGGCTTCGAAGATGGCGTCATAGGCTGACAGTCCGCGCTGTTCGCGGGCGGTGTTGGCGTAGTCCACCAGCAGGATGCCGTTCTTCATCACAAGGCCCATGAGGGCGATCATGCCGATCTGGGCAAACATGGTCAGGGTCATGCCCGACACCCACAGCGCCGCGAAGGCGCCCACGAAGGACAACGGCGCCGTCAGCATGATGATGGCTGGCTGGGAGAAGCTGTTGAACTGGCTTGCGAGGATCATGTAGAGCGCAATGATCGCGAGCAGGAAGGCAAACGCGATCGCGTCGGCCGCTTCCTTCATGCGCTCGGCCTGGCCGATGAAGGTGCCCTTGTAGCCCTGAGGCATGCCGATCTGGGCAACCAGTTTCTGCATGCGGTCGGTGGCTGTGCCCAGCGCGATGCCCGGGGGCGTGTTGGCCATGACGGTGATGGTGCGGGCGCGATTGCGCCGGTCGACCTGGGCCGGACTTTCCTCGATCTGGAAGGACGCCATGCTGGCGAGGTCGACGAGCCCGCCATTGTTGGTGCGAACCTGGATCTGGGCAAGCTTGGAGGGATCGTCGCGCTGGGCCTCTTCCAGGCGTACGCGCACGTCGTAGCGGTTGCCGAATTCCTCGTAGGTGCCTGCATCCACGCCGCCCACGAGCGTGCGAACGGTTGTTGCCAGGGGGCGAATGGCGGCGCCCAGATCGGCGGCGCGGTCTCGGTCGACGTTGATCTGCACCTCCGGCTTGCCGGCTTCGTAGGACGAGCGGACGTCGGTGAAGATTGCCTTGTCGGACCGCATGGCGGCGACGATGGCGTCGGCCTTCTCGCGCAGCACGTCGAGCGACGGGCCCTGCAGCGAATAGGTGATGGCCACGTTGAAGCTCGAGTTGCCGCCAATCCAGGGCACTTCGGTGGCTTCGATGTGCTTGGCCTCCGGGATCGCCTTGGCCAGGGCCTCGCGGGCTTCCTGCATGATCACGAACTGGTCGCGATCGCGCTCCTTCTTGGGCGTCAGGCCGGCATAGATGCTGATGCGGTTGATGCGGGCCTGGGTGCCGCCGCCAACGGTCACGAAGACGGTCTTGATGTCGGGTTGGGCCAGAAGGGTGGTGCTGATGCGCTGGCTCACGGCGCGTGCTTCGGCGATGCCGGTGCCGAAGGGCAGGTCGACCTGTCCCAGGAATTCCGAGCGGTCGGCCTTGGACTGGAAGTCGAAGGGAATGCCGCGTGCCAGCGTCATGCCGGCTACGATGAATATGAAGCCACCGGCCAGCACCGTCACGCGATGCGCGAGCGCCCATTTCAGGCCTTGGCGATAGGCGTCCTCCATGGCGCGATGGAAGTGCTCCACGCGCTGGGCGATGGGGCCGAGTTTCAGCTTGGTCAGGAACTGTGCGCAGAGCGCCGGCGTCAGGGTCAGCGACACCAGCAGCGACACCAGCACCGAGAAGACGATGGCGAGGCCGTAGTGATAGAAAAAGCGGCCGATGATCCCGTCCATGAAGGCAATCGGAACAAAGACGGCGACAACGGCCCAGGTGCCGGCCATGACGGCGACGCCGACTTCGGCCGTGCCTTTCGACGCGGCCTCCATGGCGGACATGCCTTCCTCGAGCTTGCGGTGGACGCTTTCGAGAACCACGATTGCGTCGTCGACGAGAAGGCCGACCGCGACCGAGAATGCCATGAGGGTCAGGTTGTTGAGCGTGAAATCGGCGATGTAGAACGCAACGAAAGTGGCGATCAGCGATGTGGGCATGGCGACTGCCACGATCACGGTCGCGCGGAAGTCGAGCAGGAAGGCCATCGTGATGACAATCACGAGGAAAATGCCCAGCACGATGTCGAAGCCGACGTCGTTGATCGAATCCTCGATGAACAGCGATGTGTCGCGGGCGAGGATCATGTCGACGCCGGCGGGCAGGAGCGGGCGCATCTGCTCGATCTCGGCCTTGATGGCCTTGGCGACCTCGACCGTGTTCTGGCCTGACTGACGACGGATCTCGAGGGAGATCCCGGGCTTGCCGTTCAGGGTGGCGAAGGTGCGCTCGTCCTCGGCGCCATCCTCGATGCGGGCGACGTCGCCCAGCAGGGTGGGCAGTTGCAGGGGGCGGAAGGCGACGGCAATGTTGCGGAAATCCTCGACGGATTTGACTTCACCCTTGGTCTTCACGCTGAATTCCGCACGGTCGCCGGGCAATGTCAGGTTGCCGCCGGGAACGTCGGAATTCTCGCGCCGGATGGCGGCAACCACGTCATCGGCGGTGATGTTGTAGGCGCGCAGCTTGTCGGCATCGAGCCAGACGCGGATCTGCCGCTTGCGCCCGCCGAGGATGACGACCTGGCCGACGCCGGGTACGCGCTGCAGGCGCTCCTTGACGGTCTTGTCGGCGAATTCCGTCAGGTCACGGGTCGCCATGTCGCCCGACAGCATCACCGACAGGATGGGTTCCGCATCGGGGTCGATCTTCTGGATGACGGGTTGCTCGGCGTCCTGCGGCAGGTCGCGCAGCGAGAGGTTGACCTTGTCGCGTACGTCCTGGGCTTTCACGTCGCCGTTCTCGCTGAGGCCGAACTCGATCATGATGACCGAAGCGCCTTCGAAGCTTTGCGAGGTGAGCGACTTGATGCCGCCGATCGTGTTGACCTGGGCTTCGATCGTGTCGGTGATGTCGGTTTCAACGGCGTCGGGGCTTGCGCCCTCGAGCACGGTCTGGATCGTCACATAGGGGAATTCAACGCGGGGAAACAGGTCGACGCCGATGCGCTGGAGCGACACCCAGCCGAGCGCGACGAGCGCGCCGATCAGCATGACCGCAAGGACGGGGCGGCGTATCGATAGATCGGAAATCCACATGTGCGCTGACCGGTTCGCCTAGAGTTGGGCCTGGGTGGGCTTGGTATCGGCCACCGAGGATTTTTCAGGCTGGACCGGCACGCCGTCGGCGAGCTGCTGGATGTTCGGGCCGCCGAGGAATTCGGTGCCCTCGGGCACGTTGTTGAGGATTTCCACGCGCTCGCCGTCAAGCTCGCGCACCGAAAGCCTGACCTTGCGGGCCTTGCCCTTTTCATTGACGAAGGCGTAGCGGGCGCCGGCCGATCCCAGAACGACGCGGCGATCGACGACCAGCGCGGGCCTGGGTTCGGGCATCAGTTCCACCTTGGCGTAGAGGCCCGGCAGGATCTTGTAGTCCTTGTTGGGAAGGGCGATGCGAACTTCGACGCCGCGGGACTTGTAGTCGACGCCATAATTGATGACCGCGACCTTGCCCTCGAAAGTCGTGTCCACGCCGTCTACGCGGATGCGTGCCGGCATGCCGAGCTTGAGCTGGCCGAAGTTCACGCTGGGTGTGTTGACGATCACGGCCAGCGGGTCGATGCCCATGATCTGTACCACGCCGGCGGCACCTCCGGGCATGCCGCCGAAGCGGGTTGCCATGAAGCGGCCCTCGTAAACGTCCTTGCGCGAGATCACGCCGTCATAGGGGGCACGTACCGTCGTGTCGCTCAGCATCTGGCGGGCCTGGGCGAGGCGGGCTTCCCAGACGCCCAGCTGGGCGTTGGCGACGTCGGCGCCGGTTTTCGTCGTGTCCATGCGGGACTGGCTGACCCAGCCGCCGGACTTGAGCGCGTCCTGGCGCTTGAGTTCGTTGCGCGCGTTGGCCTGTTGTGCACGGGCGAGGGCAACCTGGCTTTCGAGTTCCTTGACCTGAAGGCGGATGTCCACGTCACGCGTGCGGAACAGGGGTTCGCCCTTCTTCACGCGGCTTCCGACATTGACCCAGACCTGCTCGATGATGCCGTCGACCGATGGGCCGATGTCGGTCTGGCGGGAGGGGGTCAATGAGCCCGTGGCAAGGATGGGGAGGGATACTTGCGTCCTTGTCGCCTTGGCGACTGTAACGGCAACAGCCTCGATCCTCGCTGGCTTGGCAGGGTCGGTCGCAGCCTCCTTTTTGCCGCAGGTAGCCAGCCCCAGGGCGAGGGCCGGAACCATGAACAGGGACAGGATGCGGGAGGTGGGCATGACAAAAAGACCGGTTGACGTTTAAGATCGTATACATGGATACTATATATGCTTATACCAATTATGAAAGCAGGAAGCGCCGCCCGTGAGTGAGGCATTTTCGTCCCCTGACCGCGCCAAGGCTGGCAAGAGCCAGAAGCCTGCCCGTGGGCGGTCGATCGACGAGTTGCGTATCCTGATGGAGACGGAATCCCGCCTCAGCTGGCTTTTTGTCGATATTCACAGGCTTTTGAGCCGCAATTTCGAGGCGCGGGTGCGCGATCTCGGGCTGACCCGGGTGCAACTCAGGGTGCTGTTCACCCTCGAGCGCACGAAGGGTGGCATTTCACAAACCGAGCTTGCCGATCTGCTTGAAATGGAAAAGGCGCCGTTAGGCAAGATCATCGACCGGCTCGAGGATGGCGGCTGGGTCGTCCGTCGTCATCATCCGACCGACCGCCGGGCCAAGCTGGTTTCCGCTACGGCAAAGATCGAGCGTTTTGCGGAGCAGATTGCCACCGCTGCGCACGCAACATTTGCGCAATTGTTGCAAGGTGTGCGACAGAATGAGCTCAAGGATTTGATTGCGCGACTCGAAAAACTGAAGCGCAATCTCGGCGGCGCCGAGGTGTAACCCGCGGGCGCCGCTTCAAAGGTTCAACTTTGAGGGCGACCCATGAATTTCGATTTCTCAGACGACCAGAAAATGCTCAAGGAGCAGGCACGCAAGTTCCTCTCCGAAAAATGCACGCCGAAAGTCGTGCGCAAGATCCTCGAGGGTGACGAGCCGCACGACAAGGCGCTGTGGAAGCAGATCGCCGAGATGGGCTGGCTGGGTACGGCGGTGCCGGAAGAATTCGGTGGGCTCGGCCTTGGACATCTCGAGCTGTGCGTGATTGCCGAGGAGTTGGGGCGCGTTGTTGCGCCGGTACCGTTCTCGTCTTCGGTTTACCTGGCCACCGAAGCGCTGTTGCTGGCGGGCAGTGATGCGCAGAAGCAGAAGTACCTGCCAAAGCTGGTCTCGGGTGAGTGGATTGGCACTTTCGCGATTGCCGAGGGCGCGAAGCCGCCGCTTCCCAAGACGATCGATACGACGTTCAAGGGCGGCAAGCTCGATGGCGTGAAGCTGCCGGTGCCGGATGGCGACTGCGCTGATTTCGCAATCGTGGTGGCCAAGACCGCCGACGGCGCGGGCGAGCGCAGCCTGTCACTGGTGATCGTCGATCTGAAGGGGGCGGGCGTCACGCGTCGCGCGGTGAAGACGGTCGATCCGTCGCGCAGCCAGGCCGAGATCACCTTCAAGGGCGCGCCCGCAGAGGCGCTTGGTGCGGCCGGCGACGGTTGGGACCTGGCCAAGCGCGTGCTCGACCGCGCGGCCGTGCTGATGGCCTTCGAGCAGGTGGGTGGTGCGGATGCCTGTCTGGTCATGGCCAAGGACTACGCGCTCAACCGCTTCGCCTTCGGACGTCAGATCGGTTCGTTCCAGGCGATCAAGCACAAGCTGGCCGACATGTATGTGATGAACGAGTTGGCGCGCTCCAACGCCTATTTCGGGGCGTGGGCGCTGTCGACCAATGCGGCCGATCTGCCGGAAGCCGCGGCGGGCGCGCGTGTCAGCGCCATCGATGCCTTCCATCATGCAGCGAAGGAAAACATCCAGACGCATGGCGGCATGGGCTTCACCTGGGAGCTCGACTGCCACCTCTATTATCGACGTGCCAAGACACTGAATCTCGCGCTCGGATCTGCCCGGGTATGGAAGGACCGCCTGGTCGCCCATCTCGAGAAGAAGAACGTCGCGTAACGCCCATATTGCAATCAGGAGACAACACCCATGGACTTCAACGATACGCCCGACGAGGCAAAGTTCCGCGCTGAAGTGCGCACATGGCTCGAGGCCAATGCAAAGCCGAAGAGCGCTGCCGGCCTTTCGTCCGAGAACCCGCGCCACCAGCGCGAGGAAGCCGAGGCACTGAAGGCGGCCAAGGCGTGGCAGGCCAAGAAGGCGGCGAAGGGTTATGCCCGCATCACCTGGCCGAAGGAAGCCGGTGGCCTTGGCGGCACGCCCATGCAGCAGGTCGTCTATAGCCAGGAAGAGGCCAAGTTCGATGTGCCGACAGGCTTCTTCGACATTGGCCTGGGCATGTGCATCCCGACCGTCACGCATTATGCGTCGAAGGACGTGTCGGCGCGCTATGTGAAGCCGGCGCTCTATGGCGAGGAAATCTGGTGCCAGCTCTTCTCCGAGCCGTCGGCCGGTTCCGACGTCGCGGGCCTTCGCACGCGCGCCGAGAAGGATGGCGATGACTGGGTCATCAACGGGCAAAAGGTGTGGACCTCGGGTGCACACTATTCCGACTACGGCATCCTGCTCGTTCGTACGGACCCCAATGTGCCCAAGCACAAGGGCCTGACGATGTTCTACCTGTCGATGAAGTCGCCGGGCGTGGAAGTGCGGCCCATCAAGCAGATGTCGGGTGGCGCGAACTTCAACGAGGTCTATTTCACGAACGTGCGCATCCCGGACTCGCAGCGCCTCGGAAACGTGGGAGACGGCTGGTCGGTTGCTCTGACGACGCTGATGCACGAGCGCCTGGCGGTCGGCGGTGGCCAGGGTGGTTCGGGTCCGGACATCCGTGAGCTGATCGCGCTTGCCCGCGAGGTGGAACTCGAGGACGGTCCGGCGATCCGCAATGCCTCGGTGCGCGAGCGCATTGCCGACTGGTATGTGCGGGGCCAAGGCCTGAAGTATACGACCTATCGCACGCTGACGGCGCTGAGCCAGGGCCGCGTGCCCGGTCCTGAAGCCTCGATCGCCAAGATCGTGGTGGCGCCGAAGATGCAGGAACTGTCGTCATTCGCCATGGACCTCGAGGATATGGGCGGTGTGATGGTGGGCGAGGAGTCGCCGATGATGGGCGCGTTCCAGCAATCCTTCATGTGGGCACCGGGCCTGCGCATCGCGGGCGGTACGGACGAGATCCTCAAGAACATCATTGCCGAGCGCGTTCTGGGGCTTCCCGCGGATGTCCGCGTCGACAAGGACATTCCCTACAACAAGCTGCCGACGGGCCGTTAAAACCATGACCGCACCCCTCATCCCCTCGGACCTCGCCGTGAACCTTGTCGATCCGCTAGCGCACTCGGACATGGCACGGATCCACGGGACTTTCACCGAACTCAGGGCGAAGTATCCGCTGGCGAAGGCCGAGCTCGAGGGGTGCGATCCATTCTGGGCTGTCACCAAGCATGCCGACATCCTGGAGATCAGCCGGCAGAATGCGCTCTTCCTGAATGGTGCCATGTCGACGACCTTCACGACCAAGGCCGCAACGGCGCAGGTCATGAAGATCACCGGCACGCCGCATCTGGTGAAGTCACTCGTGCAGATGGATCCGCCCGAGCACATGAAGTATCGCATGCTCACTCAATCGTGGTTCCTGCCGCAGAACCTGCGGAAGCTGGAGCCCCGGCTGCGCGAGCTTGCGAAGATCTACGTCGATCGCATGGCCGAGAAGGGTGGCTCGTGCGACTTCGTCAATGACGTGGCAGTCTGGTATCCGCTGCGCGTCATCATGGACATTCTTGGGGTCCCCGAGAGTGACGAACCGCGCATGCTCAAGCTCACGCAGGAGCTGTTCGGCGCTGCCGATCCCGAGCTTGGACGCGTGGGTGGGTTTGGTGACCTGATGTCGGACGATGCCGTGGCCGCGCTCCAGGGCGTGGTGATGGACTTCTTCCAGTATTTCAATGCCATTACCGAGGACCGTCGTGCCAACCCGCGTGACGATGTTGCAAGCGTGATTGCGAACGGCACGGTCGATGGCCAGCCGCTCGACCCGTTCAATGCGATGTCTTATTACGTCATTCTCGCGGCTGCCGGCCACGATACGACGAGCTCGTCGACGGCAGGTGGCATGTGGGCGCTGATCGACCATCCTGACGAATTCCGCAAGCTGAAGGCGGATCCCTCGCTGATGGGCGGCTTTGTCGATGAGGCGATCCGCTGGACCACGCCTGTGCGCCACTTCATGCGTTCGGCCACGCAGGACTACGAGATGCGCGGGCAGAAGATCCGCGCCGGCGACTGGCTGATGCTGTGCTATCCGTCGGGCAACCGCGACGAGGAGGTGTTCGACGACCCCTTCAGGTTCAAGGTGGATCGCACGCCGAACCGTCTGCTCTCGTTCGGCTACGGCGCGCATGTCTGCATCGGGCAGCACCTGGCCAAGATGGAGATGAAGGCGCTGTTCGATGAACTGATCCCGCGGCTTGAATGGATCGAGTTCGACGGCACGCCGAAGCTCTCGGCCGCGAACTTCGTGAACGGGCCGAAGAAGATGCCGGTCAGGTACAAGATCAAGTAGCGGGGCGCGTCAGGCCCCCATCCGTCATCCGTCGCCTTGCGGCGACGGCTGCCACCTTCCCCCGCTATCGCGGGAGAAGGGCAAGAAAATATTGCAGCTCATCGCCAACGTGATTGCCCTTGCGCCCGCGATAGCGGGGAAGGTGCCCCGGCGCGCCAGCGGCGGGGCGGATGGGGGGACTGCGGTGGGTTTTGGGCTTGCCTTATTTCCGACAAGGTCCGTATTGTAAACTTGTCACTAGCGGGGAGTTTTCCCCGAAAATGGGGGTGTCATGCGTTATCGAGGATTGTGTTCCATCGTAGCGGCCTGCGTCATGGGGCTCAGCTTTGCCATCTCTGAGGCACGCGCGGCGTCTGGGTGGCCGACGGAGGAGGGCGTGCCGGTCAGGCAGTGGTACATGCGCACCACGGACGCGGATGGTGCCAAGGTCCAGCATTACATTGCGGAGTACGGT
>JBEIHO010000076.1:0-13419 GCA_040381215.1 Alphaproteobacteria bacterium | reverse complement strand
TTTGGAACTGGAACCGGAACGGACTTCGTTCTGGCGCGGTTCTGAGGGAACTGCGTTACTTCGACAGCCGCTCTTTTGCGTGCAGACAGAGCCATGTGACCCATCCCAACAAGAGAACAGTTGTTGATCCAAAGTGAACCAGGTTAGCGCGGGTCTCGCGCCGCTCAGCCGCCTCACGGTGGACCACACCAGAACTGCGGAGCGGCGAAATATATGTATGCGCGCCCCCCATGCAAGTTTTTTTGGACCCACGGGGCAAAATATTTCCGGCGCGCGCTCTGACGCCGCCACACGGCGGAAATATGACATTGCACCTGCACGTCCTTAAGACCTATAGGGGGCGCGCCGCGTAACGCGGCACGTCTGCCAGAGTGCGACAGGAACCAACGCCCGCCACCATCGCCGGCATGCCGGAATTCACGCAGGAGAAGACGCGATGACAAACACGTTTCTGGAGAAACTTCACCCGGGATTCTCCCAAACCATCGAGCTCTCCGGAGCACCGATTGTCGAGGAAAAGAGCCAATTCCAGCAGATCAGGATCTTCGACTCCGCGCGCAATGGTCGCGTTCTCGTCCTCGACGACATCGTGCAACTCACAACGCGCGATGAATGTGGTTACTCGGAGATGCTGACCCACCTGCCGATGCTCGAGCATGGCAACGTCAAGCAGGTGATGATCGCCGGCGGCGGTGACATGGCGATCGCCGAGGAAGCGCTCAAGCACCGCGGCGTCGAGGCCGTGTTCAACGTCGAGATCGACGAGCGGGTGGTCGATTTGTCGCGGCGCCATCTTGGTGAAGTAAACGCTGCCGCCTTCGCCGACCCGCGCCTGAAGGTGCAGATCGAGGACGCGTTCGTGTTCCTCGCCGACAAGGCAAACCAGCACCGCTTCGACCTCATCATTGCCGATCGCCCCGATCCGGTGGGCCCGGCGGAAGTCCTGTTCGGTGACACATTCTACGAGCGCGTCCGCGACGCGCTGGCACCGGGCGGCTTTGCCGTGTTCCAGAACGGCGTTCCGTTCTTCCAGCCCGAGGAATTGACCGACACGCTCAGGCAGATGAAGAAGACCTTCCGCTACAGCGGCGTTTACCTTGCCGTCGTGCCGAGCTACATCGGCGGCTTCATGGCCCTGACCTGGGTGTCGAACGATGCCGTTCTGGGAGACCCGTCGCGCTGGCAGGGCCTCGACAGCGCTTTCGCCGCGTCGCGGATCGCGACCGACTACTACACCCCCGCGGTGCACCGGGCGGCTTTCGCCCTTCCAGCCTGGATCGAACGCCTCGCAAAGGCCTGACAGGACCAAAGGGCCGCGCGCAAAAATGCGCGGCCCGCCACCGGCAAAGCCCGGAAACGCGGCCGAAATGCCACGCCTTCTAAACCATCGCGCGCCTGAAGGGTTGCAGCTTGGTAATCTTTCCCTGAAGATGCTGTTTCGCAGTCCTTCACAGCAAGCCAGACGGGGCAGGCCTTGCAAGCAGCGACAGCCACAAGCGATTCCGCGCCAGGCCTGCTCCAGCGCCTGAGGGCGTTCTATCTGCGCTCGGACGCGGCCAAGGGCTACGCGCTGCTTTCGCCCGTCATGATCACCATGACGGCACTGCTCGCAGCGCCCCTCGTTTTGCTGGTCGCCTACTCCTTCTGGACCCAGACGGGCCTGACGCTGGACCAGACGCCGACACTCGATCGCTACCGCGAGGTAATCGACAAGCAGAGCTACCTCGACATCTTCTGGCGGTCGATCCAGACCTCGGGCCTGGTCACGCTCGTGACGGTGCTGCTGGCCTACCCGATGGCGTACTACGTGGCTTTCGGGGTCAAGAAATACAAGTTTGTCTGGCTGA
Source organism: Alphaproteobacteria bacterium (assembly GCA_040381215.1). GTDB lineage: Bacteria > Pseudomonadota > Alphaproteobacteria > Micropepsales > Micropepsaceae > SZUA-430. Next base: position 11,572 of record JBEIHO010000076.1, on the reverse strand, counting down.
TCCTTCTCACGATCCCGTTCTGGACCAGCTACCTGCTGCGCGTGTTCTCGTGGAAAGTCATCCTTGGCTATAACGGCGTCATCAACTCGGGCCTGACCAGCCTGGGGTTGATCCATGAACCCCTGGAATTCCTGCTGTACAACCAGATCGCCGTCATCATCACGCTGGCCCACGCCTACGCGGCGTTCGCGATCCTGCCGATCTATGTCTCTCTCGAGAAGATCGACCGGACGCTGCTTGAAGCCGCCGCCGACCTTGGCGACGGCGCTTGGTCACGCTTCTGGCGCGTCACATTTCCGCTGTCGCTCCCCGGTGTAATTGGCGCCGCGGTCCTGATTTTCGTGCCGACGACGGGTGACTACGTCACCCCTGCCATGGTTGGCGGACCGACAGGCCAGATGATCGCGAACATCATCCAGGTCCAGTTCCTCAAGATCGGCAACTGGCCCCTCGGCGCGGCCCTGGCCCTGTCGGCGATGGCCGGCGTGGCCATCCTGGTCGTCCTGTTCTCGACAGCCATGCGCCTTGCGGCGAGATCCATCCGATGAGCACGCCAGCCCCAACGACCTCGAGAATGGGCGACCCCGGCCGGTTCCTGACGGGTTTTGCCTTCCTGTATCTCATCTTCCTTTACGGGCCAGTCCTTTTCCTGCCCATCTTCTCGTTCAACGACTCCATCTTCGTGGCTTTCCCTCTGAAGGGCTTCACGACCAAATGGTACGAGCAGGCCTTCGCTGACGAGGACATGATCAACGCCCTCATCGCCAGCCTTCAGGTTGGCGGCATCGTGGCCGTCGCATCCACCATCCTCGGCCTGTTCGGTGCCAAGGCCATCACGCGCTATCGAATGCCTGGCCAGTCCGCGGTCATGGCCCTCATCATGCTGCCGCTGTTCATCCCCGAGATCATCCTGGGGATTTCATTGCTGATCCTGCTGAACGCGCTGGGCGTGGATCTCGGCCTGCCGGTGGTGGTGATCGGTCACGTGATGCTCTGTACGCCCTTTGCAATGGCCGTGTTGAGCTCACGCCTTGAGGGCTTCGACCGAAGCCTCGAGGAGGCCTCGCTCGACCTTGGCGAGACACCGTGGATGACCTTCTGGCGTGTAACGTTCCCGCTTGCCGCCCCGGGCATCGTCTCGAGCCTGCTCCTCACCTTCATCGTATCGTTCGACGAATTCCTTCTGTCCTTCTTCCTGACGAACCAGCAGCCGACCCTGCCCGTCTACATCTGGAGCCAGCTCAGGTTCCCCAACAAGCTGCCGGGCGTGCTGGCCATGGGTGCCGTCATCCTCGTGGTGTCATGCATCCTTGTCGTCATCGCGGAATGGGTGCGCCAGCTGGGGACGAGCGAGCGCAAGGTAGGGGTCGCCTGAAAGGATTGCCATGGCCGATCACATCATCCGCATAGACAACGTGACCAAGCAGTTTGCCGGCGGCAACAAGGCCGTCGACAGCGTCTCGTTCGGCATCGAGCGGGGCGAGTTCTTCTCCCTGCTCGGCCCCTCAGGTTGCGGAAAGACAACCCTGCTGCGCATGATTGCCGGCTTCGAATTCCCGACCGACGGCGAGATCTACATCGACGACCAGCCCTCGTCGCTGATCCCCGCCTACAAGCGGCCGACCAACATGGTGTTCCAGTCCTACGCGATCTTTCCGCACCTGAACGTCTACGACAACATCGCCTATGGCCTGCGAAAGGCCCGCATCTCGGGCGGTGAACTGCGCAAGCGGGTCAATGACGCCCTCGCCATGATCAAGCTTGAGGGCTTTGGCTCCCGCCGGGGCGACCAGCTATCGGGAGGCCAGCGCCAGCGCGTGGCCCTTGCGCGCGCGCTCGTGAAGCGCCCCAAGGTCCTCCTGCTCGACGAACCGCTTGGCGCCCTTGACAAGAAGCTGCGCGAAGAGATGCAGATCGAACTGCGCCAGCTGCAGAAAAGCGTCGGCATCACCTTCGTCTTCGTGACCCACGACCAGGAAGAAGCCCTGTCGATGTCCGACCGCATCGCTGTCATGGGCAAGGGCAAGGTGCTGCAGATCGCACCGCCGCGCGAACTCTACGCCCAACCTGCCAATGTCGAGGTTGCGACATTCATCGGCTCGATCAATCTGATCGAGGCGACGGTAAAGTCGATCGCCGGTGAAGAGGTCACACTCGAAGCAGCGGCCATCGGCACCATGCGCGCCCGCGCGATCCCCGACGTGAAGGCTGGAGACAAGCTGTTCGTGGCGATCAGGCCCGAAAACCTTCATCTGTCGGGCAACCGCCCGTCGACCGATTCCTGCGTCGAGGGAAGCATCAAGGCCAGCGCCTATCTCGGCGACCGCAGCCAGTATCATGTCCACGTGAAAGGGCGCTCGACGCCGCTCTATGTTGCCGCGCAGAACGCCGACGGGAACTCGGTCATAGATATCTCCAAGCCCGTCTACGTCTCATGGAACCCCTCGTCACTGATCCTGCTCAGGAACTGACGGGGCCTGCGACCGCTCTCTGCCGGCCAAAGGGAACAATCTTGTTGCCGACATCATGGCCGATATCCGCACGCCCCAGATAGGCAATACCGGCGCGCGCGCACCAATGGGCAACCACCTGCTCTTCATTTTGCCCGAAATCAGGATCATTCGGCGGTATCTGGCTGCAACGCCCAAGCCTGATGCCACGCACACGCCGCATGGGCGCAAACGAGACCAGGTGCGCCATCATGCGATCGATGTTGTACATGTACTCCGACACCTCCTCGAGCAGCACGACGTGGTCATCCAGGCTCGGAAAATGCGGCGTCCCGATCAATCGCGACAGGATCGTCAGGTTGAACGCAACCGCCAGCCCCCCTTGTGCAAGCCCTGGCTCCACGGCTCCACCCTCTTCGCGGACCAGATAGGCGAGCGCCCGGCGTACGGCCTCGTCCCCGTCAGGGCGCAGGACATCTGCCGGCATGGGTCCATGCGCAACATGGGCGAAGCCGCGCGCATAAAGCGCCCCGAGCAGGCTGCCGAGATCGCTGTACCCGAGGAATTTTTTCTTGCGCGCTACATCCCCCAATCCGGCGATGACCGAATCCGTGATGCGGATCGATCCATAGCCCCCACGCGCAAACCAGACGGCATCGACATCCGGATCGTTTGAAACCTCAATCAGCGCGGCAGCGCGGGCATCGTCGGACCCTGCAAAATGTCCCTCGCGGGCAAAGCACTGCGGATGGAAATGAAGCTCGGCAAGGCCGGGAAAGCCCTCCCGGGCCAACCCCAGAACGCGCTCGGCCCCGCGCTCATCCATCCGGCAGGCAGGCGCCACGATACCGATCCTGACGGGCTTCACCGAAGACGCTACCATTTGCAGACCCGCCCAGCCCTGTGCGATGTACACCGATGCTCTTGAATCGAAACGCACAATATTTCTTCTGCGGAATTGGTGGTAGCGGAATGTTGCCCCTCGCCCTGATCATGAAGGGGCTTGGCTACGCCGTAGAGGGCTCCGATCGCGCCCTGGACCAGGGCCGGCTTGCTGCAAAATTCGACTTCCTGGCTCGCCAGGGCATCCGGCTCTACCCGCAGGACGGCAGCGGCATCCGCGACGAACGCCAGATCCTCGTGACATCGGCAGCAGTCGAGGACACGATCCCCGACGTCCGCGAGGCACGCGCCCGGGGACTGACCGAGATGCGCCGCGCCAACCTGCTGGCGTCCCTCTTCAACCAGTCCCCGCTCAGCATCGCCGTGGGCGGTACAAGCGGCAAGTCGACCACGACAGCCATGGCCGGTTGGATACTCCATGCCGCCGGCAAGGCGCCAACGATCATGAATGGCGCCGTCATGAAGAATTTCGCCGATGCGGCAAACCCCTTCATCAGCAGCACGACCGGAAGCGGTGACGCCTTCGTGAGCGAAGTCGATGAAAGCGATGGTTCGATTGCGCTCTATCGGCCATCCGTGGCGATCGTTACCAACATTTCTCTCGACCATAAGCCCCTGCCGGAACTTCGTAGCCTGTTCGGGGACTTCATCGCCTGCGCCCGCACCGCGATCCTGAACAGCGACGATCCGGAAACCGCAGCCCTCGCATCAAGGGCACACCTGGCGCGAACATTCAGCATCACAAGGACAGATGCCGACTTCCATGCAAGCGAAATGGAACTGGCGCCAACGGCTTCGCGCTTCAGCGTCCACGACAAGGCATCTGGCACCTCCGTCCGCTGCACGCTGAACCTGCCGGGCAAGCATAACGTCGCAAACGCCCTCGCCGCGATTGCGGCCGCCGTTGCTGCTGGCGTGAGCCTGGACGTTGCCTGCAACGCCCTCGCCACCTTCGCCGGCATCAAGAGACGCTTCGAGATCGTCGGCACCGCAAGGGGCATCACGGTCATTGATGACTTCGCGCACAACCCGGACAAGATAACGGCGACCCTTGAAACCCTGCACGCATTTGAAGGGCGCGTGATTGTCCTGTTCCAGCCGCATGGCTTCGGTCCCTTGCGTCTCATGGGAAAGGAGCTGGTTGATACCTTCGCGTCGCAGCTTCACGCCGATGACCTGCTGGTGATGCCGGACCCCGCCTACTACGGCGGCACCACCAACCGTGAGATCACAAGCCAGCATATCGTCCGCGGCATATCAGAACGCGGTCGCCAGGCAATCTACGAGGAAAACCGCAAGGATTGCTTGCCAATCCTGGCCCGTCACGCCCGCCCCGGCGACAGGATCGTCATCATGGGCGCACGCGACGACACGCTGTCGGAATTCGCCATCGACGTGCTCAAGGCCGTCTCATGAGCCGGCCGTCGGCCCAATGACACGGTCGAAGATGGAGCGAACTTGAGCCTCGCGCTCGACCAGCATCGCCTCCACCGCCTCCAGCGACCCCAGCCCGACAGTATCCGCGATCAAGGTCTGCAACGACGCGGACATGTCGGACAGGACGAGCTTCTCACCAACAGTGAGCCTGAGAACCTGCAGCAGGTTCTGATAGGAACGCAGGCTTGCTGACAGGGCACTGGCATCCTCGGGCGACAAGGCACCGGCCGCGCCCAGCGCCGACAGCGCATCGAGCGTATTGGTGCGCAACACGACAGGCGCAGAACACGCCGTAACCAGCTGCAACCCCTGGGCGATGAATTCAACATCGAAGAGGCCGCCCCGGGCTTCCTTCAAATCCCAGGCACTGCGCGCGGGCCGCTCCCGATCAAGGCGCATCCGCATGTCGGCAACATCGGCAAGCACAGCGCGTGCGTCACGCTCGGCACCAAGGCAGGACTGAATGACGCCCGCCACCCGCGCGGACAAGCCAGTACCCGCATTCATGATGCGCGCCCGCGTCATGGCAAGGCGCTCCCACGTCCAGGCCTCATGGGCCTGATAGTTCCGGAAGGTCTCGAAGCTGACGGCGACAGGGCCCTTGTTGCCCGATGGCCTGAGCCGCATGTCGACCTCATAGAGCCCGCCCTCCGCTGTCATGGCGGTCAAGGCAGTAATCAGGCGTTGGGCCAGCCGCGAGAAATAGACACTTGTGCTCAGTGGCCGCTCGCCATCCGAGGCCGTGCCCCCCGCCGGACTGTCATAGACGAAGATCAGGTCGAGATCCGACGTCGCCGTCATTTCCCGCCCGCCAAGCCGCCCCATGCCGATGACGCACATCTCGCCGCCGGGAACACGCCCGTGCGCCAAGGCGAGTTCCTCAGCGCAGGCATCAAGGAGCGCAAGGATCGCTGCATGCGCGACATCGGCAAATCCATATCCAGCCTCGATCCCGTCTCCCTGCCGACGCAACAATTGCAGGCCGATGCGGAACTGCTGATCCTTGGTCCAGCGACGGACAGTATCGAGCGTGTCTTCCAGACCTCGGCTGGAGCGCAGCAATGCCGACAGGCTCTCCCTCAAGTCTGCAAGGCCCGGCTTGTGCTGCAGGAATTCGGAATCGATCAGCACATCAAGCAGGCCCGGGCGCGCCGCCAGATGATCCGCAAGGCGCGGAGCCGTGCCGACGATGTCGGATATCAGGCGCAACAGCTCGGGGTTCGACAGAAGAAGGGCGAAGACCTGAACCCCCGAGGGCAGCCCCGACAGGAACCGGTCGAACCGGGTGAACGCAATATCGGGATTGGCGGTCTTCGCCAGCGCATCGAGCAGCAGCGGCATCAGCGCCGTCAGCTTCTCGCGTGCCCGCTCGCTGCGCGTCGCACGCACGCGGCCATGATGCCAGCCCCGTATCGTCGTCGAGATGGCTTCCGGCTGGCTGAACCCCATGGACCGCAGCGTTGCAATCGTCTCGGGGTCATCGTCGACACCCGTAAAGACCAGGCTGCCTGCAGCCTCCGACAGCGCCGGCTGGCTCTCGAACAAGCGCACATAATGTCCCTGGACAAGCGCCAGCTGGGCCCGCAATTGCAAGGACAGGGCATCGGCAGTCTCGAAACCCATGAAAAGGGCGACGTTCGCCAGCCCCTCTGCGCTCTTGGGCATCGAATGCGTTTGCTCATCCTCGATCATCTGCAGGCGATGTTCGAGCGTACGCAGGAACACGTAGGCGCTCTTGAGTTCATCGGCCGTCTTCGTCGCGATGACGCCGCGGGCGGTCAGGGCATCGAGAGCTTCTGTCGTCCTCTGCCGGCGCAATGACGGGATGCGGCCCCCAAGGATCAATTGCTGGGTCTGGGCAAAGAACTCGATCTCCCGAATGCCGCCACGGCCCAGCTTGATATTGTGACCGGCCACGGCGATGTCCCCGAAACCGCCATGCGCATGTATCTGCCGCTTGATGGAGTGGATGTCCTCGATCGCGGCATAGTCGAGATACTTGCGCCAGATGAATGGATGCAGGTTGCGCAGGAACGCAAGCCCCTCGCCATGATCCCCAGCGCAAACCCGCGCCTTGATCATGGCGGCGCGCTCCCAGTTCTGCCCCATGCTCTCGTAGTAGGCTTCAGCCGCCGCGGTCGACACCGCGATCTGGGTCGAACCTGCATCAGGCCGCAAACGCAGGTCACAGCGAAACACGTACCCGTCAGGCGTCTGCTCCTGCATCAGGGAGACCGTTGACTGCGTGATCCGCACGGCCACTTCATGAGGCGAATACCGGCCGGTGACCGGCAGGCGCTCCGCATTGAAGTAGCAGCTGAAGTCGATATCGCTGGAATAATTCAGTTCGAATGCGCCGTACTTTCCCATTGCAAGAAAGAACAGCCCGGATGCCTCCGGTGTCGCGCGCGGCCCGGCCTCCAGCCGCCCCCGCTCGACCGCATCACGAAAGGCATGGTCAAGCGCAGCCCTGAGTGTCGCATCCGCAAGCTGCGTCAGGTTTCGCGTGATGTCATCCAGTGACCAGACCCCGCCCAGGTCGGCAAGCGCCACCAGAAGGGAACTGCGCCTCTTGACGTCGCGCAGCACGTGCATGGCCTCGGGACGCGACAGCGTACAGACGTCGCCAAGGCGCGCCAACTGCGCTTGCATGACCTGCTCCGGCACTTCGCCACGAAGCGCATCGACCCAGGTCGCATCACGCTCGATCACGCGGCACAGATAGGGGCTATTGGACGCGGTCGCCCGGATCAGGTCCGCCCACGCATCGACGCGCCCCCCGAGCGCGTCGAGCGCCCGGTCACCCAGGGATCCATCATGCACACGGGGAGAGGCCTTGATACGGGAAGAAAAGGACGCGCTCATGCCCAGTGTTTTCGCCTGAACGGTGCGCGAATGCAAACACCCGGCACGGCACGAAAGAGGGTCTAGCCCCTGTTCTCGGTTCCCGCCTGAACGAAGCAAAGCGAGTTGAACCAGGGGTCATCGACGTAGAAGGATTTCTCGCCCCAAGGACGCACGTGGATGGCGCCGCCGGGCTTGTCCTGCACAAGCTCGATCGACAGGCACTTGAGCTTGCGCGCCCGCTTGTGCACCACATCGACAGCAGGCACCGAGATGCAAACGGACTTGGCACAGGGATGCGAAGGACCCGATGCCGAGACATCGATGATCTCGAGCACGCAGCCACCGACATCGAAGTGAACGCGCTGGCCAGCGAGCTTCTTGCCCTTCAGCGCCAGCAGTTCTTCATAGAAGGCCTTTGCCCGCTCGAGGTGATTGACCTCGAGGCAAACGCGAAAGAGCTGAGGCCCCGTTTGCTCGGCGCCGGCGTCGATCTTCGCGACGCTCTTCCTGGTGGACTTGGCAGCGTTCTTCGTCTTTGACGTCATGTCCCGGCCCCGTATCGCGGCGCAAACCGCCGACCAACCCGCGCGACACTACTACTACGCTCCTTAAGGGAATTGCAAAATACGCAACGGCAGGCAAGGTAAAGTTCCATTTTTGTTCACGAACCGGCCATCACCAGCCTCTGCCCATGGCAATTTGGCCCCGTTGTGGCTATTCATGGCACCGCTTTCAACCGCGCTAGGCTCAGGCTCTTCGACATGGCATCTTCATCCAAAGGCGACCTCGACAACGGTCATTTCGCATGGGAGGACCCGCTTCTCCTGAGCGACGAACTCACGGAGGAAGAGCGCCTGATCACCAGGTCCGCCCACGAATATGCCCAGGGCCGACTGATGCCCCGCGTGCTGGAAGCCAACCGCAAGGAAATGTTCCACACCGAGATCATGCGCGAGATGGGCGAGATGGGCCTGCTCGGCATCACCATTCCCGAGGCCTATGGCGGCGCGGGTCTGGGCTATGTGGCCTACGGCCTCGTTGCCCGCGAGGTTGAGCGCGTCGACTCCGGCTACCGCTCCGCGATGAGCGTGCAGTCGAGCCTGGTCATGCACCCGATCCATGCCTTCGGCTCGGAGGACCAGCGCAAGCGGTTCCTGCCTCAACTCGCATCCGGCAAGATGGTGGGCTGCTTCGGCCTGACAGAACCGGACCACGGCAGCGACCCCGGCAGCATGATCACCCGCGCCCGGGCAGTTCCCGGCGGCTTCGTCCTGAACGGCGCGAAGAACTGGATCACGAATTCACCGATTGCAGACATCGCGGTTGTCTGGGCGAAGACCGAGGACGACCAGATCCGCGGCTTCATCGTCGAGCGCGCATTCAAGGGCTTCAGCACCCCGAAGATCGAGGGCAAGTTCTCGCTGCGCGCCTCCATTACCGGCCAGATCGTGCTTGAGGACGTGTTCGTCCCGGCCGAGAACCAGTTGCCCAACGTGAAGGGCCTGCGCGGCCCGTTTTCATGCCTGAACCGTGCGCGCTACGGCATCGCCTGGGGCGTCATGGGCGCCGCCGAGTTCTGCTGGCACCGCGCCCGCCAATATGCCCTGGACCGCAAGCAGTTCGGGCGCCCGCTGGCAGCGACACAGCTGATCCAGAAGAAGCTGGCCGATATGCAGACCGAGATCACGCTTGGCACCACGGCGGTGCTCCAGCTCGGGCGCCTGATCGACAAGGGCAAGGCGGCCCCGCCGGCGGTCTCTCTGCTCAAGCGCAACAATTGCGGCAAGGCCCTCGACATCGCGCGCGCGGCACGCGACATCCACGGCGGCAATGGTATCTCGGACGAGTACCACGTCATCCGCCACGTGATGAACCTCGAGACCGTGAACACCTACGAGGGGACCCACGACGTCCACGCCCTCATTCTGGGTCGGGCACAGACAGGTCTCCAGGCATTCTCCTGAGCGCCGTTCTCAGCGCTTCTTCCGCCGCTCGTCGTCGTCCTCGTCAATACCCTCGAGGACGCCGACACCGCCGGCTTCCTCGTCTGCATCCTCCTTGCCCGAGAGGCTGAGCGCGCCCCGGATCAGCAGCCACAGCACAACGACGACAACCAGGCCCGCCCCGACGAAATAGAGGGTCCCGTCGCCAGCATCGGCTCGCGGAGCCAGATCAGCCCTGGCCGACAGCACCGACGCCAGAACCAGGCCCAAAGCCGCAACGGCGCTCATGAATACCCGATACATGCCACCTATCCTCCTTCGCACTTGTTGAACCAGGGTGTCTGCGAGCCACCCCTGAACGCGCCGCCCGAGACGAAGATCGTGCCATCCGAAAGCTCCGAACGCCACAGGCGTTGACGGGCACCCTCGACCTTCACGGCGACGGTCACCGTCTTGTCGGCGACCTTCTGCGTCCACTCGACGAGTTGCCCTTCCAGTTCACGAATGTCCCGCATCGGCGTCACCCGGTCCAGCTTCGGATCGCGCGCCACGAACTGCTCAGCCGGATCCCCCGACGCCGGGACGACATAGATGACATAGGGGTTCGCGCGGCTCGCCGCGACGGTGCAGTCCATCGACCACGTCCCCACCAGCCCCGCGCTGACCAGAACCTGCGGCCCCACGGCCCCGGTTGGCTGGGGCACACGCTCGCACGCAGCGACGAGGGCGCCCACCGCAAGCAACGCCGCTGAAGCGGAGCGTGACGTCATGACGGGACACCTTCGCCTGCTGCCACCACAGGCACCTCGGGCGCGGACTGAAGCCGCTGCAGGATCTCCTGTGCCGCCGTCTCGCGCTGCGCCCCGGGAAGACGCCGCAAGGCCTCGACGATCTGTCCCAGCGGACGCTCCCGCCTCAACCGCGAGAACACCACCCCGGCCGCGGCCGCTCCGAAGACCACGAATCCAACCCCGCTCATCCCGATAATGACACTCAGGCTTTCCGCGCCGCCGGCGGCGATCATGGAGAAGACCGACAGTGTCAGTTCGGGGTTGGTTGCCCAGTTCACGGCATTGTTGGCAGCCAGGAAGAACACCGCCGTGACCACGACCGCCCACATCACCCGCGACCGCGTGAAGCGATTGAGCTGCATGCCGGCGAGGAAAGCCGCCACCGCACACAGCGGCACGATCACCACAAGCACGGCCATGATCTGGACGGGGACCAGGACCTCGGCAGGAACATTGATGGTCGAGGGATCGGGAAAGGCCGACGCCAGCGTCATCAGCGACACCCAGGCAAGCACCGACACGAACTGGTTCCACGCAAACAGCAACGCCCCGGCAACAATGCCGGTGACATACCAGGGCGAGGAATCCCGCAGCAACGGTTCATCACCCACACGCATGCGCTGCAGCAGCCGCTTGTTCCCGTCGAGGATGAACGGAAACGCGGCAAAGCTCATGCCGATGAAATAGTCCCGCAGCTTGGGATCGAGAAACTCGAAGGTCCGGATGATCGGCGCGCCGAGCTGCACCAACAACAAGACGGCAAGCACCGAAAGGGCAAGAGCCCAGAACTCGTGCCCCGAGGACGGAAGCTTGAACCTGCTGCCACTCTGCGCCGTGCCATTGCTCATGCGATCATTCCTGAAACCGGGAAACCGCTGAACACTTACCACCATTGCCCGCGTATCCCAATCCGGCGGACGCGCACAGCGAAACCCGACCACCTGTGGCACAAAAGTTTCATGACTTCGCGGACACTGGCACAAGCGAATCGAACAGCGAGAAACGCCGCTGGCCCAAGGAGCAACCGATGCAGCGAACGACAGCCGTGCCCGTGGTGCTAATGCTCCTGGCCTTGTCTGCCTGCGCCTATCCGCAATACGTCAACGATGAATACCGCTACATCCCGCTGACCAATTTCTCGCACGACAACCGGTCATTCCGCATCTTCGACAAGCCCAGCGCCGGCCGCCTGATCATCACG
>JBEIHO010000075.1:0-13993 GCA_040381215.1 Alphaproteobacteria bacterium | reverse complement strand
GATGCGGCGATCTCGACCTGGTGCGTGATGGTAAATCCATTCGCCGTCTGGGCCACGACTTCGGCCCGGGTCGGTATGGCGATGCAGAGCGCGAGCGCTGCGGCGACGGCCAATTTCAACATGAGATGAAGCTCCCGCGACTGGTCCTGGGGTGGGGGTGGTGGGCGATGACGGGCTCGAACCGCCGACATCATCGGTGTAAACGATGCGCTCTACCAACTGAGCTAATCGCCCTATTCACCTCACGGGGCAAGCGAGATAGCAAACGCGCGCGCTTGCCGCAAAAGAAAAGGACGCAGGACCCTCGCGGCCCCGCGTCCCCATGTCCTGAGACGGCCTGCTCGAGGCCGGCGGATCAGTTCACCGCGTCCTTCAGCTGCTTGCCGGCGCGGAACTTGGGCTGGCGCGACGCGGGGATCTTGATTTCCTCGCCCGTGCGCGGGTTGCGACCGGTGCCCGCCTTGCGCGTCGTCACCACGAATGTGCCAAAACCGACAAGGCGGACTTCGTCGCCGCCCTTCAGCGTGTTGGTGATGATGTCCAGCGTGGTGTCGATGATCTTCTCGACTTCCGACTTCTGGACCGTCGTCTTGTCGGCAACTGCCGCAATCAAATCGTTCTTGTTCATGTGTCCTCGCGGGGTCGTTTGAATGACAGAAAAGGGCGGATTTGCCCCGTAACTTGAGTGTCGGAATAATGCGCCGGGGCTGGCCTGTCAAAGCCAAATCCCGGTTTTGCGCGAAAAACTCTCCAAAAAAGGCGAAGGGCCGCAGTTTTCCACACTGCAGCCCCCGATTTTGGTCATCCCGGACAGAAAGGTTAATGCGCGACGACGCCCTCTCGGTCCTCGGATTCGGCCTTCTTGGGTCCGCGGTCTTCCTCGGCGGGTTCTTCCCACGTCACGGGCAGAGGCTGGCGAACCAGCGCCCTGGCGAGGGCCTCCTCGACCGTCGAGACCGGGACGATGGTCAGCCCCTTGAGGACATTGTCGGGGATTTCCGCCAGGTCCTTTTCGTTGTCGGCGGGAATGATCACCGTCTTGATGCCTGCCCGCAGGGCCGCGAGGAGTTTTTCCTTCAGGCCGCCAATCGGGAGCACCCGACCGCGCAGGGTCACTTCACCCGTCATGGCAACCTCACGGCGGATCGGAATGCCCGTCAAGACGGACACGATGGCCACCGTCATCGCCACGCCGGCTGAGGGGCCATCCTTGGGCGTGGCGCCTTCAGGAACGTGGACGTGGATATCGCGCTTGTCGAAGGTCGGCGGCGTGACGCCGAAGATCGTGGACTTGGCGCGGACATAGGAGCGTGCCGCGTCGATCGACTCCTTCATGACGTCGCCGAGCTTGCCCGTCGCCTGCATGCGGCCCTTGCCCGGCAGCATGACGGCTTCGATCGTCAGCGTGTCGCCACCGACTTCCGTCCAGGCGAGGCCGGTCACGACGCCCACCTGGTCCTCGCCTTCCATCTCGCCGAAGCGGTACTTGCGAACGCCGGCGTACTTCTCGAGGTTCTTCGGCGTCACCTGCACGGCCTTGACCTTCTTGGACACGAGGTCGCGGACGGCCTTGCGGGCGAGGTTTGCCAGTTCGCGCTCGAGGCTGCGCACGCCTGCCTCACGCGTGTAGTAGCGAACGAGATCCAGCAGCGCCGCGTCGGAGATGGACCACTCCCCTTCTTTCAGGGCGTGGGCCTGCACCTGCTTCGGGATCAGGTGGCGCTTGGCGATCTCGACCTTCTCGTCCTCCGTGTAGCCGGGGATCCGGATGATCTCCATACGGTCCATCAGGGGCTGCGGCATGCGCAGGCTGTTGGACGTCGTGATGAACATCACGTCGGACAGGTCGAAGTCGACTTCCAGATAGTGGTCGTTGAAGGTCGCGTTCTGCTCGGGGTCCAGAACCTCGAGCAAGGCCGAGGACGGATCACCGCGCCAGTCAGCACCGAGCTTGTCGATCTCGTCGAGCAGGAAGAGCGGATTGGCGGACTTCGCCTTCTTCATGCCCTGGATCACCTTGCCAGGCATTGAACCGATATAGGTCCGGCGATGACCGCGGATCTCGGCCTCGTCACGCACGCCACCGAGGGACATGCGGATGAATTCCCGGCCCGTGGCCTTCGCGATGGACTTGCCCAGCGATGTCTTGCCGACGCCCGGCGGGCCTACGAGACACAGGATGGGGCCACGCAGCTTGCCGGCGCGCTGCTGAACCGCGAGATACTCGAGGATGCGCTCCTTGACCTTCTCGAGACCGAAATGGTCGTGGTCGAGCACGGCTTCGGCTTCTGCAATGTCCTTCTTGACCTTGCTCTTCTTGCCCCACGGCAGCGAGAGGACCCAGTCGAGGTAGTTGCGAACCACGGTCGCCTCGGCCGACATGGGCGACATCTGCCGCAGCTTGCGCAGCTCGGCCATCGCCTTGTCGTGGGCTTCCTTGGACAGCTTCGTTTTCTTGATGCGATCTTCGATCTCGCCCAGCTCGTCGCGCTGCTCCTCGCCCTCGCCCAGCTCCTTCTGGATCGCCTTGAGCTGTTCGTTGAGATAGTACTCGCGCTGGGTCTTCTCCATCTGGCGCTTCACGCGCGTGCGGATCTTGCGCTCGACCTGAAGGACGCTCATCTCGGCTTCCATCAAGCCGAAGACCTTTTCCAGCCGCTCGCCGACATTCACCATCTCCAGCAGGCCCTGCTTGTCAGGGATCTTCGCCGTCAGGTGGGATGCGATCGTGTCAGCCAGCTTGCTGGGATCCTGGATCTGCTGAACTTCGGCCTGGGATTCCGGCGCGATCTTCTTGTTCAGCTTCACATAGTTGTCGAACTGCGCCGACGCCGTGCGCGCCAGTGCCTCGATCTCGCCGTCATCGGTCACGATGTCGGGAAGGATCTCGGCCTCGACCTGGAAGAAATTCCCGTTGGGAATGAAGCGCTTGATCCGGGCACGTTGCTTGCCCTCGACCAGAACGCGCACCGTCTGGTCCGGCAGCTTGAGCAGCTGCACGACCGACGCCAGCGTGCCGATGCGATAAATGTCGTTTTCGCCCGGTTCATCCTGCGTGGGGTTCTTCTGCGTGACCAGAAGGATCTGCCTCTCCTCGAGGCCGACGTCTTCGAGCGCGCGCACCGACTTCTCGCGCCCGACGAACAGGGGAACGATCTTGTGCGGGAACACGACGATGTCGCGCAACGGCAGGACAGGGAAAACGGCTACGGGCTTTCCAGGCGCTTCGTCGTCCGAATTGCTCATGGTGGTCCTAACTTTCGATCATTGGACTGCGGCGGAAACACGATGCCACTTCAAGGGAGCAAGTGGCGCCGGATCTTCCATCACAGCAATTGTTAAACATTGACAGATGTGGAGGCAGGCGACCCGCCGTTCAAGGGTCGCCTGGAAATCGGCCTGACAGCAGCGGAAAATCAGGAGGCTGCCGAAGCGGTCTCGTTGCGCTTGTCCGCGTAAATGAGAAGCGGTCTCGCCCGACCTTCAGCAACCTCGCCATTTATCACCACTTCCGTCACGCCGCGCATGCCCGGAAGGTCGAACATGGTGTCGAGCAGGATGGCCTCCATGATCGAGCGCAGGCCACGCGCACCCGTCTTGCGGGCGATGGCCTTGCGCGAGATGGAGCGCAGCGCGTCGTCGGAGAACGTGAGGGCAACGCCCTCCATGTCGAACAGGCGCTGGTACTGCTTGACGATCGCGTTCTTGGGCTTGGTGAGAATGGAGATCAGGGCCTCGATGTCGAGGTCCTCGAGGGTCGCCACCACGGGGAGACGGCCGACGAATTCGGGAATGAGACCGAACTTCAGAAGATCCTCGGGCTCGATCTCGCGCAGGATGGCGCCCGTGCCCCGGTCATCCTGGGACTGGACATTCGCGCCGAAACCGATCGAAGAACCCTTCCCGCGGGCCGCAATGATCTTCTCGAGGCCCGCAAAGGCGCCGCCACAGATGAAGAGGATGTTCGTCGTGTCGACCTGCAGGAATTCCTGCTGCGGGTGCTTGCGCCCTCCTTGAGGGGGAACGCTGGCCACCGTGCCTTCCATGATCTTGAGCAGTGCCTGCTGCACGCCCTCGCCCGACACGTCGCGCGTGATCGAGGGATTGTCGGACTTGCGGCTGATCTTGTCGACTTCGTCGATGTAGACGATGCCGCGCTGGGCCTTCTCGACATTGTAGTCGGCGGCCTGGAGCAGCTTGAGAATGATGTTCTCGACGTCCTCGCCCACGTAACCGGCTTCGGTCAGCGTTGTGGCATCGGCCATCGTGAAGGGGACATCGAGGATGCGCGCGAGCGTCTGGGCGAGAAGCGTCTTGCCGCAACCCGTCGGGCCGATCAGCATGATGTTCGACTTCGCGATCTCGACTTCGCCAGTCTTGGCCTGGTGGTTCAGGCGCTTGTAGTGATTGTGAACCGCGACCGAGAGGACCTTCTTCGCGTGGTCCTGCCCGACGACGTAGTCATCGAGAACCTTGCGGAGGTCCTGCGGCGTTGGGACGCCGTCGCGCGACTTCACGAGCGAGGTCTTGTTCTCCTCGCGGATGATGTCCATGCAGAGCTCGACGCACTCGTCGCAGATGAACACCGTGGGACCGGCAATCAGCTTGCGGACCTCGTGCTGGCTCTTGCCGCAGAAGGAGCAATACAGAGTGTTCTTGGAGTCGCTTCCGCTTTTACTCATACATACGCTCCCTTGCAGGCCGAAGCCCTGACCCAAGGCGGGCCAAGTATTTCGTCCCAGTACCTACAAAGCCAAAAATGTGCCGAATCCAGCCGGACCCGGAACCGCCTCAATTCGAGCATGGTAAGCGGTCACGGATCAAGAAACTATTAAACTCGGGTGTAACGCCACGACGTCTTCAATCAGGCCGGGAATTACTCGGTTTTTGCCGGTTCTGCGCCGGCCGGGCGCTTGGTGAAGACCTGGTCAATCAGGCCGAACGCCCGGGCTTCCTCGGACGTCATGAAGTTATCGCGATCGAGCGCCTTCTCGATGGTCTCGACCGGCTGGCCCGTGTGCGTGGCGTAGATATCGTTAAGCCGGCGCTTGATCTTCAGAATTTCCTGCGCGTGGCGTGAAATGTCTGAGGCCTGGCCATAGGCCCCGCCCGAGGGCTGGTGCAGCATCACGCGTGCATTCGGCAGGGCAAAACGCTGCCCCTTCTCGCCGGCGCACAGCAGCAGCGATGCGGCCGACGCCGCCTGCCCGATGCAGAGCGTCGCCACCGTCGGGCGGATGTATTGCATCGTATCATAGATCGCCAGGCCTGCCGTAACGACGCCGCCTGGCGAATTGATGTACATCGCAATTTCCTTCTTCGGGTTGTCGGCCTCGAGGAAAAGCAGCTGCGCCGTCACCAGCGTGGCTACCGTGTCCTCGATCGGACCCGAGACGAAGATGATGCGCTCCTTCAGAAGGCGCGAGTAGATGTCGTAAGAGCGCTCCCCACGCGACGTCTGCTCGATGACGAAGGGCATATAGTAGTTCGCGTAGGTCTCTCTTACGTCTGTCATAGGTCAAACATCCTCGTTCTCAACCCCTGGAACATCTCTAGGGGGAGCGCATACACCATACAAGCCAACTTTAAACAGTTAGTTGGCCTTGAGGACTTTTGCGAGCTCGTCCGGGTCCTTGAACAGGTCATCCCGCTCGACGGTGCGGTCCGTAATTTTGACCTGGCCGCAGAGGAAATCGACCACCTTGTCCTCGAAGATCGGTGCGCGAAGCTGCGCAACGGCGTCGGGATTGTTCCGGTAGAACTCGAAAATCCGCGATTCCTGACCGGGATACTGACGTGCCTGTGCCACGACGGCACGGTTCAGCTCTTCCTGGGTGACCTGGACGTTGTTGCCGCGACCGAACTCGGACAGGACGAGACCCAGGCGGACGCGCCGCTCTGCGATCTTGCGGAACTCTGCCTTCAGCTCGTCTTCGGACTTGTTCTTGTCTTCTTCGGCGACGTTGCCTGCCTTCAGGTCCTGCTCGACCTGCTTCCAGATCTGGCCGAATTCCGCTTCCACCATGCCGGAGGGCAGCTCGAAGCTGTGGCGCTCGTCGAGGGCGTCGAGGAGTGCGCGCTTGAGGTGTGCACGCGATGTGCGGCCAAATTCATTGACCAGCTGCGAGCGGGCGGCGTCCTTGAGGCGGTCCAGGCTGTCGAGACCCAGCTTCGTGGCGAGGGTGTCGTCCACCTCGGCGTCCACACCGCGGCGGATTTCCTTGACGGTCACGTCGAATGCGGCCGCCTTGCCGGCGAGCTTCTCGGACGGATACTCGGCCGGGAAGGTGACGGACACGACCTTGTGGTCGCCGGCCTTGGTGCCCTTGAGCTGCTCTTCAAAGCCCGGAATGAATGCACCGGAGCCGATCACGAGTTCGGCATTCTCTGCGGTGCCACCCTCGAAGGCCACGTCATCGATCTTGCCGACGAAATCGATCACGAGTTGGTCGCTGTCCTGCGCAACGGCATCGTCACCCTTGGGCTCGAAGGTGCGCTGCTGGCTGGCGAGACGCTTGAGGGACTCCATCACCATGTCATCGCTGACATCCGAAACCGGGCGCACGAGCGAGATCTGGGTGGCATCGGCCAGCGCGAAATCCGGCATGATGTCGACGCCCACCGTGAACACCAGGTCATCCGTGCCGTCGAGCACCTTGTCGACCGCGCCTTCAAAGCGGATCGTCGGCGACATTGCAGGGCGCAGCGAGCGATCCGCGACAGCCTTCTGGCTGACCTCAGACACGGTTTCCTGAACGACCTCGCTCATCATCGACTTGCCGTAGGTCTTGCGCAGGTGCGAGACGGGGACCTTGCCAGGACGGAAGCCCTTCAGGCTTACCTGACCCTTCATGTCCTCGAGCTTGGTCGACAGACGCGCATCAAGATCGTTTCGTGCAACGGTGATACGGAATTCGCGACGGAGATTTTCATTCACCGTTTCGGTAATCTGCATTTGGTTCAGTCCTGCTCTCTAATTTGCGCGGCCGTGTCTTACTTCCCCGGGGTCAGCGCGTGTGGTGCGGGCGAAGGGATTTGAACCCCCACGACTTGCGTCACTGGAACCTAAATCCAGCGCGTCTACCAGTTCCGCCACGCCCGCGCGGCTCAAGGGCCTGCGTGCGCACCCCAGGGGAGCCAACACAAGCGGATCCGCTGTTCCTGAAGGAAATCAAGGGCGGTGTCTATAGCAGGGCCGGCCTGAAACTCAAAGCCAAAGAGGCTGCAGGCTTAACCCTGGGGCGAGGGCCCGGGGCAAGAGGGCTGGCAGATCCTCGGCGGTCAGGCCCGGACCCGCCAAACTGCCGCACTTTCCATGCAAAAAAGCCGCGGATCGGGCGGCTTCGAAGGCAGCCTCACCCTGCGCCAGGCGGGCGGCAATGATGCCGGCGAGCACATCGCCGGAGCCCGCCGTTGCAAGCGCTGGTGACGCATTGGTATTGACGGCAACCCGACCGTCGGGGTTGGCAATCACGGTATCGGGCCCCTTGAGAAGCACGACAGCCCCTGCCCGCCGTGCGGCCTCGCGCGCGGCCTCGATGCGATTCGAGGCGCGTTGCAGCGTGCCGGGGAACAGGCGATTGAACTCGCCGACATGGGGCGTGAGCACGCATCCGGGGTTCAGCTGGGCGAAGAGCTCGGGCGGATCGCCTTCAAACAGCGTCAAGGCATCGGCGTCGATGACCGTCGGGCGCCCCGCCGACAGGACGTTGGATACCGCCTGCCTGGCCGCCGCGGTCACGCCGAGACCAGGTCCGACGACGATGGCGCAAGGCCTGGGATCATCGAGGATCTGGCGCAACTCGTTCGGCTGGGCATAGCCACGCACCATGACCGCTGTCAGTTGCCCCGCCAGCACCGGCAGGGCATCGGGGGCGCCCAGCACGGTGACCAGGCCCGCGCCCGCGCGCAGGGCTGCCGTGGCCGCCAGACGCGCGGCACCGGTCATCGTCGCAGGGCCGCTCAGCACGAAACAATGTCCGCGCGCGTGCTTGTGGGCCATCGGGTCGATCGGCAGCACGGGCACGGCCTGCGTCTCTTCGCAGGGTTGAAGGGCGTCGGCATTCACGAGGGGCTGAAGCACCAGCGCCGCGATGAGACCGTCGGCGATGCCAATGTCGACGCAAACGATCTCGCCGCAATACTGCCGACCGGGCATCAGCACATGGGCTGGCTTCTTGCGGAAGAAAGTCACGCACAGAGCGGCGCGCCAGGGCGCCGTCTCGCCCATGAACGCAGCCCTGTCGCCATGGATGCCGCTGGGGACATCAACCGCGACCACGGGGATGTCAGCGATCGCCGTGCCCGCAAAGAAGCGCGCAAGATCGTCGGGAAGCGCGCGCGAAAGACCCGCCCCGAACACTGCATCGACGACAAGCGCGGCGCGCACCGTCGTGTCGGCATCGAAGGGCCGGGTGGTTCCACGCCAGAGGGTTGCCATGTGCTGCGCCTCGGGCGAGGCCTGCGTGTGGTCGCCGTAGGTCATGACCTCGACCTCGAAGCCCCGCGCCTGGAGGTGGCGCGCGACCACGAAGCCGTCCCCGCCATTGTTTCCCGGTCCGCAGACGACCAGCACCGCGCAGGCGGGCCAGCGCAAGGCAACCTGGTTGGCGACCTGGCGGCCGGCATTTTCCATCAGTGTCGCCATCGGCGTTCCGGCCAGCACGGCAAGACGATCAATGCCCGCGTGCTGGGCTACGGTCAGGATTTCAGGTCCGGGATGCCACATGCTTGCCCCTGTCCAGCGCTATCTGATGACGCTTGTGCCTGTTGCACCCAACTCGACGAGGGTCAGGCCCTTGCCATTCGTTTCCAGCAGCGTCACCGACGCGTGCGCGGGCGCAAAGCAATGCACCCTGTCATCGCCAATCGCGGCACCCACCGCCACATTGATCAGGACGTAATGCGAGAAGATTGCCGTGTCCCCGGAAATCCCGATGAGGTAGTCCACGGCGCGCGCGCGCCACTGCTGGAGTTCGGGATCGATTTGCGGCCATGCCTGCGCCATGATCGCGCGCAGCCAGTCACCGCGCACGGCCTGATCGACATGCGCGGGTGTTGGTATTTCCGCGACGACAGGCGCTATGAGCGGCACTTTCTGAAGCCTGCCGGCGAGGGGTGCCGCGGTCTCGGATGCCCGTCGCAGGGGGCTCGACACGATATGCGCGGGAGCCTTGAGCGCAAGCTGTTCGGCCGTGGCCGATGCCTGGCGATGACCCTGCTCGGACAAGCCGGGATCCGGATCCGGCGAGGTGCCCCACGAACCTGTCGGCTCACCGTGGCGGACGAGATAGAGCTTTGCCATGTTATTGCGGCACGAACAGGTTGGTGGGCGTGCCGGGCGTGACGCGCCCTCGCCGCCCGAGGCATTCGCGCGCCATGAGATCTGCCAGCGTGGCCGGATCGTTGGGCGTGTGGGCGAGGAACCTGTTCCCGTTTGCCAGGCGGCCGACAATGATGCCGATCTTGGGTCCGGCGCGATCGTGCATGACGGTGTACGTCTCGATGGTACCTTCGCCTTCCGGCTTCGGATCTACGACAGGGCGCGGCATGGCGTCGATTTCCACCTGATACGCCTTGGGGTCTTCGCGCGTCCAGGCGCCCTTCACGGGCGTGGTCGAGTAGATCCCCAGCGAGTGCTTGGTCACGTACCAGCCATTGGCAGTCAAAAGGCCGAAGCTGCCGCGTTTCGCGCGCACCTTCTCCATCATGGTCACGATGGAGTGCATGACATAATTGTTTCCGGCACCGCCAAAATACGGCAACCCGCCTGTTACCGTCAGGCCGCGCGGGTCGTCCTCGGCGATCCCGAGCTCGCTGCAGCCGATCTCGACGGCAGAGGGGAAGCACGAGTAGAGGTCCAGGAAATCCATGTCGCCGATCGTCTTGCCGGCCATGGCCAGCGCCTTGCGTCCCATCATGCGGATCGCCGGCGAGGAAAGGAAATTCACCCGCTCGGATACGTTCCAGATGTCGGTCGCATCAGCGCAGCCATGCAGGTAGACCCATTTGTCTTCCGTGATGCCAAGCTCGCGCGCGGTGCGCACATTGGTCATGATCACGGCGGCAGACATATCCACCTGGATCACGGCATTCATGTACTTCGTGTAGGGGAAGCCCACATACCTGTTGCTGTCGGTGGGCGTTGCGATTTCTTCCGGCGAGCGGGCCTTGGGAAACCAGGCGTGGGGATTGCCTGCCGCGACTTTGGAGAAAGGCGAGAAGAGCCGGCCCAGGGCCAACTGATGTTCCTGAACCGACCTGCCCTTCTGGCCCCTGATCGCATTCTCGAACAAGGGATAGGTGTTGACCGGGAAGTAGAGCGCATGCGCCTTTTCCAGGTCGTTGGAGCCCTTGCGGTTGTCGCCGATGTCGACCGGCTTGTCGCCGATATCTTCACCCCAGTTCAGCGGCACGCCCTTGTTCAGCGCGCCGAGAAGGGTCGCGAGGTCTTCGGATCCTGCGAGGAGGGCAACCTTGGTCTCGCCTCTCGCGATTTCCTCTGCGGTGCGGTTGACGAGCCACTGGGGCGTGTTGCCGCCGGCGCTGGTGTAGAACTCGCGGCTGGCGCGGGCGCCGATCCTGTTGCCCAGCGAGCGCGGCGGGTTCGTGTACTGACCAATCGGAAGGCGACCGGCCTCCGAAGAGTCTGCGGTGAAGCGAACCACCGAGATCGTGTCGATATGTGCCTTGAGCTTCTCGCCGGCGCCGGTATCCGCAAGGGCGCGATCCGCCGCAATCGCGAGCAGTTGCATCGGGTCGAGGCTGTCCTCGAACTTGCCGGTCTGCGCGGTGCGCTGCGTGTACTGACCGCAGCCCACGAGAATTGGCATGTTGTCGTCAATCATGTCGCTTTTCCTGTTCATGTCATCCGTAGTGCCGCGCGAGACGCGAGACGGCGTCCTCGAGCACGGCGCGCTGCTTGCAGAAGGCGAAACGCACGAGCTTCTGGCTGGTGTCGGCCGAGTAGAACGCCGAGAGCGGGATGGCCGCGACGCCTGCGCGCTCGGTCATCGTCTTGCAGAACTCGACATCCGTGCCGTTGAAGCCGAGGTCGCTGAAGTCGGTCGTGAGGAAGTAGGTGCCCTGTGCTGCAAGGGGGCGCAGGCCTATGCTGGCGAGGGCGGCGGCGAGGTAATCGCGGTTGGCCTGGAGCTCGGCGGCAAGTCCGAGGTAATAGGCCTCGCAATTCTCGAGGCCATGCGCGATGCCGATCTGCAGTGCGGTGGGCGTCGTGAAGGTGATGAACTGGTGGGCCTTGGCCACCGTGGAGACCAGGGCTGCGTCGCCCTGGATCCAGCCCACTTTCCAGCCGGTCAGCGAGAAGATCTTGCCCGCAGAGCCAACGCGCAGGCACCGCGCGCGCATGCCGGGTCGCGTGGCGAGGGGCCTGTGAGCGATCCCGTCATAGGTGAGATGCTCGTAGACCTCGTCGCAGATGGCGATTGCGTCGAAGCGCTCGAGATGGCCTGCGATCATTCCCAGTTCTTCGTCGGAAAACACCTTGCCGGCCGGGTTCATGGGTGAATTCAGGATCACCGCCTTGGTCTTGTCGGTGAAGGCCTGCGCCAGCATGTCCGCCGTCAGGGTCCAATCCGGTGCCTTCAGGCGAATGGGGCGCGCCACGCCGCCGACGGCCTCGATGACAGGGCGATAGGAATCATAGGCGGGCTCGAACAGGATGACTTCGTCGCCGGGCTTCACGACCGCCATGATGGAGGCCGTGAGCGCCTCGGTACCGCCGGACGTCACGACGACCTCGGAGCGCCAGTCATAGGACAGGCCGTAGAATTTCTGCGCGTGCGCCGACAGGGCCTTGCGCAGGGGCTCTATCCCCGGCATCGGCGGATACTGATTGGGTCCCTCGCGCAAGGCGCGCGCGGCGCGCTCGCGAATCTCGAGGGGACCATCGGTGTCGGGGAAGCCTTGCCCCAGGTTGATGGCGCCGTGCTGGGTCGCCAGGCCGGACATCACCGAGAAAATCGTCGTGCCGAGACCTGAAAACGTCGGATTGAGGGGCTTCATCGTTGGTTTGCCGTGTTGTTGCGCGCAACTTGTCAAAGCGGCGGTTGTGCCGCAAGGCTCAGGTCCCATGCCTACAGTTTGTGCACAGTTGCCTCATTCGCTGGCACAATATTGGATTTTCGCCCTCCGGCGTGAGGGTTAAGTTGCACACCTCGCAAGTGACAGGCTCGAAATGAAGAAAATCGAGGCGATCATCAAGCCTTTCAAACTGGATGAAGTGAAGGAGGCCCTCCAGGAGGTGGGCGTCCAGGGAATAACGGTTACGGAAGCCAAGGGGTTTGGCCGGCAGAAAGGTCATACCGAACTCTACCGGGGTGCCGAGTACGTCGTGGATTTCCTTCCCAAGGTGAAGCTCGAGGTCGTGCTGCCCGCCGACCAGGTCGAGCGGGCCGTGGAGGCCATCCAGCGTGCCGCGCGCACGGGCCGTATCGGCGACGGCAAGATTTTCATTTCCTCGGTCGAGGAAGTCATCCGCATTCGCACCGGTGAAACCGGACCTGACGCGATCTGAAGCAAAAGAAGGACATATCCAATGGCTAACGCAGATACCGTTCTGAAGAAGATCAAGGACGAGGAGGTGAAATTCGTCGACCTCCGCTTTACCGACCCGCGCGGCAAGTGGCAGCACGTCACGTTCGACCTTTCGCTCGTGGACAAGGACCTTTTCGAAACCGGTACGATGTTCGACGGCTCGTCGATCGCCGGCTGGAAGGCCATCAATGAATCCGACATGACGCTCCTGCCCGATCCGGCGTCGGCCGTGATCGATCCGTTCTTTGCGCAGAAGACGCTGGTCCTGTTCTGCGACGTGCTCGAGCCGTCGACCCACCAGCCCTATTCGCGCTGTCCGCGCTCGATCGCCAAGGCGGCCGAGAACTACATGAAGTCGGCGGGCGTGGGCGACACGGCCATGTTCGGCCCGGAAGCCGAGTTCTTCATCTTCGACGACGTGCGCCACACGGTGTCGATGAACAAGTGCGCCGTCGAGATCGACTCGATGGAAGGCCCCTATAATACGGGGACACAGTTTGACGGCGGCAATCTTGGCCACCGCCCGCCGGTAAAGGGCGGCTATTTCCCGGTCCCGCCGGTCGATTCTTGCCAGGACATCCGCTCGGAGATGCTCTCCATCATGGGCGACATGGGCATCGAGCCGGAAAAGCACCACCACGAAGTGGCGCCGTCGCAGCACGAGCTCGGGTTCAAGTACTCGACGCTGGTCAAGACCGCCGACCGCATGCAGATCTACAAGTATGTCGTGCACCAGGTGGCGGCTGCCTATGGCAAGACCGCGACGTTCATGCCCAAGCCCATCAAGGGTGACAACGGATCGGGTATGCATGTGCACCAGTCGATCTGGAAGAATGGCCAGCCGTTGTTCGCCGGCTCGGGCTATGCCGATCTCTCGGAGATGTGCCTCTACTACATCGGCGGCATCATCAAGCACGCCAAGGCGATCAACGCGCTGACGAACCCGCTGACGAACTCGTACAAGCGGCTGATCCCGGGCTTCGAGGCGCCGGTGCTGCTCGCCTACTCGTCGCGCAACCGTTCGGCGTCGATCCGCATTCCGTTCGGCGCAGGCCCCAAGGCCAAGCGCATCGAGGTGCGCTTCCCGGATCCGGGCGCCAATCCGTACATCGCCTATGCGGCGCTGCTCATGGCGGGTCTCGACGGCATCCAGAACAAGATCCATCCGGGCCAGCCGATGGACAAGGACCTCTACGCGCTTCCGCCGGAAGAGCTGAAGGACGTCCCGCAGGTCTGCGGCAGCCTTCGCGAGGCTCTCGAAAACCTGGACAAGAACCGTGCCTTCCTGAAGCGCGGCAACGTGTTCAGCGACGACTTCAGCGACAGCTTCATCGAGCTGAAGATTCATGAAGTCTACGACTACGAGCACACGCCGCACCCGATCGAGTTCCAGATGTATTATTCGGTCTGACATATTGACCTGCTATGGTTGCGAGGG
>JBEIHO010000074.1:0-14243 GCA_040381215.1 Alphaproteobacteria bacterium | reverse complement strand
GGGGGAACCGCCATGAGTGCAGCGACGTTCGGCCGTTTTTGGGGACCATCCCCGCGTGGGCGGGGGAACCACCCACTTGGCGCAGCGGCACAAACTGTTCTGGGGACCATCCCCGCGTGGGCGGGGGAACCGCGGCGCGGTCGTGATGGCCGCGCTCTGGGTCAGGACCATCCCCGCGTGGGCGGGGGAACCCCGGTCAACCAAGGCGGCGCGCGTGTCATTACGGGACCATCCCCGCGTGGGCGGGGGAACCCCGTAACACTCCTGGCAGATGGCATCGCCATAGGGACCATCCCCGCGTGGGCGGGGGAACCAAGCCCTGACGGCGGTCCTGAAATGACGGAGGAGGACCATCCCCGCGTGGGCGGGGGAACCTCTGCGAATAATCGTCGCAGTTTCTTACGATGTCAAAGAGCGGTCGCACACAGTCAGGTTAGCCGCGCTCGCGTCGCACCAGCAGGATTCCATCAATGTCGCATAGCTCGCGCGCGGGCAGTCCCAGTGTCCGAAGAGATAACCGCCCAACCTCCTGGCTGTCGTGGACGGCCATGACGATTGAGCCGCCCCCAAGGCCAGAGTACCAATCGCTCACCACCGCCCAGATCCGATCGCGAACACCCGATGACATGTGCGGGTTCACATAAACCCCAGGCGCGATCTCTTGCATGGCAGAGGCAAGAAACCCGCGAAAGCGAGGTTCGACGTCCCGTGTCACGACAAGTGTCAGGCTCACCGTGTTTCCTGGCCTTCCTGCACCGCCAACGCAGGCTCCGAGGGTTCGGTTTCCCAAAGGCCCTTGATGCGCTCGATCATAGTTGGAATGATCCTTTGTCTGCGGAAAGCAGCTGCTGTCATGCGCCGCACGTGCCACTCAAGGCTCCTGCTCGGTTCCTTCGCTGCGGATTTCACGGCTTGAAAAGCAGTAGGGATTGTCACTTCAGTCCGGAATAGGTCGGCGATGTCGAGCACGAATGACTGTCCGCTGTCCTCGTGAATGAAGCCAAGCTGCGGGATTGTGCCAGTGCAGGCGACCGCAATGGCGGCCGCCGCCTCGACGGCACTGGCCGCGTGGTTGAGAGCCTGGTTTGGCTCATCAGCTGAGTTTGGATTCGCCCGATCATAGCGGCGCCCCTCCCAGCGTATGCCAATGCGTTGGGCAATGAGTTTATAGCTCTCCTTCATTCGGGCGCCCTCGATCCCTCGAAGTACACTGATCTCCTTCGCAGGGACTATCTCGCCCAGTCTCCAAGCATACATGCGGCGAGCGATTGAGATCCTTTGGGTCTCGTCAGCCCACGCTCGTGCCTGCGCCCGGGCCAATCCAGAGGCATCTGGCAGCAGGGGCGGAGAAGTATAGAATCGGACCCCGTCTTCACCCACCGCAGCAAGCCCGGTGTTATGGCGTGCCAAGATACGCAGTGCATCGTGTGTTACGCTGCTGCCCGGCCCCAAGGCGACTAGCGAGATGCTCTGATGTGGGATTTGATAGTCGCCCGCCGGTAAGCCGCCGCCGCCTGCACAGAGAAATCGAAGGCAGCCATCCTCAACTTCCAATCGACCACGGTCGAGATAAACAAGACCATGCCTCAGCTCATGCGGCAAGCGCGCGGTCTCGAGGCCGAGACGGCCGACGAGCATGCCTAAAGGGCCCCGGGCGGGGCGAGCAGCAGCATGCCAAAGCCGAAAGCTCGATGCCGTCCCACTCCGCGCCGCACGAGCTCGCCAAATGCTGCAGCATCACCGATCCTCAGTATACCGGTGACGGTGACATCGGGACCTTCGGTCATGGCGCTGCTGCGGCTGCCGTCCCGTATTGGCCTGCGCAAGACGCGTGTCCGCCCCATCGCAGTCACACCTCCTGAGATGATTTCCGCCGCCGGCGCGAGTTGCGCCGCAGTCCATTCGAGATAAACATCGCGCTTTGACGGGGGAGCTTCCAACGGGGCAAGACGGGCTGCATGGGCGGCAGCATCGACTTCGCGAAAACGTCTCCGATCGCCCTCGCGGTTCTGCCGAACTATTGGCCTGGTCCGCGTCTCAAAGCTGAGGGTGCGCCCGGAACGCCACGAGCCCGGCATGGCTCGGGCCTGAATAGACCCCAAGTTCAGACCGGTTTCCAGAGCGCCGTCGAGAGCCGGGATTGACAATGACTCCAGCACAGTGTCGGGCTCACCGGGGCAATAGCCGAAGAGCTCGGGCCCTGCGCTGTTAACGCCTTCACGCCAGTAAAATGGTTTCGGAGCAAGCTGTCCGAAGCATTTGGCGAAGGCGGCGTGCAGCGCATAGCCGAGATCGTCGCCTGACGGAGGCAAGAAGCCATTCCGTGCTGCCCATTGGGCAAAGTGGTCTCGGTCTGGAGATAATCGGATCAACGAAAGTGCCGTCATGGTGCTGGTCTCATCTTGATCGTTCCGCGCCGCCACCGCTCTGAGCCGCCATGCACTCCCGAAATCCAATTGCGCCTTCCTGTTGTTTCGAAGGAGAGCCACTGTCCGAGCACTTCTGAATCGTCCTCCGACCAGAATGCCTCGAATGTGGCCGCATCGCCCGTAACGGCAGTCTTCTCCAGCGCTGAGAGCGCAGACTTTGCCTCGACCGTCTCAACCAGCAGTTGGGTGGACGGTAGACAAGGCTTGCGCCCGATGAAAAGTGGTCGAATGGGGGCCTGCAGAGCGTCAGCCACTTCACCCAGGCTCGGTGCGCTATTGGGAGGGGCCAAACGCAACGCAACAGTGACTATGCGATCCGCCCAATAATCGCGATAGCGGATATGCTTTCCCTTGTATGTGCCGGCTCCGCCGCTGCGTCCCTCGGGCACGCCGTGCGTCGTCCAACCCTTGTCATCCCTGGCCAAGGCCGCTGTCTGAAAATCCATGATCATGTGACCTGGCTGATCGATGCGTGCTGCATAAACCAGCCGATCCTGAAGGGCCTGCAAGCGCCGACCGTCAGACCGGTCCATTCCAAGCGCATTCCCGAGAAGCCCGGTCAGGAGGGAGGCGCTTGGAAAAGGATCGATCGGGCCGTAGTTGTCTACAGCCACTCCGCCAAAACTCGTCAGAGGCGCGTCGAAGCGCAGGATGAGATGTGCCTTGATCACGCCGCGACCCTTGCGCCGGCCCATGCCGCCATCTCATCAAGCGAGTTGCGTTCAGCGCCCGGCAGTGCTGCATCGGCGTCCAAAGCCAACAGCCTGCGCTGCTCACCGCCCCCATAGGTTGCGTCCAGGCTATCGAGATGCGCCCGCAGGGCTTCCACCGTCTCATCAAACTGCCGATTCGTGCGTGATCGGATTGACTTTCGGAAGGCATTGGCAAGTGTGCGCGGCTGGCGCGAACCGGCCTCGACCAGCATCAGATCGGCGTAGGCATACGGGGCTGTCGAACCCTTTTTCGCCCCCGGCGACACCTCGGCAATTAGATGCAGAAGATGCTCAACGACTTTTCCGGCAAGGGCCGCATCACCCCCCAGGTTGCTGCGCAGCAGCGCCACATCAACAACCGTATAACCATAATATAGTCCGCTGGTGAGCTCCATGTCGAACACCCCTGCGGCTCCGGCGTCAGCACTGTCGTCTTCGTTCTTCAGGTCATCGACGACCGACATGAAGTCCATCTCCCGTGCGATCGGATGCACCGTAATTGCGTGTGCGACGTGGATTGCGGCGTCGACATTGGCGATCAGATCTGACGTCACCATTCGCCCAAACAGTGCAGCTTCTAAGCTGCGGGGAACTCTGGCGTCTTCGCCCAAGGCCTCTAGGTTATCCCGCAGATCGCCAGCGAGTTTTTTTTGCAGTGGGGAAAGCCCTTTCGCTTTGGGTTTGGCGCGGATTGCGGCCTGAACTTCCGCGTCGCCCTTTACAGCTTGACGCAGCAAATCACGGAGATACTTGATTTCACATGGTCCCAGCAGGAACGCCTGCTTTGTATCTTCCGCAACGGTGCCAGTGTCATCTGTGACATCGTCATCTTCCTCTGCGTCAACCTCGGGCGCGCTATTGCCGCTTCCGCTCTCCTTGCTGCCCTTCTTCGGGAAGACGCGGGACATCAGTGCCTGACGCCACTCTTCAACCGTTTTCGCATCAAGCCCCTCCGCGATTAACGGGCCAACCAGTTCCGAACTCATCAGCTTGCGGGACCGAATGCCGAAATCTGCGTCTGAAAGACCCCGCAGGTTCTGGAGGGCCCACGGATTCTGTCGCGCTCCCTCACGCCCCTCGCTCCCAGCAAACCGCCAATGTCGCTTGAGGCACTGGGAGGAAATACGGCCGCGCACCTCGCCGCCAAAGGGGATGCGTTTGCCCAGCCCATCCTGATCGCGGTTCAGCAATGTCGCTGGATAGGATGCGAGCCAGTGTATCTGGATGAAACGAGGGGCTGTCATGCGCTTTCCTTCTTCGTTAGGGATCCTGCCGCGGCGCGTGCGTACGCGCCGGCGATTGCGAGACGGACGTTGTCCGCCTTGTCGGAAGCGGTCTGCAGGATGAGCAAGGCAAGCTCTGTCCAGTCAATTGCCGCACCATTGGAATCCAGCCGACGCGCCAGGGCTGGCAACAGATCGAACAGAACCTCCTCGTCCGCCGCGAGCAATTGGTTGAGACGCTGCTCTGAAACGTTGATTTGCTGTAAAACGGCGCCGGCCCGGAAGCGGGGCGCCTCGCGGCCGTTCTTGTGCCTCCCTCGCGCAAGAGCAAGACAATGAATAACCAGCGCCCAACGCCGTTGACCCTGCTCTGCGACGCCGGTTTTCACCATCAGCTTATGCAAGGCTATTGCAGACCGTCCAGGGGCCCGCGGGTCCATGCGCCGCAGCGCGGCATGGTCCCCCGTCGGAAAATCGTCGCGCCCCAGTTCACCCGCGAGTCGCGCGATAAGTGCGCTTGCAGAGGGCTCAAGCGGTAGTCCACTATCCATCTGTCGTTTCCTCAGCCTGCGTCAAACTTGGAAGAGCTTTCCGGAGGCCCCCCCTGAAGAGGGCTTCAGAACGGGCCTCCGAGAGGAAACGCCGCTCGGACCTTTGGGGGGCCGCCTTCCTGACCTCAGAGAAGACTGTGCGCGCTATTCCTGATAGCTCGACAGCCCATGCCCTTGCGGCGGCATCCTGATCCAGTTCAAGCGAGGCCCAGAGTGCATGGAAGAAAACCTGGTCAACCCGCGCCTCGAAGTTTCCTTGCCACGCGTCAGCAAGTTTTCCTGTCGGTTTGTCGGCCCAGTTCACGCTCTCAGGTCCGCTCTGCAGGAGGGCAAGAATGGCTGGGCGCAGCGCCTTGGACCACACGTCACCTGCCGCCCCGATTTGCTCCCACGCCCGTCTGGCTGCACTGTCTGATCCAAGCGCGTTCATGGCCTGCGTCGGCATTTCAATGCAGCGCCGGTGAAAGCCTTCGGTCTTGCCCATCCCTCTCGTCAGTGCAGCAAGCTCCATGCGCATTGGACGCGCTTTCTCGGCATGCTGTGGGCTAGCAAGATACGGCAGTCGATAGCTGCGACTCCCGCCACGGAACAGCAGCTCAACGACCTTACGGTACGAGAACCCCTCCGCCGTAATCGAGAGGGCCTTGGCCCCCTCGGTCTCGTCGATTGGCGCCCATGGGTCGCCCAAAACCCCGCGGAGTTCCTTTGCGGAGATGCGTGACATTTCGGATCCAGCCTTCCGCGCAGCGATCCTATCGCCAGCCTCGACGAGGCGGACCCGCCGGCAGCACTCCACAAAAAGCGGATGCAGGGAATTGAGAGAAAGTTGTTCCTTCCCGTCCCAAGGCAGGGTCCAGAGCAATGTCTTTGCATCAGCATGAGCAAAAATCGGCGGCGGACTCCATGCGCCCGGGCCCGTCTTCAAAAGCGCGGCAACATCCCGCATGACCCCTGCGCCTGAGCCTCCCTCTGGCGTTAGACGGACATATGATCGGCTGGAGTAGCCGCCATTCATCCGTGCAACTCCGTAGTTGCCCTTGCCCATCTGACCCTCCTGCGTCTGCAGAGAGATCAGGGCGAAAACCCAGTCATCGACTTGCGGATTGACGATACGCTCGGCCTTTAGGTCATGGTTCTTTGACGTTACCAGCATGTCCAGTGCGTCGGGTGTGAGGATCAAATCCTTGTCAAAATCATCCAGACCGCCCCCAGGGACCGGAGGTTGCATGAAGGCAGGCTTGTCTGGCGCTGTTACAAGCCGCCACGGTTCGTCCTCTGGCCATTCACGGGTGAGCGCTCGCAAGACGTCAGCCCAGGCAGCAGGATCATCGCCGGGCGCGTGGTCAAGGTCCAAGGCTTCACACCCCATGGCCGCGACTTGCACGAGGAATGCATGAAACGCTGGGGCCTGATGCGGTCGAAGCGCTGGAAATGCCGCAACGCGATCCGCGGCAAGCGCAGCAAATGCTTCGGGAAGGGAAAGCCGGTAGGCTTCGCCCGACGCCCCAACCGCCGTGAAGGCCTTTTCGGACAATAATGAACTCATGCTGTCTTTGAAACCTTGTTTGGCTCTCTTGCCGTCATCAAAAAGATCCCCGCCTCTGACGGTCCTTGCGAAGATGTTAATGTCCGGGCTTCTGTCGAAGGACCCCGGCGACAATGGCGCCCGCCGCAGACCCTAATCTGTGGAGCGCCCTTGAGACGACCGTAGGATCCTGTAGCTCTGAACGCTGCAATAAAGTGACCTACCCAGACCGAAGGCTGCGTGGATGGAAAAACCCCGTTGAACCCTGCTCTTGGCGCCGCGGGCCTGGGCAAAAAACTATCTAACGGTGAAAACTCAACACTCCCGGATCAATCTACGGCAGTCATCGCTTTCAATTCAACCCGCGGCTGTCGCTTCAGTCAATAGGCTACGATAACCCCGGCAATCTGAGGGAGTTTTCAGATCCGCTCAAGGCCAACCCGGCCGTAGCGAAATACGGCGCCAGCCCAACGGAACACGAGCCCAGAGTTGACTTGGTCAACGACCTCGGCTGGCGCGTCCTCGCCCGTGCCAGCTAGATCGGTCCCCCGCAACATCCAGCCCGGAACCTTGATCTGCGTCAGCGGTGCGCCAAAAGGAGACGTCCAGGGGTAGGGCAAGGCAACGAGGCGATCATTGAGGCCAAGACGGGTTCGGAGATCCTCCTCACTGCGACGCGGGAAGGGTGGTTGGTGATCCCATGGAACGGTCCAGTCGAGCCGCGCATGATGCGCCTCGGTCATCTCTGCATTTGTTCGTCCGTAAACGGCTTGCATTGCGTTATGCCACGGACCGCCCCATTCTCTGCAACGTGCCGACAAGTACTCAAAGTCTACAGTCGATTCAACAAGTTCGCGGCAATCCGTTGGCACCTGGATAATCGTTCTCTTCGTCAGTTCCAGCAGAGTTGCCTGGACGGAAGGCAGGTTCAGGTAGGTAGTGCCAAACCCAAAGCTTGGTTTGCCGCGTGATGCCGTAAGAAACGGGGATAAGCCATCTGCGGGTGCCAGAATGATGGCGCGGGGCGTGTCAAACCCAAACGGGCGGGGGCGATCACGGTGTCGGTGCAGGCGGCCAAAGCGCTGCAACAGAACATCCGCCGGCGCCACATCGGTGATCAGGAAATCGGCGTCAATATCGAGGCTCTGTTCCAGCGTCTGGGTCCCGACAACCACCAATCCATGAGGACGCTGCGCACTCTTCCCCAATGCTCCCTCGACAGCCAGATCAAGAACCTTGCGATCTTCAGCAGCGTATCTGCCATGATGCATGGCCACTGAACTGCCTACTGTGAATAACAGGTTTGGTGCGTCCGCCAGGGCAATCTCGAGCGATTGCTGCACCTGGATAGCTTGGCCCACAGTATTGCGCACGATCAGGACTCTGGCTCCCCCGCGTGCGGCGCCAGCGGCCATCGCTGCGATCGCCTCGGGATCTGCGATATGGTCGGATATCTGAAAGGCGATTTGCTTGTCAGGACCTCGGGGCGGCGCCACCCGCATGCCTGACACGTCGCTGACCGCGGGATAGGCATCATCCCGGGGGTGACGATCCTGCGGAACTGTGGCAGCGAGGCGATTACGCCGTACCGGCTGCAGTCCAGAGGCCAGGAGCGCATTCCGTGTCGCCCCACCCAAGGTCGCCGAGAGCAGCAGCGCATGACCACCAGCCCTAACCTGTCGTGTGAGCACCTCCTGCAACAGGCCAGTCATGTAAGCATCGGATGCATGCACCTCATCGACAACGAGAAGTGACCGGAGGAGTGCCGCACCGCGCAAATGCGCGTGCCGCACGCGCAGAGACCCAAGGAGCGCCTGATCAACTGTGCCCACCATCACAGAAGCGGCCAGGAAACGCTTTGGATGCTCCGCCGCCCAGCGCCGATGGGCGGCGTCGTCATCTTCGGTGTCGGGCCAAAGGGTTTCAAATCCGGCAAGTCGCTCAAGTGCGTGTGTGCCGTCCGCGTAAGCGTAACCAGGTACGCCGAGCACGCAGTTGAGCGGGGCCGGATCGCAACCAAACAGTTTCGTGAGAAACCTATTTATGCGGGCAACCATCGCAGTTGCTGCAACACGTGTCGGCAGCAGAAAGGCTAGGCTGTCTACCTCTCCCGCAGCAAACAGGGTTGCAAAGCGCCACAGCGCCGCTTCCGTCTTTCCGGAACCGGTTTCGCTCTCGAGTACAACGATTTGCCCAAGATCTTTGCGCCCCATGACAGCCTGTGCTTCACGTGGGGCAAAGCCGAGTGCCTCGGCGAAGTCAGGCATCCGCTCCCGGAGCCTTGCGCGAGGGGCCTCCACATCGATCCGCATTCGCGCCAATACGTCCCGCGCGCGTGGGCGGGCGAAGGTCATTCGGTCCGGACCGCCGTCACCGAGATAGGGGAAGAAATCCGGATCAGGGTTAGAGGCTATCCAGTCCGCCAGGCTCACGATCCCCGCGAAGGCATGTGTGAATGCCGGATCGCCAGGCAAGGTCGGCGCATCCGCTCTGAATGCTTCTGGGAACCATTGGCGCGCCGCTGCGGCCAGAGCGGCGATCTCAGCCATGGGATTGTAACCATCACGTGCGGTCCATGCGGCCTTCAAGTGGCCCATCCGTTCGTCGATGCCGACCATGCCTCCGGCGAAGCCGGCGCTCAGTGGCGAACCGTGGTGCGATACTGCAGCCCACAAGAGATCAAGCGAGGGGCCCCACGTGCAGACTTCCTCGAGGGGAAAGACCTCGCAAAAGCGGACCCGGGTGACATCATGTCGGAGCAGGGTCGCAACGATGGCGGTGTGACCCCGGTCTGAAGGTTGCAGGCCCGCACTGCGACGGCGGGCTGCACCGCCCTCTTCCCCAAAACGCTGGCTCCAGAAGCCGAAATTTGCTTTTCCCAAATCGTGCCAAAGCGCGAAGCAGCACAGCCGGCTGATGTCAGCAGCTTCAAGAGGTCGGCAGGCAAGGCGCTCCAATCGGGCTGAGTAGGTCTTCAGTCGCAACAGCGCTTCAACGACAGAAGCCACGTCGGCGCAGTGACCAAGCAAGGATAGCTCCGGAGCGCCCGTTGGGGTTCCTTTCCCGCGCTTTCCCCATGCAGTCATAAATCACTCACAAGAAACCGAAGGGTAGAAAGTCAAAGCGTCCTCGCAGGGCGGAAGCCGAGTTTGGTGCTCCAGATGGTAGGGGCAAGCCTAATCCGATCCGTCGATCGGAGCCACGGTGGAACCTTGCTCCAATCGCCGCCCTGGACTAACGCGAGCGGACCAAAGCGCCTATCCAGCGCCTTCCCGCCTCCGCGTGCTGATGGACTTCGGCTGAGCAGGCTTGGGCTCCTCTGTCCCATCAAGCAGTGCGTGCAGGCGCGATAGAAGCGCAGCGCGGTCAAGCCCGGTTGTCGACCAATGTTTGTCCCAGCGTTTCAGCAGAGCGCCGAGATCCTTCGTCGGCGCAAGCATGGACAGGCTCCTGGAGAGCGCCGCTCTCTCGCCAGGGGGGAGTGCGCGCGCTGCCGGCAAACTGTGTTGGGTCGGTGCGTATGGCTCCCGCTTTCCGGAAACAAGCTCGATCAAGAGTCTGGCGACCTCGGCGTCGGTCAGGTCCGCCAGCGGCGCGGCCTTGGGGTCCCAGGCCTTTGCAATGGCCGTAAGAGGTTTCCGTCCAGCCTGAACAGCCAGAAAGTCCTCAATCTCCGAGAGCATGGCGCGGTCAACCCGTCTCGCCGATGCAAGGGAAACCTTCGGGAGCAGTTCCTGCAGGGCCTTCTCGAGTGCCTTTGTCAGCTTTGTCTGTTCTGTCGCGGAAGGCTCGACCCTGGCGGCCGCAAGTGCATTCAAGATGCTCAGTGGATTAGCCATTAAGCGCAAGCTCCTTCAGGGTCTGCTTCGCGATCTTGCTGAGTTCCCTCGCAATCTCGGGTCCGTAAAATTGTTCAAGGGACTGGATTCGGTCCGGCTCATCCCGAAACAGAGCAATCCGCTGAGGGATGCTCTGCCGGTTCTGAAGAGACAGAATACGATCGTCACCGAGTAGCGTCCCCTCGCTCAGCATGTCATCGCGAAATCTCTTGGTAATGTCTTCCAGCTGACTGCGGCCAATCGTTGTTGCATCGTTTCGCATCGTGACGATGAACCGCCACCGGGGAACCGGCTGCGTCTTCTGCAGCTCCGCCATGTAATCGCGCATTCGGTCCATTCCCCACACCGCAAGGTGCTGCGGCACCACCGGGCACAGCGCCAGGTCCGCCATGCTGATGGATACTTCCAGCCCAAGGGTGCGGCCAGGCGGGCAGTCAATGATGACCACGTCGAACCCATCCTGCACGCTGCCCAGGAATGTCCTGTAGGCGGCCCTGACCGCGTGCTCTGATCCATCGCGCAGGGCCTGCCACTCGACATCCCACAATTCAGGCGAGTTGGGGTAGAGCGCCAGATTGACGCTGCCGCGGTCGCGGAGACTGTGACGCATCTGGCAGACATACGCCGATGCAGCTGGCGGAACGCCCTGCAGAGATTGGGTAATGTAACCCGGGAGGGTCGCCCCGCGCGCCAGAACATCCGTGTAGTGCTCGTCGCTGAGGAGAACCTCAGTGGCGCTTGCCTGCGGGTCAAGATCAACGATCAGGACATTCTTCTTGTGTTGGCTCACAAGGGCTTCAGCCAGTCCAATGGAAAGCGTCGTCTTACCGACGCCGCCCTTCCGGTTCGCAATGCAGACGATCTTGCCCATCTATATGCCCTGTGCGATCCGCTGAAGCCGGGCGGCGTTCTCAGGGGTCATCCGGTCCTCGATGTAGCGGTCGACGAGATCCGGGTCGGGCGCCTTTCGGGCCGCAGACACCTCAATTCGGACATCGCTCACCCTGGGGGCTTGATGCTCTCCAATCCCCATCGAAAAC
The DNA here is from genome assembly GCA_040381215.1 of Alphaproteobacteria bacterium. Taxonomy (GTDB): domain Bacteria; phylum Pseudomonadota; class Alphaproteobacteria; order Micropepsales; family Micropepsaceae; genus SZUA-430. The sequence goes on along the minus strand of JBEIHO010000074.1, from coordinate 2,923 downwards.
GAAATCAAGCCCACGCCATGGGCGACACAGTTCTGCTGGATGTCGCCAAGATATTCCGGGTGGACCAGCGACCGGGGGCAGATGAGATAGGCGTAGTGGGCGAACCGCGAATGCGCTAAAGCCTCATGAACCGAGAGCAAGGATGCTCCGGCGAGATTCTTGAGCTCAAAGGCAAGCACATCAAGATGTCGCAGCGGATCATACTTGCGCTGGCGAATTGTCGCGATCGTGAAGTCCGGTCGCGACCACAATCCCGAACCCTGCCGGCCGCCGACGGTTGTCCTCTGGACAACCGCATGCTCCTGCGACAGACGCAGTTGGGCGAACGCGGCGTCCCCGAAGAGCCAAGTCTGGATGGGATCCTCCAGCACCCGTTCCGGGAAATCCGGTTCGGATCGCCTGACCTTCCTGGCGTCACGGGTTACGTCTCGCTTGGCGACCAGGCTGGCAAGAGCATCAGCGAAGTGTCGGTCGCAAATCGGCGAGCCGAGCCTGCGTGCAGCCCGCACGTGCAGGTCATCCTGCAGGATCGGGCTTTCCACAGCCAACTCCTCAAGGATCGATGCTTCGATATCGCTCACCCGCGCCCCCGGCCGACCACCAAATGTGACCGACCCAAGGGTCGCGAGTCAATTTACATGCACTATACAGTTGAGCGCGAGGTCCAAGGGCGCTTGTTGGCTACCCGTTTGAACTCGCCGCGATCAGCAGGGGATGCGGCCCGCCACGCTTGATCGCTCCGCCCATCAGGCGAAGACGCACCTGATCGATCAGGCGCCCGCCCGGATCCAGCCGGCGCTGCACACCCATCCAATGCGCCGCCGTCGGGACCGCCACCCTGAGCACAAGGTCCTCATCCCCCGGCATCTCCGTCGCGTCCATGATTTCCGGCGCATCCCGGATCGCCTGATCAAGCAGCGCCCGCGACCGTCGGCCCGCCGGCGTCAGGGTCACGAACACCAGGAATGTCGGCCACGCCGCAAACATCCCCTCGTCAATCTCGCCCACCCGACGCAGCAACGCCCCGCTGCGCACAAGCCGGCGCACGCGCTCCAGGACAGCGTTGGGCGACAATCCGACCGCCTCGGCCAGAACCCGCGCCGGGAGGCCTGCATTCGACTGCTGCGCCCGCAGCAGCGCCGCATCGGTCCGGTCAAGACCAATGCCCGACGGCGCCTGCAGCACCGCGACGCCGGAACTCGCCAATCCAGATTTTCTGCGCAGGACCTTCGCTGAAACCTTCGCCCCGCTTGCCGGCATCGCCCGGCGAATGGGTTTTCGCAGCGACTGGCGTCCAGGCGCAGGTCATGGACCCCGGGGCCTGAGCATCCCCTGAGACCGCGGACTCATGCGGTGCTGCAGATCGCTCGACGCCAATGCGCCCAGGCGCGCCCTGCTGCCGGATCATGCGGTCGCCACAGTGCGGCACGGTTCCCGTCGCAGGCCCCCAGCAGCGAGAGCATCAGCGCCGGGAGCGTCCGGTGAACGTCTCGAATGTCAGCCCGTCCGTGCGGCCAAACCGCGTCGCCGCGTTTATGCTCGCCTCTGCAAAGGCGCAAAGCCATGCAGCCTCCGGAAACGGCTTTCCGTCCGGATCCGTGATCAGATTGTAGGTCGTGGCGGCGATCAGCGCATCTGCGCACCAACTTCCGGCTTTAATGACAAGTTTGATGTCGGGGGATTGCCCGTAGTGGGCGCAACTCGCGGCATAGCTGCAGGCCGAATAGGCGCAGCTGCGGGCCGGAATCTGTCCCTCCAGTTCCTCATCCAGGCTCCTGTCCATCCCAATTGTGCAATGGGCGAAGGACGCGGCCTTTCCAAGGCTGAACGCGTCCTCGTTCTCGCAGTCTGCCGCCAGGGCTTCACGGCCGATGTGGCGCAGGGTGATGGGGGCGATCACCCAGGTGGCCAGCTGGGCAAAGTATCGCGCTGCAGTGCGCTCGGCTTCCTCGCAGATCGGCGCCCGATGATGATTGTCGCTGAGTTCCGCAGCGATGGCTTGGCGGGTGGGCGTGGGCAGGACACTCCAGAGTCCCCGGATCTTTACGGCAAAGCCACAAATCGTCCGGTTTCCGGCAAAAGATCGATGGAACACGACCCTCTTCCAGGCGGCCCGGGATGCTTCAGAACGCGCCGGGACAGGAAAGACAGCGATATCGGGATCGACTTCGGGGCTCGGAAGGGGCTGCGTAACGGGCAGGATCGCCATGGGACCTCCTTGGCTTGACGAGACAATTCAGCTTCCACGGACAAGCCCCTGTCGCGCGGGTTGACCTAAAGGGGCCGGAACGCGCATCCGGAGGGCTGTGTCGCGCACCTGCGGCGTGCGGCAGGCGATCCGTGGGGCATCGAGACGCTCTGGCTGGTATGATCGACAGGCATGCGCCTGGGGTGGGCCCGTCAGCCTGCGGATCGCCCGACGACGGATGTGAAAGTGAGAGGCGCGCCGCGTGCCGCCGCTGCGGCCAAGGCAATCGCCCGCTTGGCGACATCCCACATCCAGGCCTCCTCTTCAGATTCGGCAATCGTTTCACCAGGATCGACGCCACCAATGCCCGCGCAAGACAGCGCGGTGGCGCACTCAGAGCCAGCCTCGGCTACCTGGTCCATCTCGGGGTGATTGGCCAGCAGTCTGCATTTCTCAGCGGCATCGGATGCCGCGCGGGCGCTGAACCGAAGGCTGAAAGCGCACCCGGCTGCCTGACGGCCGGAGTAATTGAAGTCGATCAAATCGAGCCCCCGCGCCGCGAAACCGGGCCTGCAGAAGTCACGCTCCCTCTCGCAGGTGGCCGCAAACGCCTCAAGACCGGTGCGCCGCAGGAGGAAGGGCAGGATCAACCACATGGTGACGCAGACGAAAGAGCGCGCCGCCGCGCGCTCCTCTGCAGCGGAAATCGGCTCCACGTCCGTCCGCACGAGGCTG
>JBEIHO010000073.1:0-14286 GCA_040381215.1 Alphaproteobacteria bacterium | reverse complement strand
TGCTCCGAGACCAAACACTGGACCAGCCTTAGCTGGAGTTTTCGACCTTATCGCACAAGGACGGGTTGGTAGCGCCCGCGCGATTGATCAGTGTCATCGGGGTTCTCTGACCGATTGCCCCATGCGGTCGTTCTTCGTTGTAGTATCTGCGCCAATCATCCAATTTCTCGCAGGCGTCGTCAAGCGTCAGGAACCAATGTGTGTTCAGGCATTCGGCCCGAAAGCGACCGTTGAAGCTTTCGATAAAGGCATTGTCGGTGGGTTTACCTGGTCGCGAGAAGTCGAGGACGACGTTGTGAGCGTAGGCCCACAGGTCGAGATCGCGTGAGATGAACTCGGACCCTTGATCAACGCGTATCGACCTTGGATATCCCACTTTATTGCAGACTCCTTCCAGCGTTCGAACCACATCTTCCGCTTTGTAGGTAAATCGCGGATCGATGACCGGAGAGTATTTCGAGTAGATATCTACAACAGTCAGGATACGAAGTTTGCGACCCGTCGCAAGCTGATCGTGCACGAAGTCCATGGCCCACGTTTCGTTCGGCATTGTGGCCACTGTGCGATCATCCCTGAGCTTGGCCTTCACTCTCCGCTTCGGTGTTTTGTTGCGCAATTGCAGGCCCAATTCGCGATAGATACGACGGGTCCGGTTCATGCTGATCGAAAAGCCCTTTCTCCTCAGCATGACATGCACGCGGCGATAACCGTATCGAACACGTGTCTGGCAAATTTCCTTGATGCGCTTTTCCTCGTGGGCCTGATCACGCCGGCGCGCCTTGTAGTGATAGGAGGATGTGTCCAACTCCAAAACCCGGCATGATCGCCGGATTGACACTTTCCATTCTGCACACATGGCATCGACCAGCTTGCGCTTGCGATCAGGCCTCAAAGTTTTCGGCGTATGACATCCTGCAGCATTTCCCTATCGAGAGACAGGTCAGCCACAAGCTTCTTGAGCTTGCCATTCTCGTCTTCCAGTTGCTTCAGTCGCCGCATCTCGTTCGGCAGCAAACCGTCATACTTCTTCTTCCAGTTGAAATAGGATGCCTGGCTGATGCCGGCCCGACGGCAAATCTCTTCAACCGGAATACCGTCCGCTCCCTGCTTCAAAATGAACGCCTTCTGGGCGTCCGAAAATTTCGAGGCTCTCATCGCTTTCCACTCCTCCCAACCAGGGACTCAAGGATCGGAAAGCTCTACCCAAAATTGATCCAGTTTTCAGGCCTCGGATCAAACCTGGCTCTGTCGTCATGTAACTGCCATCTCAGGACATTCTGTGGTCGTACGCATGGCCCTACAACCTCAACTCCCCTCACCCCGCCATCCTGCGATCCAGCCGCAGCGACAACCTCTGAAAAACCACACGAACCAACCTGAACCGGCCCTGCAGCACGCCCCGGTCTAAAGTGAATTGAATGACGAGTGGAGTATGAGCATCCTCATGATCGAAGACCAAAGAACAGCTGTGGCTACCAGTCTCGGGAAGAGCGATCCGGCCCTGGCGCAGGACCCTCTGGGCAACGACATGCACCTGCATGACGCAGCCCATAAGGTTATCGAGAACGACAAACTCGATCGTCGCTTGCCACCGTCCACGGGGTAGACCAAACAAAGGACCGTCGATCAACCGTCTTTGCCGGCCCGTCATGTCGAGCATGCCGTTCAACCCTGTCCACCCGTGATCAACGCTGACAAAAGTCTCCTCAGGCCAAATAACGACACTCAACGGCTGTTGAGCAGCGACAGGGCGGTAAGAGCCCAGATAGCGATGAAGCAACCCCAACTCTTCCGACGACGGCGCTTGTCGATCGCTGCCCGGGTCCCCATTGAGCTGCAGACTCAGCCATGAGCCATCTGCATCACCGAGACTGAAACCCTGCAGGCGCAACCGCTCCATGACCCGCAGAACCTGCTCGTCGGAGCATGGCAAAGTGAGGAAGGCTGCTAATGCCTCTACAAAATCAAAAAGTGACAGCGTGCCACCGCGCCCTGCATTTATCAGCATCACATCCGGGGCAACCCAGATTTCCTCAAGGACGGAAACACTTAACGACGACGCCCTTGCGGACTGCAACTGATCCAACCCGCGCTCAACCTGAAGAGCCAAGGCAATTTCGACCGGATCATCGACAAACACCAGCATGGGCGCCTGCGCCTGCCTGAAGAAGGAAACCACATCCGCCCCCGGCGCTTCGCTAAAATAGAGAACATGCTGGTGGACCCTGCCCGCCCAAGCAGATCGCAGCTCCTCGACCGTCGCAGCTGTCAGTAAGTCAAAGCCTCCAACCATTTCTGTAAAGAAGGCCTGGACTATCTGAAACCCACGAACAGCTGCCGCGGTTGGCACACCAAACACTGTCAGCAACATCAACTAAATCCTGACAAAAACAGTACCGATTATAGGCTGAGCACCAAATTCTGAATAGTAGATGGCCAAATTGCCAGTCAACTTGCACGTCAGTTTGTCAGTATGCGGGCGGCCATGACTCGGGTGCACTGCTAACAATAGCGCTCATGACAAAAGCTGGGCACACTACCACTCTGGAAATGGACCGGCGGTCCAGCCAGAACCAATGAGCCAGTTGCCCGCTAGGCCCAAACCTGCATACTGTCTTTTGTCCTGATGGAAACTTGAGGACTTGAGAAGTTCATCCAATTTCCCCGAGAATTTGGCCAATGCTCCACTTCAAAGACGACAAGTCCAAAAGATCAAGCGGGCGGAAGACACGCAGGGCAAAGCTATTTTCAATCATCCTGCGGCGACTTCTGGAACATCTCCTTCAAAAGGTAGAGGCAGATGGCCCACCCAACATGAACCCGCTTTGGATGAACCTCCGCGACTCAGAGCTGGCTCGTTTAAACGTAAAGAACATGGGGTACGACATTGCAAGAGCTCTCGGAACAAGTCGCATGTCGCCCGCTCCAGCGGAGCCAACCGCAGACCTGCTCGGCTGGCGCGCATCCACGCAACGGGACATAGAAAGCGCGTGGTGCGCATATTGGTGCGGTCAACTGGGCATCCGACCGATATACCACCGCAAGATTTGGGAACTTTGCTACATTCTGCAGAGCATGCACACCTGCGGCGTCCTTCAACCAGGGAAGCAAGGCCTGGGCTTCGGGTGCGGCCGGGAACCAATACCAAGCCTGCTGGCCTCAAGAGGAGTGCAGGTTTTGGCAACAGACCTGCCACCAGAGCACGATGGCACGATGGGCTGGCGCAGCACATCCCAGCACACCACGGAGTTGGAGACGCTATGGCACGCACACCTTGCAACCCGGGAGGCTTTTGAGAGTCAGGTAAGGCTGCAGCACGTGGACATGAACAACATCCCATCCACGCTAACAGACTTCGACTTCTGCTGGTCCACGTGTGCCCTTGAACATCTGGGTTCAATCGAAAAGGGTCTGCAATTCATCGAAAACTCCCTCGAAACGCTGAGGCCGGGCGGTGTGTCCATACATACGACGGAATTCAACATAAGCGAGGCAGACACCATCGACAATTGGCCTACCGTCTTGTTCCAGCGGCAACACTTCGAGAGGCTGGCAGAACGTTTGCGACGCCTCAATTGTCTTGTAGAACCCATAAGCTTTGAGACGGGTGATGGCGTCCTCGACCGTTTTGTCGACTTGCCCCCTTATTCCGGTTTACCAGCGGGTATGTCCACGATAGGAGACCATCCTGCACACCTGAAGTTGTCCGTGGACGGCTTTCCCGCAACTTGCTTCGGCATGACAATCCTGAAGCGGTAGCAGCGCTAGGGGCTGCCCAGCGACCTTGCTCAATGAGTTGACGGGCGCCGAGGCCGATAACCAAGCCCCCTACTCCACCGCCGCCCGCGTCGCCAGCACCAACCTCAAGAACTTCTCGAACTCGCTCGCCGGCGCATTCGACACGTACACCAGGTCACCCGGCTGCATGCGGAAGGCCTGCGCGGTCACGAAACCATCCGCGCCGCTCAGATTGACCCGGTAGACCACCGGAACCTCGCCGCCCAGCGCGGTCAGCTTGGAATTGCGGCCCATCGCGATCACGTCCTTGGCGTCCTCGCGGCGGAAGATGAACACGCCCGAGGCGTCGGCCCTCAGGTCGATGAACCCGCCGGCCTTGCCCAGTGCCTGCGCAAGCGTAAGGCTCGGGCCCTCGAAATTGATGTCGGCATTGCGCCCCGTCGCGCCCAGCACCGTGAAGGTCACGGGCTTGCGCGTCACCGACAGCACGTCGCGCGGACGCAGGAACACGTTCTCGTCGGGATCGCTCAGCAGGGCAGCAAAGGGCACCTCTTCCGCGCGCCCCTTGCGGGTCAGGCCAACGAAGGTTTCGTTCAGCGGGCTCTTGATACCGCCCACCGCCGCAACGGCATCGAGGATCCTGTAGCCGTTCGGCCCCAGTGGCACCTGCGCCCCCGTGACCGCATCACCCGTCACGGTCACCGCACTCGAGCTGCTGCGCACCACCGTCACCAGCACCTGCGGATCCACCGCCTTGCCGGTCAGGCTCTTGCGCAGCATCCGCTCGACCGAGCGCACCGACTGCCCCAGAACCTTTGGCGCACCAACGAAGGGAACCGAAATCGTGCCCTCCTGCGTCACCACCTGGTCGGGGATCGTCACACTCTGGGAACCGGCCCCCATGCTCAGGTTCACCTGCGAGGTGAACAGGCCACCGGGCGCCGCCTCCCAGATCGTCACCTTGATGACATCGCCAATGCCGATCATCGGCTCCTGCGGACCCTGGCCATCGGCGAATTTCGCGAGCTTCGCCGACGAACGCTGCCGCAACTGGTCGAGCGTCGCATTGTCGACATCGAACAGCTCGAACCAGGTCGAATTGGAAACAACACTGGCCGCGACGATCTCGTCCGACGTCGGCCCCGAACCGGGAAGGATCGACGAGCAGCCCGCGAGGGACACGATGCTGACGCTTGCAAGCGCAAGGGCTCGCCCACGCAGACGCATCGACGTCGCCAAGGCAGAACAACCAGACTTCAGCATCCCCACACCCGCTCTCTTCAACAACCGGGAATATGACCCAGCAGCACAGAACTTGCCGCCATCCCCGAAGCAGCTTGCATTCTCCGAACTCATGCTCGAAAAAGCAACTACGCTTAAGTGTTTGTGTGCGTGCGACGGCAAACCACGCGCGCACAGCACCACCGCCGCGGCCATGGTGAATCCCGCCAGGCTCACAACCCCTGCTTGGTCTCTCAGCAAGGAAACCGGTCCAGCCCCATGCGCCTGTTCCTGGACATCACCCGGATCGCCACCCGCATCGTCCGGGCAACGCCCACGGGGATCGACCGCACCGAGCTCGCCTACGCCAAGGAAATCCTGTTCAACAGGCCCGACATCGAGACAACGCCGGTCCTCACGACGCCTTGGTTTTCAGGCGCAATCAGCGCAGGCCTGGCAAGACGGGTGCTCGCTCAAGTTGAAACCTCGTGGCAGGCGGCCGCAACACAGTCTCCGGCAGCGCCGTCCGACGACCTCGCCTTCGCCCGCCTGATCCCGGAGCTCCAATCACAACCCGATACGTCTCGAACACAATCAGCAAGGATCCAGGGGCGCCCGCAAACACAGGTCGTGCGTCAGGGCTTCATGTTTCCCGCTGTCGAGCTGTCAAGCGCACCGTCACGTCTCAACGCCGAACTTGCCGCACTGAACGGCAAGCCCGCCGCCTACCTGCACACGTCCCACACCCAGCTCGAGCACACCCGGCGGTTTCGCTGGACCGCAGGCAAGGTCAAGCCTGTCTTCTTCCTGCATGACGTGATCCCCATCGACTATCCGGAATACTGCTCGCCCGGCGCCGCCCCCCGTCACCTCGGCCGCCTGAAGACCGTGTCGGATCTGGCCGAGCTCATCCTCGTCAACTCCCGGTACACGGCTGACCGCACACGCCACTGGCTCCAGCGCCTGGGTTGGCGCGAGCCGCGCATCGAGGTCGTCCAGCTCGGCGTCGAGGACGCCTTCCTGCAAACCAGCCACACCCCGCCCCCCAAGGTCGAGCGTCCCTATTTCGTCTATGTCGGCACGATCGAGCCGCGCAAGAACCTGGCCTTCCTGCTCGCGGTCTGGCGCCAGCTCGCCGAGCAGTGCGGCGAAGCCACGCCGCGCCTGCTCCTCGTCGGCCGCCGAGGCTGGGAGAACGAAAGCGTTGTCGACCTGCTCGAGCGCTCAGCGCAGCTGGCCCCGTGGGTGATCGAGGTATCGGGGCTGACGGACCAGGGCCTCATCACCGTCTTGCGTGGCGCGTCAGGCCTTGTCTCGCCGTCCTATGTCGAGGGCTTCGGGCTGCCGCTGATCGAGGCATCCGCACTCGGCACCCCGCTCATCGTCTCCGATATCCCGGCCCACCGCGAAGTCGCCGGGCAAGGCACCACATTCGTCGATCCGAATGATGGCCCCTCCTGGATCAAGGCCCTGCAAGCCCACGCCACACATCCGCGCCTGGCTGCCGGCATCCAGCATCAGGCCATCAAGACATGGCCGCAACATGTCACCGAAGCCATCGCACGCTTGCCCTGAAACGACGACCAAGGACCTGTCATGAAGACCACGTTCCTGTGCGACTACCGCGCCACGCTCGAACCCGTCCAGCACGACACCGGCAAGGGCCCCTTCGGCCGCCGCCTCATCGCCGTCGTCACCGGCGGCGACTTCACGGGCGACCGCCTCTCGGGCCAGGTCTTGCGCGGCGGCGGCGACTGGGCGCTCATCGATGACGAGACAGACACGCTGCGCCTCGACGCGCGCGTGACGTGGGAAACCCACGACGGTGCAAAGATCTTCGTGTCCTATCGCGGGATCCTCAAGCCCCTGTCGCTCCTGCGCCGCAGGGACGCCGACCGCAGCCAGCTCTACTTCCGCACGTCCCCCGTCTTCGAAACCGGCGACCCGCGCTATCTCTGGCTCAACGATCTGATCTGCATCGCGGAAGGCGCCGTCGAACCCAACGCAGTGCGCTATCGCATCCACACCGTCGACTGATCCCCCCATCCGTCACGCCGCTCCGCGGCGCGCCACCTTCCCCCGCGAGCGGGGGAAGGGCTACACCGTTGTGTCTGGCCACAAACCTTGATTGCCCTTCTCCCGCAGCGCGGGGCAAGGCCTACACCGTTGTGTCGAGCCACAAACCTAGCTTGCCCTTCTCCCGCAGAGCGGGGGAAGGCCTACACCGTTGTGTCGAGCCACAAACCTAGCTTGCCCTTCTCCCGCAGCGCGGGAGAAGGTGGATCGCTGCGACAGCAGCGAGACGGATGAGGGCCTGCACCACCCTCAACAACCTAGCGCCTCACCACCACGCCGTCTTTCATGACAGCCGCCACGCCCGTATGCAGAACGCCGACATCCGACAGCGGATCACCCGACACCGCCACAAGGTCCGCTCGAAGGCCGGGCGCGATCGCACCGATGTCCTTCTCCTGGCCCAGCAGCCGCGCCGCGTTGATCGTCGCCGACTGGATCGCCTGCATCGGCGTCATGCCGAAGCGCACCATGTAGGCAAACTGGCGCGCATTCTGACCGTGGGGATAGACGCCCGCATCCGTCCCATAGGCGATCCTGACACCCGCCCGCACAGCCTTGGTGAAAGCGGCCCGCTGGATGTCCGTCGTCTCGCGGTTCTTGCGCAGGATTTCCTCCGACCAGCCATCGCGACGGCCCACCTCGTCGATGTAGTCGCCGTTATAGACATCCGCCACAAGCCAGGTCCCATAGCGCCGCATGAGCGCAATGCCCTCGTGATCGAGATAGGAAGCATGCTCGACCGAACGTACGCCCGCACGGATCGCGCGATGGATCCCTTCGGCACCATGCGCATGCGCAATCACATAGCTCCCGCGCTCGGCAGCCATTTCGACTGCCGCGCGGATCTCGGCCTCGCTGTACTCGGAAGCCGCAGGCGTCGTGCCCGCCGTCAGCACCGCACCAGTGGCTATGAGCTTGATGAAGTTGGCGCCGCCCGAAAGAAGCTCGCGCACGCGCAGCCGCACCTCGGCTGCGTTGTCGGCCACCCCTCGCCGGAACTCGGCCGGAACCATCACATCCGGCGCATAGCCGATGACCTCGCCACCGCCGCCAGTGACCGTGACATAGGCGCCAGCCACGAACAGGCGCGGCCCCTCGACCTGCCCCGCCGCGATCGCATCGCGCAGGGCAACATCGGTGAACCCGCGATAGGCGCCCACATCACGCACAGTCGTGAACCCGGCCCTGAGGGTCTCCCGCGCATTGGCCGCCCCGGCCAGCACATCCCGCGCCGCCGTGCTGAGCAAGGGAGCCGCAATGTTCGATGACTGGATGTCCCCGACAAGATGGGTGTGCATGTCCATCAGCCCGGGCAGCACCGTGTGCGCCGACCAGTCAATCACGGGGCCGCGCTTCGCCGCCTCGTCCGACCAAGGGCGCACCGAGACAAACCGTCCCCCCTCGATCCGCACGGCCTGGTCGGTCAGCACGCGCCCGCTCACGACATCGACAAGCCGCCCCGCGCGCACGGTCACCCCGTCAGCAGGGGCTGCGGCCGCAAGGCCCATCATCGAGGCCGCGGCAACCGCGACCGCAAACAGCGCACGTTTCAGCACATGGATCATCTGGCGTCTCCCCGGTCGCTCGACCCTAGCACGCGCCACTGCCACCCTCCAGACGAGGCAGCAGGCCCACCTCAACCCTTGGTGAGGAAGTTCCGGATCCGATGGCTGATCATGTCGATGATGGCGACCGTCACGAGGAAGAACAGGATGATGAAGGCGGCCTGGTCCCAGAGCGCCAGCTTGATCCGCTCGTTCAGGAAGAAGCCGATGCCACCCGCGCCCACGATCCCGAAGACCGTCGCGTTGCGGACATTGGACTCGAAGAAATACAGCGCCTGGCTCAGCATCACCGGCAGCACCTGCGGCAGCACGCCAAAGCGCAGCACCAGCGAACGTGCAGCCCCCGAGGCCTCAAGGCCCTCGATTGGCTTGCGGTCGGCGTTTTCGATCGCCTCGGCATAGAGCTTCGACAGCGCCGCAAAATCGCCCAGGATGAGCGCCATGACGCCGGCCATCGGTCCCAGCCCCACGACGCCAATGAAGATCAGCGCCCAGATCAGCGACGGCGTCGCGCGGAACATGTCGAACACACGGCGGATGACAAAGTGCAGGAGCGGGTTCGTCACCACCGTCGATGCACCGAGGAACCCAAGCGGCAACGCGATGAGGGCCGCAATGACAGTCCCGAAAAACGCCATGCCCAGGGTCTCGCCCATGGCCTGCACATAGGCCATCGCCTGCCCGTTATCGGTCGGCGGCACCATCAGCCTGAGGATGCCCCCGAGCTGGCCAATGCCCTCCTGCAGCCGCTGCGGCGTGATGCCAAGCTGCACCCCGGCCCAAAGCATGTAGAGCACGATGAAGGCAGCGACCAGGGCACGCGCGATGGATGTGCCGGTCGGGACACCAAACAGCCGTGGCAGCCGCGCGCGCGCCGCCGCAATGTCGGCCTCAGTCACATTGCCAGCGCCACCCGCCATCACGCGCCCTCGCCGAAGATCAGCCGCCGGCGCACGCGGCCCGACACCAGGTCAACCACGAAGATCACAAGGATGATCATCGCAAGGATCGCGCTCGCGTCACGATAGGCACCAAATTGCATCGCCGAGATGAACTCGTGCCCGATCCCGCCGCCGCCCACGAAACCGATCGCGGCCGCAGCGCCCACATTGATCTCGAAACGCAACAGCCCATACGAGGCCACATTGGGAAGGATCTGCGGGATCACGCCAAACCGCACGGTCTGCAACCAGCTCGCTCCCGTCCCGCGCATGCCCTCGATCGGGGCCTCCGAGATGTTCTCGATCACCTCGGCATACAGCTTCCCCAGGGCGCCCGTGGCATGCAGCCAGATGGCGAGCAACCCCGCCAGCGGACCGACACCGAACGCAAACACGAACACCAGCGCCAGCACCAGGTCCGGCATGGTGCGCAGCAATTCCAGAAGCCGGCGAACCGGAAAGCTGACAACCCCGGGCACACCCAGATTGCGCGCCGACAGCAAACCCAGCGCCAGCCCGGAACTCACGGCCAGCACGGTTCCCAGCACGGCCATGTTGATCGATGTCAGGATGCTCAGCGCCCACTTGTCGGCATCATAGAACCAAAAGGCAAAGGACCCCTCGGTACCCGCGTCCTGCGTGAGAACGCTGGACTGCAGGTCGGGCAGGAACTGCACGAAGAACCCGGAGATATTGGGCCAACCGGACACCAGCCGCGCCACGTCGACCTGCGCGATCAGCGCCGACGCCCCCATGAGCGCCGAGAAGACGAGCACGCCCACCACCTGCGCCAGCCGCGCCCGTGCGCGATGACGATCGAACGCAGCCTCGAATGCCGCAAGCTGCGCAGCGCCGCTCACCCTCAGCGACCTCCCCGCCGGGCCGCTTCCTCGGCCTTGCGCATGTCGACGATCATCTTGTAGTCGTCATGCGTCACGCGCGCGAAGCCGGGACCATCGCCCGACACCATGGCCCGGAAGGCCTCCGGGCTCTCACGGGGCAAATCGATCAGCGCCGCGACCAGCGCATCCTTGAAGCCCTGCGGCAGCGCCTTGCGGACCACCACCGGCCCGTTCACGATCGGACCCGCCTTCCAGATGATGCGCAGGTCCTTCATGTTCAGAAGCTTCTGGTCTGCCATGCGCCTCAGGATCCCGCGGCTGTAGCCCTCGGCAGGATCGCCCACGCCCGAAGCCCACGTCACGCCGGCATCAGCCTGGCCTTTGACGACCGCAATGACCCCCTGGTCATGGCCACCGGCAAACAGCGGCTTGCCAAAGAAAGCATCAGGGTTCAAACCCTCCCCGCGCATGGCGTGGCGGGGGAACAGATAGCCCGAGGTCGAGTTGACGTCGGCATAGGCGATGGTCTTGCCTTTCAGGTCGGCCAGCTTGCGGAACGGGCTCGACGCCTTGACGAAAAGGACAGTGTAGTAACCCGTCGACCCGTCGATCTCGAGATTGGTCAGGATCGGCTCGACGGCCCCCTTTGTCTGCGACCACATCATCGCATAGTTCGAAGGCCCGACCAGCGCCACGTCGATCTGGTTGGCAAACATGGCCTGCGCCACGCCGTTATAGTCGGAGGCGTTGAACACCTTCGCCGGCACGCCCATCTTGCGACACATGTAATCCGTGAACTGCGTGAACCCCGTGCGCGCCTGGCTGGATGTCTCGGGCGTCGTGAAGCCGAACCGGACCACCGGCGCCTGCGCCGCCCACGCCGGCTTCTTCACGCCCGCGGTACAATCCGCATTAGCCGCCCCGGCCAGTGCCACACTCAGCACAGCCGCCAGAATTCCCAACCCACGCCTCATGCACATGTTCCTCATGTTGAACCAGGCTCCAGCCCCGAGCGCCCACGCTCAAGCGGCAGCAGGCGCCTCGTAGACCGACTTGATGATGGCCTCAGTCAATTGCGACGGCGGCCCGTCAAACACCACACGCCCCGCCCGCATGGCCACCACGCGATCCGCATGGCCATGGCGATGTCAAGGTCATGAAGGTTGCACAACACCGGGATCCTGTCATCCCGGCAGATCGACCTCAGCGTATCCATCACGGCCGTGCTGTTGGCCGGATCGAGCGAGGCCACCGGCTCGTCCGCCAGGATCAGCCGCGGCTCCTGCAGCAGCGCCCGCGCGATGGCCACGCGCTGCTGCTGCCCGCCCGACAGCGTCTCGGCCCGCTGGAACGCCGCCTCCAGCAACCCCAGCCGCTCCAGCGCCTGCACCGCCATCGCCCGCTCGGCCGGCGTGAAGCTCTTGAACAGCGACGCCAGGATCCCGCGATGCGCCAGTCGCCCCAGCAGGACATTCGTGATGACATCCAGCCGCGGCACCAGGTTGAACTGCTGGAAGATCATGGCCGCCTTCGCACGCCACGCCCGCAGCGCCGCCCCGCGCAGCCGCCGGATATTGACCTTCCCGAAGCTGATCGTCCCCTCATCCACCGTGACAAGCCGGTTCACCGCCCGCAGCAGCGTCGACTTTCCGGCCCCCGACCGCCCGATGATGCAGACGAACTCGCCCGGCTTGATGCTGAGCGTCACCCCGTCCAGCGCCCGTTTGGCGCCGAAGCTTTTCACGACATTGTTGAAGGTAAGGGTGTCCAATGCGGTGGCCCCGAGGGAAGTGTGATGCACGATGCAAGGCAAAACCGCCCGACCATGACAAGCCCTCGCGACAACAGCAAGCGGCGTCATGGCCACCTTCCCACAGTTTCCCGTCACTTTCGACAGGCCTGCGCCCGATTCCCGCTCACCCCGCGCCGATCACCCCCGCCAAGCCCCCGGCACTTTGCAACGCGGAGGCGATTTGTGCCGCGCCGATACTTTGTGACACGCCGACACTTTGTAACACGAGAGACACTTTCGTCATGTGTTTTCGCTTGTGAGACCTCCTCGCCCACGATTTCCCGCGCCGGGCGAAATCCGCCCAAGTCGCCACAAAAACATATAGCGAACATCCAGCGCCCAGAAAAGAGACGCCTTGTCGCACAAGCCCCCCCCTTCCCTCACCCCCGAAACGGGGTCGGACGCCATGTCCCTCCAGGTAGAGCGCGTGCGGCGTCACCAGCGGATCCTGGACACCATTCGCATTGGCCCGATGGCTCGACCAGGGATAGTCGCCCGCCGCCACCACCATGCGCGCCCTGACGGGGTTGAGCTCGACGTACCGGTAGCAGGAGAGAAGATGCGTACCGCTCTCTATGGGCGCCGCACGATAGCGCCCCTCCCACAACGTGCTGGTGCGCCGGTAAACGCGGTTCACATGCCCGACATAGCGTCGCCCGAGCGATTGCATCTTGAGCGGCAGGCACGCCGCCGAACCGCGCTGGATCACATGCAGCGCTTGCCCTTCAACAAAATAGCGTCCAAGCCGCGCCATCATTCCTCTCCTGCGATGTCGCTGATCAAGTCTTCGACCTATGCAGCAACGGGAGGCATAACGCGAGCGAAGAATTGTAACAGGATGTAACAGCGGTGTGGCGCGGGTCAGAGATAGCGACTTTTCAATATGTCACCGTATTTTTGTGGGTGTCTGACCCCGTTTCTTGCTCCTTGTCAGCCTACCGGCACGCCTGTCTGAAATGCAGCACGAGGTATACCTGCAAAAGTTAGTTGAAAGGAGAGTTTGGTTCGGGTCAAAAGCTCAAAGACTTGATTCGGAAATGAAAGGAACACATCCAATCGCCCATCTTCAACACATTCGCGGGCGATAAACAAATCGATGAAAGCCTCTTCGACACCGGGGAGCGTCGACAGATCAACTCCAGAGTGAATCAGGGTTTCCAGCAGTTCTTGTAGAAACGGAACTGCGGACACGGACTGAAAGTCGATACTACGCACCCAAAGGCCCGTTGCATACTTCGCATCAACACTAGCCTCATTTTCTAGCGGACCGCTGTGGCGACTTTTCGTCGGCTCAATCCCGAGCAATGAAGTGATGACATCTGGTTCTAACTTGCTACCCTTGAGATAAAGCGACACCGAACCGACATCCCGATCAGCTACGTCACGGATCATCGAGATTTCCTACCCAATTGCCATCGGGATGATACATCACCAGTCTCTGGATCCACCTTGTAGTTATCTCGAGCACCGGAAAAGCTATCACCTTGCTTGATTTTGTGAAATCTGCGACGCCCTTCAGCAGCGCTGAGGCCATTTCTCCTTCCCCATTCCTCTGATCCCGGTATCGCGTCGATCGGCCGTAACACAACGTCGGAACCACCATCATTGCTCACGATTGCGTCAATAACAGCAACAAACGAAACTCCCGCAACTGCGCTTCCAACTACCCTTCCGAAGATAGCGGCAGCACGCCCCTGGGGGATAATGACAGGCGCCACCCTACCGACGACAGCTATAACGCCAACTGCCATGATGTTTGAGGAACGCTGCGCACGCTCTCGCTGCTCGGCCTGCTGCCTCCTTATGGGACGTCGCTCACCAATGACCACCACCTTGTCTACACAATTACTACCGCTTGAATCGCATACGGACTCCTCACCACTCGGATCCGTCGCATTCAGCGGATCCCCACCCACATAGGCGTACATGTTCATGTCATCGCCGTAACCGATGGGATCGGTCTGCAAGAACCTCCCCAAGCTCGCCGAATAATACCGCGCACGGTAGTAATAGAGCCCCGTCTCAGGATCGAGCCTGCGGCCCGTATACTTGAACGGCACCCCCGCGCTCGTCGGGCCCTGCCCGTACGCGTCGTAGGTATAGGGCCCCTC
>JBEIHO010000072.1:0-14294 GCA_040381215.1 Alphaproteobacteria bacterium | reverse complement strand
TGCTTCCGTCCGCGTCTCTCCCGAGGCGCGGACGGCTTGCTGCGCGCCACAAGTGGACGCGCTCACCGCCGACGTTGCAGACCAGCTCGTCGAGACGCCAGCGCGGGCAGGACGGCGCTTTGCAACGTGGAAGCTTTCTTGCGATCCGCGGCCAGAACCTGATCGTCCGGCAGCGCACAGTCTCCTAGCTGACGCCGAAGTCGCGTTAAGTCGGAAGTTCCTCGAGATCGCGAAAACTGAGTGTGAAGCGGAAGTAGAGCCAGGCCGCGTGCCGGATGACTTCGGCAGGAAACCTTTTGCCGCTTGAAGGAAATCCTCGCCATCCATGTCTCCGTCACCGCCTGAGATGGCCGTATCCGAGACCAGTTTGGATCAGCCTGACACCCTCGGGAGCAGCCGATCGACGCGCATGGCGTGGTAGGTTAACTGGCCGTTATCGTTTCTGTCGGATCACTCCCTCCACCCTGCGCTCAGCCATAGAAATGTCTAGCGAGGTCGCGGGCATTCCTTGGTCGAGAGGCTTTTTGCTCTTCTGCGACCGTCTCTAGAAGGCGATGCATCGATGGACAGTCGACAGCAATTTCTCGCCAACCTTGAGTCCCGGCGCGTCAAGGATTCGTCGACCGCTGAGTGCGTGGCCGCGATCGGCATTTGCCGTTTCGCGCGCATCCGGGCTGCCATTGGATTTGAATTGGCCGAGCAGCTAATTGATACGCTGACCGACCGTGTTCAGCTCGCTTTCCCGACTGCACTCACGGTGCGCCTGGCGCCCGACACAATTGGGGTTTGGCTGCAACACGAGACTGCCGCCGATACGATCCCCGCGATGCTGGCCGCCCTTCGCAGCGAATTCGAAGCATATGTCGAACTTCGAGGGCATCGCATCTTCGCAAGCATACGGGCAGGTTACGCCACCACGACCAGGGGGGCCGCCGCCAGCGCGGATATTCTCAATCGAGCCGAACTGGCCCTGTGTCAGGCGCGCGAGAATGGGCGCAGTGTTCAGGCGTTTTCCGAGGCAGAGTATGGCAATCCGGCTGATCGCCTGGCCCTGCTGGATGAAATGCGACAAGGCCTTGATGCGGGCGAGGTCTCGCTGGTTTACCAACCGCAGGTCTGCACACGTACCGGGAAGGTCGCCAGTGTTGAGTCGCTTATGCGCTGGACAAGCCAGACAAGGGGAGTTGTGCCGCCCAGCCTGTTCATTGCCGCAGCCGAAGAAACCGATCAGATTCGACACCTGACCGAGTTCGCTATCCAGCAAGCACTTGAAGACTCTCGCAGCCTCGAACGCGATGGCTTCCCGATGCGGATCGGCGTCAATATCTCCAGCCGGTTGCTCACCGATCGGGACTTTGTCGAACATGCGCTTCGCCTTCTCAATGGCGCAAGCGAGCGAGTCACATTCGAGATCACCGAGACGGCGGTCGTCGACGACTGGAAGATCGCACTGGAAAATCTGGAACTGTTTTCGGCTGCTGGCGTGCGCCTCGCGCTTGACGACTACGGATCGGGGTTATCCTCGCTCGCTTATGTGCAACAGCTTCCGATCCATGAGCTCAAGATCGACCGTTGCTTCATAACACAATTGACGACCACACATCGCAATCCGCTGCTCGTGCGCTCGACCATCGAGCTTGGCCATGCCCTGGATCTTGAAGTGGTCGGCGAGGGTGTGGAGGACGCCGAGACACTGGCGCTCCTGACCGTCATGGGTTGCGACCTAGCACAAGGTTACTTTCTCGGCCGCCCCATGCCGCTGCCCAAGCTCGTCGACTATCTTCGCGCCGGAACGGCACAGGAGTTGATGGCCCGGCCCTTCGCTGTCAGCTTTATCAACGGCCGCTAGCACCGCACCCGCGACGCGGCTCCCGATCCAGCAAAAGATCTTGAGGCGGGTGTTCGCGCCGGCGATCGGTCGCGTTGGCCAGTTAACGATTAAGTCTGCGTGAATTGCCGTGAAAGCCGTTGCCGGCGTGTCCGCGATGGTCGGTGAAGCCGCATTACCGTTACCGACTCTGCGTCAGTTTCATGCAATTTTCGGGTCGCAATCTCACGGGAGGGAAATTCAATGGCGCCATGATCGAGGCTCGAGAATTCATCAGCTGGGGCAATTGCCATGCTTCGTCTTCGTCTGCTTGCCACGACCGCTTCGACCATTCTGGCGATGGCAGCTCTGATCGCGCCGACTGCTTCCGGGCAGACCACGACACCCACGACGCAGCCCACGACACCCGCGACGGTGCCCACGACAACACCTGCGCCTGCACCGGCTGATCCTGCTCGCCCCGTCCGGCCCGAATGGGGCGATATCGATGCATTCTGGGGGGATATCGACGCCTTCTGGGGCGACATCGACGCCTTTTCTGGCGATGTGAACCCGTTCTGGGGCGACATCGACGCCTTCTGGGGAGACATTGACGCCTTCTGGGGCGACATTGATGCCTTCCAGGGCGGTGTAACCCCTCTATGGGGCGATATCGACGCCTTCTGGGGTGACATCGATGCGTTCGGAGGCGGCGTGGCCCCGCTCTGGGGCGACATCTATGCTTTCTGGGGCGATATCGACGCGTTCGGTCCGAACGATCCTGCCCGCCTTCAGCTCCAGAGCAACTTCAACGAGCTGGTTACGCGCTCCGCCGCGTTCTGGGGTGGCGCCGTTTCGCAGAAGACGGGCAAGTCGTTCTGGGATGGATTTGCCGCCGGCGTCTTCGCCAAGCATGGCATCAACATCAACGATCCGTCGACCTTCAATGGCTTCTCAGGCATCGAGCGCACGCGCTTCTTCTTCGACTGGTATGATGGCCTGATGGCGTTCTCGGGCCGGGATCGTGCCGACTGGTGGATGAAGACCACCAACTGGTCCCCGAGCCTGGCAGCCACGCTTGCGGGACCGACGTCGGTCACGATCGGCCTCATCGATTTCACAGCCTCTGATGCGGACGTCGCCGCCAACATCTCACGCAAGTCGACGCAGGCGACCAAGTGGAGCGGCTACAACAATTCGTCGTCGGGCCATGGCAACGCTGTTGCGAACCTCCTTGTGGCTCCGCATGACGGTCGCGGCATCATGGGCATCAACCCCTGGGCTGATCTCGCAGTCTTCAACCCGTTCGATGCCACCGGTACAGCTTCATGGGCTGATGTCGAGAATGGCCTCGAAAGCGTCCTCAAGCAGCGGGCGAGCGTGGTCAACCTCTCGCTTGGCGTGCCGGGCTGGACGCTCGCGCCGGAATGGCGGACCGTATACAACAGCAATAAAGTCTCAAAAGGCCTCGGCGGCACGATCTTTGTGCATGCCGCTGGCAATAGCGGGCTTGCCCAGACCCAGAACATAGAATGGGACTTCAACAGAAACCCCACTGTCCTGGTTGTCGGTTCGGTCGGCCCCTCAGGCCAGATCTCGAGTTTCTCCAATACGCCCGGCCAGGCCTGCCTTCTCGATCAGGGAAGCTGCCTGCAGGCGAACCGCCTCATGAACAGGTTCCTCGTCGCTCCTGGCGAGTGGATCCTGGTCGATGACGGTAAAGGCGGGGTCACGCGTCGGTCCGGCACGTCTTTCGCTGCTCCGATGGTGACCGGCGCCGTCTCGCTGCTCCAGCAGCGCTGGGGCTGGCTGAAGCAGAAACCGCGTGAGACGGCTGACATCATCCTGCGCTCGGCAACCGACCTGGGCGCGCCTGGTGTCGATCCGGTCTATGGCCGCGGGCTGCTCAACATCGCTGCTTCGCAGGCGCCGCTCAACTATTCAAACCTCTACCAGCAGGTGCAGGGTGCAAAGAAAAACCAAGTCACCAAATCATACATAACGCTGGCCAACCCGGGCACGGCAGGCATGCTGTTCTCGACATCCGGCGCCAGCGTCACGGCGTTCGAGGACATCGGCACAACTTACCGCGACTTCAAGGTTCCGCTCAGCGCGATCCTGCAGCCGTCAGCAACCCTGTCAACGACGTCCACCTCGACGCTGACAACAGCCGTGGCCACCAGCAGCCCACCGACAAATCTTGGGTTTGCCGACGCGCGTGTCGCCAATCCGCTTGGCTGGGACCTCCGCATGACCATTGCAGAGCTTCCCGCGAGCGAGCAGGGCCAGCGCGACCGTCTGCCCTTCGCCCCGCAGTTCTCGGTCACATCGCTGTCCGGCGTAACCATGAACTTTGGCGATGGGCTCGGCGCCCAGGCGCTCAGCGGTAACGCAGGCGCTGCAGCGAGCCGCTTCGAGACTCAAACCGGCGGCGTCAACCCTGTGCTGGGCCTTGCGTCCGGCGGCAGCTACGCCAACCTTGACGTTCCGGTTCTCGGATCGGCGCGCCTCTCGTTCGGCGCAACGTCGCGCCGCGTCGAGAACCTGATGTTTGACCCGGCTTCTGGCGAGGAAATGCATCTGAACGACAAGGTGGCGCCCTACCAGGCCTCGGCTGCACACATGCGGCTGACCCAGCCGGTCGGCGAGCAGCTCTCGCTGAGCGCGGGATACACCTACCTGCAGGAATCGGACGGGCTGCTTGGCGTCCAGTCAACCAACCCGCTGGCTTTCGCGGCTGGTTCGAGGACCGACGCTGCAACCCTCGGCCTGACATGGGAGCTCTCGGACCGGGTGACATTCAGCGGCTCAGCTACACTGGGTCGTACACGCGGCCAGTCAGCCGGCGAGCAGATGCTGGCCGTTCATGGCGATGGCATCATCACCAGCGCCTTTGAAGCTGCGTTCGATGTCGAGGATGTATTTGGCAGCGGCGATCGGGCCCGTTTTGCCCTCGTGCAGCCGATGCATGTTGAACATGGCGGCCTCAACCTGACCAACTATGAAGTCGTTGATCGCGAGACCGGAGACCTCGGATCGGTAACCAGCTTCAACGCGGTTGACGGGCTGGCGCGCAAGCTGGCGCTCGATGTGTCCTATGGAACGCCCGTGTTTGGCGGTGAGGGCGAAGTGGCCGGCTTCGTCAGGGCCGAGGCTGCGACCGCCTCCGGCCTGCGGGGGGATGTCGTCCACATGCTTGGAGGCCGCTTCTCGCTGGGCTTCTAGGTCCAGCCGGGCAGGCGCCAACGTGATCAGGGAAGGGCCGCCCCGGGCAACCGGGCGGCCTTTTTCCATGCCCGGTCAGTGCGATCGATCCGACGCGATCAGGCCAACGCCTGACAGTGATTTATCTTGATCCATTGTCAGTCTGACATCGCACGCGGAGAGATGGTCAATCTTGCGGACGCTGGTCGGCCGGCTCTGCGACTGGCTCTGCCGAGGTCACGCCGAGAAGACCGCCAACATCACGATTGCGATCTGATTCCTGCCAATTGGCTAGTCCTTATGTCTAGTCCGTCTGTCTAGGTTTCGTTCGAGGCAGATCACCCTACCGTCTGACCCAAGGTAATCGAACGTCTAGTCGCTTAGACCCAGCACGCAGGGCTGCCCATTCGGGGCAAGCCGTCGGAACGCTGGGACGGATGTCGGCTGGGGCTGCGAACGCGGCATGAGCCTTCACAGCTGCGCGGCGTAGCGCTGAGAACGAATCACTGATGGGCAGCAATCGCAGGAAAATCTCTCCTGGCATGGCTGAGCCAGCGCTCATTGCCGATACATCAGGCACCTTGCTGCGCCTGCCTCAAGATCTCCAGTCCAGTTATGCAGACGATTGTGTGTCGGTCGAAATTGCCTTGATGGTGCACAAGGTGACCCTCTCCGATCCCCGGTCCGACCATCCCTATTCGGGTTCACCGGGCGAGGTGGAGAGACGACAACGGGCTTCTGTCAGTCGTCTGAAGAAGGCGGCCCTCACAGGAGCGATAAGCGCGCCGCGTTATGCAGATTGTAGGAAGCCGGATGTACGATGGGGTGTCTTGGTCCGGAATCACCCCATGCGTCTTGCGGCAATCTCACTCCTCTCCCTAACACTCGCCTCCGGCGTCGCGTTGGCTCAGACCCCGCCAGCGCCTGCGACGCGCGAGCCCTCGCAGTTCGAGCTGACGGTCAAGGAGGCGAAGTCGAAGATGATGGCCGATCCGGCCGCCGCTTACGATCTCGCGCTCGCAGCGGAAAAACTTGCCAAAGCCGACGGCGCGCTCAGCGCTGCCCAGGCTGCAGAGGCTGCTACGGCCTTCTGGTTGCAGGGCGAGGCCCTGAAGCGGCTCAATCGGGGAGCTGAGGCTTTACCGATACTCGAAGCCGGCCTTGCGATCGCGCGCGAACAAGCGAGCGACAAGAAGATCTATGGCGACCTGGTGATCGCCCGCGCAGGTGCTGCGCGCACCGCCGGGGACTATGCGCTGGCGCTGAACCACTACCAGGGCGCACAGGAACTTTTCGCCGCACTGAAGGAAGATCGCAGCCAGGCGCTGGCCCTGCAGCAGGTCGGTTCGATCTACACCGATGCGGGTGACTACCCCAAGGCGCTGGAGTTCTACGAACGGGCCGGCGCGACGTTCGCGGGAGACGCGTCTGTCAACCTTGCCCGTCTCAACAATATCGCCAATGCTCAGCACATGGCGGGTAGCCTCGCTGAAGCCGAAGCAGGCTTTCGGCAAGCGCTGGCCATCGCGGTGGAGATGAAAAGCCCGCTCCTGCAGAGCCGCATTCTCGCCAACCTCGCCTCCGTGCAGCTTGACGCTGGCCGGCTCGATGAGGCCGACGGCACAGCTCGCGAAGGCCTGGCGCTGTCGGCCAATAGAGAACCGCTTGGCTGGGAGAAATTTCTCTGGGGTGTGCGCGCGCAGGTGGCCTTCGCACGGGGCGAGGCGGCTCGCGCCGCCGAGCTGATCGGTCGTACCTTTCAAGGACAGGACATCGCGCAAACGCCAATGCCGTTCCGTGAATTCCATGACAGCGCCCAGGCGATCTATTCTGCGCTCGGCCAGAGCGGACTTGCGCTGAGCCACTTGAAAGCGTTCAAGCGGCTCGACGACGATGCCCGAGACGTTTCGGCTGCTGCCAACACAGCCCTCATGGGCGCACAGTTCGATTTCGCCGGCCAGGAACTCAGCATAGCCAGACTGCAGACCGAAGCACTGGAAAAGCAGGTTGCGCTCGGACAGGCGCAGGCGCGTCAAACAACCATAATCCTTTCTGGACTGCTGATTTTGGGCTTGATCGCGCTGGCCGCCGGCGTCGTCCACTACAACTCTATCCGGAAGAGCCGGAACGAGATCCAGAAGGCCAACGCCGAACTCGGTGAAACCAACGCAGCCCTCGGCAAGGCGCTCAAGGCGAAGTTGGAATTCCTTGCCACCACGAGCCATGAAATCCGCACGCCGCTGAACGGCATTCTCGGGGTGACGCAGCTGCTGATGCAGCGCAAGGATCTCAACGCTGACATACGCGAACGGGTTGAGCTCGTTCATGCCTCAAGCGAGACAATGAAGGCGATCGTCGACGACATCCTCGACCTTGCCAAGCTTGAGACAGGTGCTGTGTCCGTAGAGATCGCGGAGTTCGACCTGCCATGGACAGTCGCCAGCGTCAGCCGGTTCTGGCGCGCCAGCGCTGAAAAGAAGGGTCTTGCAATACACAGCCATGTCGAGCCGGACCTCGGCCCCATCGAAGCCGACGAGCGGCGCATTCGGCAGATCCTCTTTAACCTGCTGTCGAATGCCGTGAAATTCACTGACACTGGGGAAGTGCGCTTGAATGCGCGCATCGACCGTAGCGCCGATACGGCGATGCTGGTCGTTGAAGTCGCCGATACGGGCTGTGGCATCCCGGCTGATCAGCTCGAAGCCATTTTCGACCCGTTCCACCAGGTAGATGGCGGCACTACCCGCAAGCATGGCGGGACGGGGCTTGGTCTTGCGATCTGCCGGAAACTCGCGCGCGCCATGGGCGGTGACGTAACCGCGAGCAGCACGCCGGGGACAGGATCAATATTCACTCTTTGCCTGCCGGTCTCGGCAACGGCCGTCGCCGCTGGTCGGTTCCGTGGCGGCGAAACTGCCAACACCGTCCTGGTGATCGACGGCAATCCTTTCCGACAGAGCATCCTGGAAGCCATGCTGGCAGGCGTTGGCAGGCAGGTCGTGGT
Source organism: Alphaproteobacteria bacterium (assembly GCA_040381215.1). Classification (GTDB taxonomy): domain Bacteria; phylum Pseudomonadota; class Alphaproteobacteria; order Micropepsales; family Micropepsaceae; genus SZUA-430. Next base: position 6,279 of record JBEIHO010000072.1, on the reverse strand, counting down.
GGCCGATGATCTTGAAACCGGATTGCAGGCGATGCGTAACGCGCCGCTTGAAGCCGTACTCATGTTCTCCAAGGACCTTGGTGAGGGCGTAGGCGAGGCGTTGACCAACCGCATAGCGATTCGTGAAGCTGCAGGCGGCGCGCGCCTTGTGGTTTGCCTCGAGCCTGATTCGAGGATCGCGCAACCGATGCTTCGCCTCTTGGGCGTCGATGCAATTGTCGTCGGGCCGTTTGATCCCCTGGCGACGCTCGCCGCGTTGGCGCCATCCGCGTGTCCACCCACGGAAGCGGCGCCAGTCGATGGTTCGGAATCTAACGCCGCATAGTCCCGACAGGGACTGGCTGTCATGGAGCTGGAAAGCAGATGCGTGTCCTCTTCGTCGATGACGACGCCATGAACCGGCGGGTCGTAAGCGACATGATGCAACTCGCGGGCGTGACGCTGGAAGAGGCGCCCGACGGCGAGACCGGCCTCAAGATGGTCGAAGCCGGAGAGTATGCGGTCATCTTGATGGATCTCAGGATGCCGGGCATGGATGGCCTTACCGCGATCAGCCATATTCGTGCACGCGGCGATGCAAAGGCCAAACTGCCGATCATTGTCGTGACGGCTGACACCTCACGGGATATCCGTGAGACCTGCCTCGCGGGCGGCGCTGATGATGTGATGATGAAGCCGGTGGCGATGAAAGCGTTGTTCAAGGCGATGGGTGAGGCGATTGCCGCGCACGCCAAGCGGTAGGCGAACGTCGCTTGAGCGGGCTTTCGCAAAGCTGCTGGTCGATAACAACCCCCAACCCGCGTCGTTAAAGAGATTGGATTGATGCTGCGCGGCAGTTCGCAGTTCATCGACAATCAGCCAACGCCCTAGCCGACGATAGGTCTCGGCGGCGGCCCGAACCTGCTCGTACAGCAGCTCACAGTCTCGTAGCTGACGCCGAAGCCGCGTTGAGTCGGACGTGCCTCGACATCGCGAAGACTGTTGTTCCCTTCGCCGGTCTTTGGCCGGCGGCACTCTGGTACAAGAGCCGCATCGGCAAGCCCGGTCCGGTGGCCACCGCGGTTGGCGCCAACGCAGCGAGCGTCGCCAGGGGATCAAACGGCCCGGCGACAATTGCATCGACGCCCAAGAGGCGAAGCATCTGTTGCTCGATCCTCGAATCAGGCTCGAGGCAAACCACAAGGCGTGCGCGACGAAACGCACGCAGCGCGAATGGAAGCTGCCCTGCGCGTGTTCCAGATGGAAAACATGCTGGGTGATCAGCAGGCGGTCGAAACGGCGCGGCTTTATCGGGCCTTGCGAGGCCTTGGCCTGACGCCGCGCAAGACGATAGATGTCATCTTCGGCGCCTTCTGCATCAGACAGGGCTACCAGCTCCTGCACCAGGATCGCAACTTCGAACCGATGCACACCCATCTTGGTCTGCGCGCCTGTTAGACCCTCCTGGCAATGGCTGAGGGAAGCATCCTGGTCGTTGTGTGCACGAAACGCGAGAGCCGGATCTGGCTGATCTCCGCGCGCAGGGCAACAAGGTATGAGCAAGCCAGATACGATCGTGAAAATGGCGCGTGACGGCACGCTTGGTCGCGTTCGTGGCGGCCGGAAGGTCATCGTGAAGCCTGTCAGGCCGAAGGCGTTGACGGAGGCTGAAGTGCTGGCTGCGGCGAAGGCCGATCCGGACAATCGTCCGCTGACGGCGAAAGCTCTTGCCGGCATGAAGCCCGTCGCACGCGTGCGAACTCTTCGCCGCGCACTCTCCCCGACGCAGGAAGAGGTCGCGCTGCGCTATCATATTCCGCTCGGCACGCTGCGTGACTGGGAACAGGGACGCTCGCAGCCGGATCAACCCGCGCGCGCTTATCTCGCGGTGATTGCACGTGACCCATAACATGTGCGCAGGGCGCTGCAGCGCGAGCCGGTGTGACGGAACAAGCGGAGCATCAGGCCGAGGCCTTGACATGTCACACCGCGGGCAGAACCGCGGCCACCTAGCGTGGCTCATGGTAAGCGGACACGCCTATGACTGTAATGCCCCCCACTACAGATAGTCAGGGCTCACATTACCTACGGCCGCACTGGGGCCCGAAGCAGACATTCCGCTACAGCGAAGGACGTGTCGCTTCGAACGGAAGCATGAGGCTGAGACGAGCCTCTCCGGGAAGGCTGTCCCTCAAGCAACTCTTGGTCCGAAAACCTGACGCAGGTCATCTGCGGAGGCGATCAGTTTCGCGAGCCGCTCGCGCCACGGCTCGCCCGGCGAGATATCCTCAACGTCGATGAACGGTGTGAATCCCTTCTCCTTTAGGTGACCTGGCAAACGCTCGGTTCTGACTTTGTCAGCGCGTGAATAGGATAGGAAAACCTTGAGGTCGGCGCGCAATGGGACCGCCCCCTGCACGGGACGGCACCCTTCCATCCGCCCGACAGCCGCCATGCCCCGCCCCCAGAAACGGGCGAACCTAGTCTCGTCTGGGCAACAAGGCCAAGCAATGGAAGAAGGGTCAGCTTTCAGGCCAGCTCGACATTCCAAAGCGACAGGGGAAACCGGACTTACACCATCACCGCCAGGCGGATCACTGCAGGCGACACCTTGAACTACCGGAACGGGTTGGCTTTCACCCCACGAGCCTACGAGGCGAAATCTGCGGACGGCAGCTCATTCACCTGACAATGCCGTCGAGCCGCATTCCTATGTTGCGCAACGACTGACGGAGCCAGCAAGTTGAGACGCGGCAGAAGCGTCTTGCGATTGTGTCCTACGCTGGTCTAACACTTTGCCGCAGTCGGAGTGAGGACGAGTGGCGGTCGGGGCGCAGCGCATTGGTGAAGTTGTGGCAGGCGCGCCCCGGGGGAAGCGCCGCTATGCGGCCTTTATTTCTTACTCGCACGCCGATGACGCGTTTGGTACGTGGCTGCACCGGAAACTCGAGGGCTATGAAATCCCCTCGGCATTCAGGCGCGCTGGCGCCAAGCGGCTCGGCCCCATCTTTCGCGACAGGGTCGACCTCGGCGCCAAGCACGACCTCGGCGCGGAGATACGCCTCGCGCTGGAGAACGCCGACGCCCTAGTCGTCCTCTGCTCGCCGCGCTCCGCCAGCAGCAGGTATGTCGACGAGGAGATCCGCTACTTCAAGCAACTCGGCAAGGGCGAACGTATCTTCGCAGCGATCGTCGACGGCGAGCCGCATGCAGCCGGCAAGCCCGGCCGCACCGAGGCTGACGAGTGCTTCCCGCCCGCGCTCCTCTACCAGATCGACGCAGCCGGCGGCCTCTCTCAGGTTCCCGAAACGAACGAGCCGATCGCTGCCGATTTCAGGGAAGGCAAGGATGGTCGAGAAAACGGCGCGCTAAAGCTCATCGCCGGCCTGCTGGACGTGGGCCTCGACGAACTCGTGCAGCGCGAAAAGCAGGCCGAACGCCGCCGGCGCCATCGCGCAAATCTGCTGGCGGGCGTGATGGCCGTGCTGGCACTCGGCGCCGTCGCCGCCGGCGCTGTCGCCTGGTGGCAGCAGGGCGTCGCCGAGACCCGCCGCGTCGAAGCGGACACCGCCCGCGGCGTGGCGGTCGAGGCGCGCGGCAGGGCAGAGCAAAAGGAAAAGGAGGCCAATGACAACTTCAAGCTGGCCGAGCAGCGACGCGAAGAGGCCGCAAAGAACGCAGAGGAACGCGATATCCAGCGCCTTGCCGCCGAGGCAAACGCAAAGGAGGCCAGCGAACAGCGCGATATTGCACAAACCACGCTGATGCGCTTCTTCGTCGAGCGCTCGAACGACGCACTCGCGAAGGGCAACGTGACCCTCGCGGTCAAGTACTCGCTGGCTGGCCTGGTCTTGTCGCCAGCGAACGCCGGGCTCTACGAGGCGGCGCTGACCCGCGCAATGTTCGCAGCGGACGACGCCGTCAGCAGCTTGGCCTTCCCCGCTGGCCCCGCGCAGGTTCTGCCGGACCGCAAGCGCGTCGTCATCATGGGGAAGACCGAGGCAGGCGTTTGGGAGGCGACCTCGGGCCGAAAGCTCGTCGGTTTTGGCGCCGCCGCAACCGGCGCCGCGGGCGTTGTCCTCTCACGCGACGGCAGCCGCGCCGCCGCCATCGGCGCTGAGAGCGGCATCACGGTTTGGGACACCAATACCGGCACCCTCGTTCTCACGCTGAAAACCGAAAGACGTATCCTAACCGGCAAGGACGACACGTCGCAGTTTGCCCTGTCCTCCGATGGCCGCCTCGCCGCTCTTGCCGCCGCCGATGGACTGGTGCTCTGGGATGTCGACACCGCAACGCCGCGCCCCAGGATCGACTTTCACGCCAAGGACAAATCCTTCAGCGGCGTTATCGATGGCAAGTTCACAGTGTCGATGGAAAATCACCGTTCGGAGTTCGACACGATTTCTTTCTCGCCTGACGGATCGAAATTTGTCGCCCGCGAGACTGACGAAGACACGCTCGGTATCTGGGACGTTGCGACCCGCACGAGGATCGCCGTACTGGAAACCAACCCCCCTCAATTCCGCACAGCGGTCTTTACCCCGGACGGCGGCGCCATCCTCACTGCCGGTGCCGATCAGGACGTTGCGATCTGGAGCGCGGCCGGAGGCAGGAAACTGGGCGTGCTGCCCCATCGCTGGGTTGGCAGCATCGCGTTTTCACCTGATGGCGCACGCGTGGCGACCGGCGGCCTCGTCGATCATGCGGTGAAGGTCTGGGAGTTTGCCTCCGCGAGACAGCTTGCCCAGATGAGCGGCCACCTCAATGACGTCAACGCCGTAGACTTCTCCCCGGACGGCACCCGAATCGTCAGCACCGGTGAAGCGATCCGCGTCTGGAACGCCATGAGCGGCGAGCAAGTCTCCGCCTATCTTGAGCAATCGGGGGAAGCCTGGTTCACGAGCGATGGGCAGGCGGTTCTTTCGATTGCGGGCTCGCAAATCCATTCGTTCCGTCCCGCGGGAAAGCTGCTGGCCAGCATGCCAGGAAAGGCCTTCGCGCTGCTCGGCACGGACAGGCTCGTTGTCGCAAATGACAAGATAGCCAGGGTATACGGCTTGGCGGATGGCCGGCTCGTTGCGACAGCGCCGCAGCATGAGAAAGAGATCGAGAGCATCGCGATCAGCCGCGACGGTTTGCTTGCGGCGACGACGGACGCCACGAATGTGAAGGTGTGGAGCACCGCCAATGGCGCGTTGATCTCTCACCTGCAGCCTCCAGAGGGCAAGGTTGCCCAGTTAGCGACCTTTTCTCCGGATGGGACGCAGGTTCTCGCTGGAACCGGTCCCTTCGGTCAGGGCGAGATCTGGCGTTGGGAAACCCGCAGCGGCAAGGCGCTCGAGCCTTACCGGCGCAAGTCCTACGAACATGTCTCCAGGATCCTGTACTCGGCTAGCGGCGCCCAGATGCTTCTCGTCGGCTCGCCCCCCGCAGTCTCAATGGATCCGAAAACCGGCGTCCTGGGCCGCGAATATCCCCGGCATGAGAGCGTCTTGGCCGCCGCCAGCCTGTCTGCCAACGGTACCCGGGTGATTACATCCGTGGGGTCGGACGGCGTCGTCTACGAAACGGATTCGGGCAAGCGCCTTGCGACGTTGGACGGACACCGGGCGCAAATCACCTCCGCGGCCTTCTCTTCAGACGCCAACAAGGCGGCGACCGCAAGTTATGATCGCGCTATCCGTATCTGGAACGTGGAAACCGGCGCTACCATCGCCATCGCCACAGGGCACACGCTCTGGGTCGACTTCATATCCTTCCTGGCCGACGGCAGGCGCCTGCTTACCAAGAGCTGGGACCGGACGGCCAGGGTCTGGAACGCCGCCACGGGCGATCTCATCGCGACATTCGACCATGCCGGCGCCCAGGCGGCCTGGTCTGCAGACGGCCGATATCTCATCACCGCGTCGTCAGATTCCGAGGGCGTAAGGGTGTGGGATGCACGCAGACTGTCGCAGCCCCTTTTCGGCATCATCGAACAGGCTTGCAGGCGCGGCGAACTGAAGTTCGGCAGCGCCGAAATCGCTGGCGACCCTCTCCTCCAGTCGCAATGGACTGAGGGCCGGGACATCTGCGCCGGGCTCGACCGGGTTCTGTCAGACCTACGCTAGCGGGTCTCCGCCAAAGCCGTGTTCATTGGCCTTCGGGAGGTTGGTGTCAGACGAAAGCGAACCTGTGAATCGGCATCCTCGAATGACCCCCTGGCCTCAGACAAATTCAATGCGGCAGCGCGCCGATCGGCATCCTCACCCCATGCCTGTTCACACTTGTAGCGACCGACCACCATTGGCGAGGTTC
>JBEIHO010000071.1:0-14316 GCA_040381215.1 Alphaproteobacteria bacterium | reverse complement strand
GGCAAGACGATCAGCCTCCAGGCCTATCTGCGCGCCTGGCTTGCCGATGTGAAGGTGCCGGCCTCCGTGTTGATGACCATCGACATCGATCCGCTCAGCTTCCTCTGACGCAGCCTCTCAGGCCTTTCCGGATCGAGCGGCCCGCTCGATCGCCTGCATGATCAGCTGTTCGGCAGCCGCCGCATCGACCCACGCGCCAAGCTCGGTCCATTTCCCTTTTTCCAGGTCCTTGTAGTGCTGGAAGAAATGCGCGGTCTGCTCGCACAGGATCGGCGGCAGGTCCTTGTAGGACTGCACGCCCGTGTAGAAGGGATGCAGCGCGTCAACCGGCACCGCCAGCACCTTCTCGTCCGGCCCGGCTTGGTCTCGCATGATGAGCGCGCCCACCGGCCGGCAGCGAATGACGGTCCCGGCCACCACCGGCACCGGTGCGATCACCAGGATGTCGATGGGATCCCCGTCCTCCGAGAGCGTGTGCGGGATGAACCCGTAGTTTCCCGGATAATACATGGCCGTGTGCAGGAACCGGTCGACGAACAGCGTGCCCGAGGCCTTGTCCATCTCGTACTTCACCGGCGTCCCGCCATAGGGGATTTCGATCAGCGCATGCACGTCCTTGGGCGGGTTTCGCCCCGAACTGATTTTGGATAGGTCCATGAGGGGGGAAGCTCCTTGTGTTTGGCGGTTCTGCCCACGCTTGCCATGCGCACGCCCGGCCTGTCACGCACGGAGCGCAGGGCGGAAGGCCTGTGCAACGCTGCGGCTTGCAGGGGCCGACAATGGGGAAATCTGCTGACTGAGACGATCCGCGCATTTCCGCTGTGTTGCACCGCAAATGGCCCTGTGCTAATGCCCCCGCGCGCTATCGCAACGGGTCGACATTCGTTCGTACCCCGAGAAAAAATTAGGCAGTAATTTCAATGACTTGAGCTGCGCCGGGTGCCGGTGTCGGGCTTGGGTCAGTCTCAGGTCTGGAGCCAGTTCGAACGTGGCAAGCGAAAACGTATCCGTGACGGGCCTTGCAGGGCGCTATGCGACAGCCCTCTTCGAGCTCGCCGATGAAGCCAAGGCGCTCGACACGGTTGCCAGCGACCTGTCGCGCATCCGCGCCCTCATCGAAGGCAGCGCCGACATGGCCCGCTTTGTCCGTTCTCCGGTCTTTTCGCGTGACGAGCAGGGCCGCGCGACGGCAGCCATCCTTGATCGGCTGGGCGTGAGCCAGCTCATCAGGAATTTCATCGGCCTCCTCGCCCAGAAGCGGCGCCTCTTCGCCCTCCAGGGCATCGTGTCGGCGTTCGAGACCCTGGTCGCTGCCCGCAAGGGTGAGACGGCGGCCTCCGTTGTAAGCGCCAAGTCGCTGAGTTCGTCCCAGCGCGCAGCCCTCCAGGCCGCGCTGAAGTCGTCCATCAAGCGCGAAATCAGAATGACTGAATCGGTCGATCCGTCCCTCCTGGGCGGTTTGGTCGTCAAGGTTGGCTCACGCCAGATCGACTCCTCCCTCAAATCGAAACTCGCCCGTCTCGAGCGCGCGATGAAAGGTGCCTAAGGCCACTCCCATGGATATCCAAGCCGCAGAAATTTCCGCCATCCTCAAGTCCCAGATCAAGAACTTCGGCGCCGAAGCCGAAGTCAACGAAGTGGGGCAGGTCCTCTCCGTCGGTGACGGCATCGCCCGCATCCATGGCCTCGACAAGGTCCAGGCCGGCGAGATGGTCGAGTTCCCCGGCGGCATCAAGGGAATGGCGCTCAACCTCGAAAGCGACAACGTCGGCGTCGTGATCTTCGGTTCCGACCGCGAGATCCGTGAAGGCGACACCGTCAAACGCACCGGCGCGATCGTTGACGTCCCCGTCGGCAAGGGCCTGCTGGGTCGCGTGGTCGATCCGCTGGGCAATCCGCTCGATGGCAAGGGTCCGATCGTTGGTACCGAGCGTCGCCGCGTCGACGTGAAGGCCCCTGGCATCATTCCGCGCCGTTCGGTGCACGAGCCGATGCAGACCGGCCTCAAGGCCGTCGACTCGCTGATCCCCGTTGGTCGCGGCCAGCGCGAGCTCATCATCGGCGACCGTCAGACCGGCAAGACCGCGATCGCGCTCGACACGATCATCAACCAGAAGAGCATCAACGCCTCGGGCGATGAAAAGCAGAAGCTCTATTGCATCTATGTCGCCATCGGCCAGAAGCGCTCGACGGTCGCCCAGATCGTCAAGACACTCGAGCAGTTCGGCGCCATGGAATACACCTGCGTCGTCGCGGCCACGGCATCCGACCCGGCCCCGCTGCAGTTCCTCGCGCCGTTTGCAGGCTGCACGATCGGCGAATATTTCCGCGACAACGGCATGCACGCCGTCATCATCTATGACGATCTTTCCAAGCAGGCCGTGGCCTATCGCCAGATGTCGCTGCTGCTGCGTCGTCCGCCGGGACGCGAAGCCTATCCGGGCGACGTGTTCTATCTCCACTCCCGCTTGCTCGAGCGCGCTGCAAAGCTGAACGAAGCCAACAAGTCAGGCTCGCTCACGGCGCTGCCGGTCATCGAAACGCAGGCCAACGACGTGTCGGCGTACATTCCGACGAACGTGATTTCGATCACCGACGGCCAGATCTTCCTCGAGACCGAACTGTTCTACCAGGGCATCCGCCCCGCCGTGAACGTCGGTATCTCGGTGTCACGCGTGGGTTCGTCGGCGCAGATCAAGGCAATGAAGCAGGTTGCCGGTACGATGAAGTCGGACCTCGCGCAGTACCGCGAAATGGCTGCCTTCGCGCAGTTCGGTTCGGACCTCGATGCGGTGACGCAGCGCTTGCTCAACCGCGGCCAGCGTCTGACGGAACTGCTCAAGCAGCCGCAATTCGCACCGTTCCCGGTTGAAGAGCAGGTCGTGTCGATCTACGCCGGAACGCGTGGCTACCTCGACAAGCTCGCCGTCAACCAGATCGGTCGCTTCGAGACGCAGCTGCTCCAGACCCTGCGCGCCAGCCACAAGGAAATCCTTGACGGCATCCGCAAGGAAAAGGCGCTTACGCCGGATCTGGAAAGCAAGCTCAAGGCCGTCCTTGAAACCGTCATCAAGAGCTTTGCGTAAGCCCCGATGCCAAGCTTAAAGGACCTCCGCAACCGTATCGTGAGCGTGAAATCCACGCGCAAGATCACGCGCGCGATGCAGCTCGTCGCGGCGTCAAAGCTCAAGCGCGCGCAGGACGCCGCTGAAGCCGCGCGCCCCTACGCTGAGAAGATGCAGGGCGTGCTCGCAAACCTGTCGGCCGGCGTGGCCAACCAGGCCGGCGCACCCAAGTTGCTCGCCGGAACCGGTCGTGACGACACGCATCTGCTTGTCGTGATGACAGCGGATCGCGGTCTTTGCGGCGGCTTTAACACCAACATCGTCAAGCTCGCGCGCCAGCACATCGAGCGCCTCAAGCGCGAGGGCAAGACCGTCAAGATCCTGTGCGTGGGCCGCAAGGGCCGCGACCAGCTCAAGCGCCTCTATGCCAGCATGATCATCGGCACGATCGAGTTCTCGGGCGTGCGCCGCATCGGCTTTGCGGAAGCCCAGCCGGTCGCGCGTAAGGTGCTGGAGATGTTTGATGCCGGCGAGATCGACGTGGCGACGCTGTTCTATGCGCGCTTCCGTTCGGTGATCAGCCAGATCCCGACGGCGCTGCGCCTCATCCCGGCGCAGATGCCGGAAGGGGCGAAGACCGCCGACCTCAAGGGCGCGTCCTACATCTACGAACCGGATGAAGAGCAGATCCTCAACGACATCCTGCCGCGCAACGTTTCCGTCCAGCTGTTCCGGGCCGTGCTCGAGAACCAGGCCTCGGAGCAGGGCGCGCGCATGGCTGCGATGGATGCTGCAACGCGTAACGCCGGCGACGTCATCAGCGCGCTGACGCTGAAGTACAACCGCTCGCGTCAGGCACAGATTACCAAGGAACTCATCGAAATCATTTCGGGCGCAGAGGCGCTCTAAGAGGCAGATCAATGAACGCAGCTGTCAAAGCCACAGGCAAGGTAACGCAGGTCATCGGCGCCGTCGTCGACGTGCAGTTTGAAGGCACGCTCCCCTCCATTCTCAACGCGCTTGAGACAACGAACGCGGGCAATCGCCTCGTACTGGAAGTCGCCCAGCATCTCGGTGAATCGACCGTTCGCGCGATCGCGATGGACTCCACCGAAGGTCTGGTCCGCGGCCAGGCAGTCAGGGACACAGGGAACGCCATCACGATCCCCGTCGGTCCGGCAACGCTCGGCCGCATCGTCAACGTGATCGGCGAACCGATCGACGAAGCCGGTCCCGTGAAGGGCGTCGAAATGCGCCCCATCCACGCGGAAGCACCGAAGTTCACCGAACAGTCGACCGAAGCGCAGATCCTCGTGACGGGCATCAAGGTCGTCGACCTGCTCGCACCTTATGCCCGCGGCGGCAAGATCGGCCTGTTCGGCGGCGCCGGCGTCGGCAAGACCGTTCTCATCCAGGAACTGATCAACAACGTCGCCAAGAAGCACGGCGGCTTCTCCGTGTTCGCCGGCGTGGGTGAGCGTACCCGCGAAGGAAACGACCTCTATCACGAAATGATCGAGTCCGGCGTGAACAAGGACCCCAGCAAGGGTTCGACAGATGGCTCGAAGTGCGCGCTCATCTTCGGACAGATGAACGAACCGCCGGGAGCCCGCGCGCGCGTCGCTCTGACGGGTCTGACCGTCGCCGAATACTTCCGCGACCAGGGCCAGGACGTGCTGTTCTTCGTCGACAACATCTTCCGCTTCACGCAGGCGGGTTCGGAAGTGTCCGCTCTGCTCGGCCGTATTCCTTCAGCCGTGGGTTACCAGCCGACGCTGGCGACCGACATGGGCGCCCTGCAGGAGCGCATCACGACGACGACAAAGGGATCGATCACCTCGGTGCAGGCCATTTACGTGCCTGCCGACGACTTGACCGACCCGGCGCCGGCCGCCTCGTTCGCCCACTTGGACGCAACGACCGTGTTGAACCGCGCCATTTCGGAAAAGGGCATCTATCCCGCCGTGGACCCGCTCGACTCGACGTCGCGCATTCTCGACCCGCGCGTCGTGGGTGAAGACCACTATCGCGTCGCCCGCGAAGTGCAGCGCGTTCTGCAGCGCTACAAGTCGCTTCAGGACATCATCGCCATTCTCGGCATGGACGAGCTTTCGGAAGAAGACAAGCTGCTCGTCGCCCGCGCCCGCAAGATCGAGCGCTTCCTCTCGCAGCCATTCCACGTCGCTGAAATCTTCACGAACACGCCGGGCGTGTTCGTCGATATCGCCGAAACGATCAAGGGCTTCGAAGGTCTCTGCCGCGGCGACTACGATCACCTGCCGGAACAGGCGTTCCTCATGGTCGGCACGATCGAGGACGCGGTGAAGAAGGCAGAACGCCTTGCAGCAGAAGCAGCGTAATCGGACATGAGCAAGCTGCGCTTCGATCTGGTTTCCCCGGAACGCCTGCTGATGTCGGCTGAGGTCGACCAGGTCGATGTGCCGGGCTCCGAGGGCGAGTTTGGCGTCCTCGCCAATCACGCACCGCTGATGACCGCGTTGCGTCCCGGCGTCCTGACCATCCAGTCACAGGGCAGGCCGGGCGAGAAATTCTTCGTGCGCGGTGGCTTCGCCGAAGTCACGGCCAGGGGCCTGACCGTACTCGCGGAAGAGGCAATGCCGCTCGCCGAACTCGACCGCGCAGCCCTCGAGGGCCGCATCCGCAATGCCGAGGAAGATGTCGCCGACGCAAAGGACCAGGCTACGCGCGAACGGGCGCAGGAAACCCTTGATCGGCTCCGGGAATTGCAGTCGGCGCTGCACTGAGCCGATCCCGAGGTTAACGTAAAGCACGCATTGTGACGATTGGACGGGCGCTCCCCATGGAAGAGGGGCGCCCGCTTTGCTATATGAAAGATTAACGCCAGCCTAATGCGGCTGATGCGAAGCCGAGCAGCTTGGGAAATTTGTCATGCGTGAGCACTGGAACCTCGACTCCATTGATTGGAGCCGCTTCGATCGCTCGAAACTGGATCCTGCCCTCGTGAACCTCGTGAAGGCAGCCTCCCTCGTTGAGTACAACGCGACGGACTATGTCGAGTATCTGCGCAAGGTCTTCGCCAACGAGCCCGAGATGATGAAGTCGCTCGCCCGCTGGGGCACCGAGGAAGTCCAGCACGGCGAGGCGCTTGGCCGCTGGGCCGAGATCGCCGATCCGAGCTTCAATTTCAAGGAGGCCTTCGCCCGTTTCCGCAAGGCTTATCGCCCCGCCCATTTCATCAACGCCGACGGCTCGGTCCGCGGCAGCCGCGTCGGCGAACTCATCGCCCGCTGCGTGGTCGAGTGTGGAACGTCATCAGCCTATGTCGCCCTGCGCGATGCCAGCAGCGAGCCCGTGCTCAAGCAGGTTGCAGGCCTCATCGCCGCCGACGAATTCGCCCACTACCGCTTGTTCTACGATCTCATGGGCCTGCAGCCCGAGCAGAAGCCCGGCTTCTGGAAGCGCCTCTGGATCGCAGCCACCCGCGTGTCCGAAACCGAGGACGACGAACTGGCCATGGCCTACTACTGCGCCAACGTGCCGGCCGACCGCGAGAAGGACATTCCCTACGACCGCAACGCCTGCAACCAGGCCTACCAGTCGGCGATGTTCCGCCTCTACAAGCCGCTCCACATCGAGCGGGCAGTGGCCATGACCGGCAAGGCCATCGGCGTCCACCCGGAATCGAACATTCTCAAGTTCTTCGGCCGCGCGCTGTGGCAGTTCGTGCGCTTCCGCGTGTGGCGCAACGGCGAGCCCGTCGCGCTCGGCGCGCCGGCCTGATCGTCAGGCCCCGCCACCGTCAGGGCAGGCGGGCATCGCGCTTGATCCAGTCATCCACCATCTGTGCGGTCCGCTCCCAGCCGGGTTCGCCGATCAGCCAATGGCTGCTCTTCTCGACCTCCCGAAAGGAACCCCGGTCGCGATACCGCCGCGCGATCGATGCAACCGTGCGCGGCGGGTTGACCCTGTCCAGCGCGCCGGCCACGCAAAGGACCGGACAGCTGACCTGCCGCGCTTCCACGAAGGTGGCGCGCCTCAGGTCCATCGGCCAGTGCATGATCTCGAAGGTCGCAAGGCCGGATTCCGGCACGAAACGCGAAAACACGGCCTCCCGCTGCCGCGGCGGCAGCATGTCGAGCGCGTGGCTCTCGGCGACCCAGGCCTCTGGCCGCAACGGCCGGTTCCAGAACTGTCCGGCGAGATAGAGCCCCTGCGCCGACATGATTTCCCAGGGCGACGTGGGAAGCGTACCCCACGGCGCCGACGGCGCCAGCAGCACCAGGCCCTGCACCGCCACGCGTTGCGCCACCATTTGCGCCACCAGCCCACCCATGGAATGACCGATCAGCACCGGCGGCATGTCGAGGTCTCGCACGAGGGCTTCGATGTCATCCGCATAATCCAGCATGCTGGTCGTCCCCAGCTCCCGCGGCGCCCGCAGGCCGCGCGCCCCCTCGAACTGGCGCCCCTCGTGGTGGCGGAGCGTCGGCGTGATCACCCTGTAGCCCTGCGCCGCAAAAAACGCGGCATACCCCTCGAACGCCCAGCCGCCGCAAAACGCGCCATGGATCATGACAAGGGGTGTTTTCATCGACAACGACAGGGCCTCGCTGGCTGTGATCAGGCCGGGACGGCGAGATGCCGGAACGTCTCCACGACCTGACGATACACATCGCGCTTGAAGGGAACGATCAGTGGCACGAGTTCGTCAACCGGAACCCAGCGATAGGCGCTGAATTCCTGCGGCTTGTGTTGCGCAAGGTCAATATCGCGATCCTCGCCCAGGAAGCGCATGGCGAACCATTTCTGTGTCTGGCCGCGATACTTGCCTTTCAGGGCAAGCCCCAGCGCTTCGCGCGGCAGGTCATAGTGGAACCACGCAGGCGCCTCCGCCAGGATCTCGACCCGGGAGATGCCCGTCTCTTCCTCCAGCTCGCGCAGTGCCGCAGCCCGCAGGTCTTCCCCGTCGTCGATGCCGCCCGGCGGCATCTGCCAGGCCTCGTTGGCTTCAATGTGGATCCGGCGCCCCACGAAGACATGCCCGGCGCTGTTCAGCACCATCATGCCGACGCAGCGCCGATAGGGCAGGAGAGAGGGGTCGGGATGGCTCACGGATGGGGTCCTGCATGCGGTTCGCCAGCACCCTGAGGGCCAGGCTCTTTCTGCGGCGTGACGGGACTGTCCGCGCGCGACGTGCGCAGGGCAGGCGGCTTGGCCTCGGGCCGTGGTGCCGCCGGCTTGGGAGCCGCCGGTGCCGGCCGCGCCTTCGCGGCGCTCACCAGTGCCGACAGTGGCACCAGCGCAAATCCCTTCTTCTCAAGCTCGTTGGCCCACGTCGCGATCTGCGTCAGCGTTCCCGGATAGCTGCCCGAGATCCCGATCGCGCTGCCCTTCTGCATGGCGACCTTTTCAAGCGCAGCCAGCGCCTGCGCCACCATTTCCGGCGAGGGGTTCGCGTCCACGCGCACATCCGCCCGCGCAAAGCTGGCCCCGGCACCTTTCGCCGCGTCCCGGGCGACCGATTGATCGGAGACACCGCTGTCGACGAAATAAAGCCCGCGTTTGCCCAGCGCATCCAGCAACAGCCCCATGTCCTTCGAGCCGGACAGGAACTTGCTGCCCTCGGCATTGACCAGCCCGGCATAGCCGGTGAAGCGCGACATCACCCAGCGCAGGCGCAGCCCGTTGCTCTTCGAGGACGCACCAGCCAGCAGCGTATTCTGGCCGGGGTCATTGTTGGGAAAATCGAACGGTTCCAGCGGCAGCTCCATCACCACTTCGTTGCCCTTGCCCCGCGCCGCCGAGGCAAGCCCTTGCAGGTCGCGTCCATAGGCCGAGAAGCCCAGCGTCGTCCCGGGCGGAAGCTTGTCGATGGCCGCCACAGATGTGCTCTGGCTGAGCCCGAGCCCCGTGACGACGATGGCGATCCGCGGCCTGATTTCCATGCTGTCTGTCTTGCGCGCATAGGTCGCCATCGGCGTTCGCCCGTCCGTCGCAATGCGCGGCAAGGGGCCATCGGCTGTCATCTCGATCAGCGCCGGGTCGCTGATGATGGCGCCATTGGCAGCGATCACTGCGCCGGCCGGGTCCATCATGGTACCCTTCGGGGTCGAGCCGGGGTCGAGCAGCCCGGCTTCCGGCTTGACGCCGCCCTCCAGTTTCAGCCGCACCACGGTGGAATGAACCTCGGCTTCCGGGGCGGCCGTCGGCAGCAGGCTCACGCCAAGGAACAGCATGAGCACGCCAAGCGTCACCGCACAGCTGATCACGACGCGACGCGGCAATCCACGCACGATCCCCGCCGCGCGGCTCGCAACCTGCAACGCAGATACCGGCAACGTGAGCCGCGGTAGCTTCATGGCGCGCCCGTGTGAATGAACAAAGCCCTGAAGGGGCTGATTCCCCTTCAGGGCCTTATATCAAGTCACAAGTCATTAAGTGTTTAATTTGCCTTTGGCGCCGGTGGCTTGGGCGCTGCCGGCTTGTTGTCGGCGGCCGACACGACCTCCTGGCCCCGCAACAGCCGCAGGGCATAGGTCATCTGGAAGTCGTCGAACTTCTCGCCGGCCTTTGGCTTGACCCGCGGGCCCACATGCGGCTTGCGGCCGCCTTCCTGCCCATCGAGATGCTTCGGCAGGTTGGCCTCCGACATGCGCTGGTTGGCATCGCCTTCGCTGTCTGCGTCTGCCGTCTGCTCGACCAGGATATCCGGATCGATGCCCGTCGCCTGGATCGAGCGGCCCGAGGGCGTGTAGTACTTGGCCGTCGTCAGCCTGAGCGCTCCGTCCATGCCGCCCGACAGCGGGATCACGGTCTGCACCGAGCCCTTGCCGAACGAGCGCGTCCCAATGATCTTCGCGCGGCGATGATCCTGCAGGGCGCCCGCGACGATTTCCGAGGCCGACGCCGAGCCCTCGTTGATGATCACCACAACCGGAACGCCGGGGAAGATCTGGCCCGCGCGCGAACCATAGCGCTGCGTGTCGCTGGCGCGCCGTCCGCGCGTCGAGACCACTTCGCCTGAATCGAGGAAGGCATCCGACACGGCAATTGCCTGGTCCAGCAGTCCGCCCGGATTGTTGCGCAGGTCCAGCACGACGCCCTTGAGGCGCGGCCCGATCTTGGCCTTGGTCTGCTGCAGCGCCTTTTCAATCCCCTCTTCGGTCTGCTCGGTGAACGTCGTGATGCGAATGACCGCGACATCCCCCTCGGTCTTGAAGCGCACGCTCTCCACGAGGATGATCGCGCGGGTGATGACGAAATCAAGTGCCTTCTTCTCGCCCTTGCGCAGGACCTGGATCTTGATTTGCGAATTCACGGGCCCGCGCATCTTGTCGACCGCTTCCGACAGCGTCATGCCCTGGATCGAGATGCCGTCGATCGTGGCGATCAGGTCGCCGCTCTTGATGCCCGCGCGCGCTGCCGGCGTCCCGTCCATGGGCGTGATGACCTTCACGAGGCCATCTTCCATGGTGACTTCCAGCCCCAGCCCGCCATATTCGCCGCGCGTCGTCACCTGCATGTCCGAGAAGCTCTTCGGATTGAGGTAGTTCGAGTGCGGATCGAGACCCGAGAGCATGCCGTTGATGGCATCCTCGATCAGCTCGGCGTCCTTCGTCTCGCGCACATAATCGTTCTTCACGCGCTCATAGGCATCCCCGAAGAGGTTCAGCTGGCGATAGGTGTCCGGGCCGGCGATCGCCTGCGTCAGCACGATGGTCGCGGCTGCCCCGCCAACGGCGGACACGACAGCCAGAGCAATTTTCTTCATGGATTACCCGCTTACCCTTTCTTTCAGCGACGCGAACCAAGGTACCGGATCAACCGGGGCATCATTGCGGCGGAACTCGATGTAGAGCCGCTGGCTGCCTTCGCTGGTCGCTCCGCGCAAAACGGGGCCGGCAACCTGCCGAGCACCCCTCGCTTTGCCCATGCGTCCGAGAGGCTCGCCCGCCAACACCACCTGTCCTGCCACCCCATCAACATCGGTCAGTCCTGCCAAGACAATATGATAGCCACCGTCCGCCGCAATGATCAACATCTGCCCATAGCCGCGGAACGCGCCAGCGAACATTATTTTGCCATCGCACGGAGATGTGACCGCCGACCCGCCCAGGGTCTCGAGGTAAATCCCGCGCAAATGCCCGCCGCTGCCGTCCGGGCTGCCAAATCGGGACACCAGTTGCCCGTTGGCCGGCCAGCGCAGGCGGCCCCGAAGCCGGTCGAGTGGGGTGGCCCGTGAAGCCCCGGCCGTTGCGATCTGCTTGACCACCGCTGGCCCCTGGCCCCTGATCCGGGGCCTCGTGTCTTCCTCGCGCAGGGCCGAAAGCAGGGCCTTCAGGTCCTGCGCCTGCTCGCCGAGCGACTGCACGCGTGTGCGTGTGGTTTCAAGGTTGGCCATGGTCTGCTGCATCAGCGCGCGCCGCTGCGCCAGCAGTCCCGTCAGCACGTTCCGGTCCCGGTCCAGCGCCGCGACCGCCGCCGCAACCTTGAGCCGCTCCTCAGCCGTCTGCTGGCGCAGGCTGCGCAGCGCCTCGAGCCGATTGCCAAGGTCGCGCGCTTTTGCCTGCGCTCCCGGCACGACGGCCGAAAGCAGCATCGCCGAGCGCGCCGCCGCAGTCGCATCGTCGGGCCGAATGATCAGCGCGGGCGGCGGTTCGCGGCCCATGCGCTGCAGCACCGCCAGCAGCAACCCCAGTTTTTGTCGCTCCGATTGCAGCCGCGTGACCGCCGAAGCCTCCTGTGTCTCCAGCAGGGCAAGCCGCTGTTCGACCTCGCCCAGGTCCCGTTCGCGCGCCTGTGCGTTGCCGGCGGCAATGATCAGCTTCTGGCGCAGCGCCTCCTGCTCGCGCTCAAGGGCGTCTGCCGATTGCCGCAGCCGGTCGATGCGCGAACGATCGTCGCGCATCTGCGTCTCGATCGCGTCCAGTTTCTCGAGCGGGTTGGTCACCGTCTGCGCCGCCGGGGATTGTGCAAGCCCGGTTGCCACGACGAGGACCACCAGCGCCCGCCACGCACAAGTCTTGACGCGGCCCGCCGCGAACGCAGGCCCGCGAGCGGGAGCGGCGATCGCCGCTTCAGGGGGCTGGCAGGAACGACGGCGATGCACGAAGTGGGGGCCCCGAATCGGTCAGGTTTAACGCTGCGACCGAGGTCAGCCCTTTTTTGTCTGGTTTGCAACCGACTGGATGCGCGCCTGCACATCCGCGGCATCCCCGACATAGCTTGTGGCCTTCGCAAGCCCGGCGGCATCCAGCGTGTAGGTCTTGGGCAACCCCGTCGGGATGTTCACCGCTTCGATTTCCTCCTCGCTCATCCCCTCCAGGTGCTTGAGCAGCGCCCGCAGCGAATTGCCATGTGCTGCCACCAGCACCTTCTGGCCGGCCCGCACCAGCGGCAGGATATCGCTCAACCAGAACGGGATCACCCGGTCGGTCACATCCTTGAGGCTTTCCCCGCGCGGCAACAGCGCCTCCGGAACCGAGGCATACCGCGCATCGAATTTCGGATAATCGGGGTCCGTCACCTCGACGAAGGGTGGCTGGATCGCATAGCCCCGCCGCCACTTGTTGACCTGCGCCGCGCCGAAGGTTTCGACCGCCTCGATCTTGTTCTTGCCCTGCAGCGCCCCATAGTGCCGCTCGTTCAACTGCCAGTGCTTGCGCACCGGGATCCACATCAGGTCCATTTCCTCCAGCACCAGCCACAAGGTCTTGATCGCGCGGCTTTGCAGCGAGGTGAAGGCGATGTCGAAATGGAACCCCTCCTGCTTGAGCATCCGCCCCGAGGCCCGCGCCTCGCTCACGCCCTGTTCCGACAGCGGGCTGTCACGCCATCCCGTGAAGATGTTCTGCTTGTTGGCCTCGCTCTGGCCGTGGCGGATGATGGCGAAATCGAAGTGCGGCTTCTGGCTCATGTCTGATACCGGGACGGGGAGGGAAGGGGGCTTGTCTCGCTGCAGGACACGCAAGAGCCCGCAGCACGGTGAAAACATCACAAGGACCGCAATGCCGGTCAGGCACGCGGTCCTTGTTGGACAAGTGGACGCTCAGACGCGTTCGACGATGATCGCCGGCGCCATGCCGCCAGCCGCACACATCGTCACAAGGCCGCGCTTCAGGTCGCGACGCTCGAGTTCGTCGATCATCGTTCCGATCAGGATCGAGCCCGTCGCGCCGATCGGGTGACCCAGCGCCATCGCCCCGCCGTTCACGTTGACCTTGTTGCGGTCAAGCTTGAGGTCGCGGATGAATTTCTCGGCCACCACGGCAAAGGCCTCGTTGATTTCCCAAAGATCGATGTCCTCGATCTTCAGGCCAGCCTTGTCCAGCACCTTGCGGGCCGCAGGAACCGGCGCGTTCAGCATCAGCGTCGGGCTGTCGCCCATGTTCGCCCACGCCACGATGCGCGCCCTCGGCTTGAGGCCGTTCTTCTTGGCATAGGAAGGCGACGCCAGCAGCAGTGCGGCCGCGCCGTCGACCACGCCCGACGAATTGCCGGCGTGGTGCATATGCTTGATCTTCAGGTCCGGATGGACCTGCCGGATCAGGCCGCCCAGCGTCGTGCCCTTGTCATCGAACGGAAACTCGGCCATCGCCTCGAAGGAAGGCTTGAGCGCCAGCAGGCCTTCCAGCGTCGTCTGCGGCCGCGGGAACTCCTCATGGTCCAGCGCCAGCGTTCCGTCTTCCTTGTAGACGGGCACCAGGCTCTTCTTGAAGTGATTGCCCTTGATCGCAGCGTCCGCGCGCTGCTGGCTGACAAGCGCCAGCTCGTCCAGCGCCTGGCGCGGAATGCCCTCGAGCGTCGCAATCGCGTCGGCGCATACGCCCTGGTGCGACTGCGGGTGACGCGCCCTGAGGCGAAGATTGCCTGCATCCATCAGCATCGGCCCCGCCTTCGGGTCCGCCGACGAGGACGTGTACGACATCATCTCGGTGCCGCCTGCGATCACCAGGTCTTCCATGCCCGACAGGATGGCCGAGGCCGCGATGTTCACCGCCGTGATGCCCGAACCGCAGAACCGGTCCAGCGTCATGCCGGACGCCTTGGTCGAATAGCCGGCATCCAGCGCCGCCATGCGGCCCATGTCCATCGCCTGCTTGCCGCGCTGCGAGGACGTGCCCCAGATGATGTCATCGACCTGTTCGGTCTTCAGGTTGTTGCGCTCGGCGATCGCCTTGAGGACGGTCGCAGCCAGCTGCTGCGGGTGAATGTCCGCCAGCGCACCCTTGCCAACCTTGCCGATCCCGCGCGGGGTACGACAGGCGTC
>JBEIHO010000070.1:0-14420 GCA_040381215.1 Alphaproteobacteria bacterium | reverse complement strand
CGTTAAGATCATCGCCCGCTAAGTCCCCCATCCGTCACGCCGCTATCGCGGCATGACACCTTCCCCAACAAGTGGAGGAAGGGCAATTGCGTATTCCAGCCCTTCTCCCGCGAAGCGGGGGAAGGTGGCGCGCCGCGATAGCGGCGTGACGGATGGGGGACTTAGCGGGCGATGATCTTCACGCCATCGGTGACGCTTTCGCCGGGGTGCAGTACGACACGGTCACCGGGCTGAAGACCGTCGGTGATCTCGGCGGTGGCGTCATTGAAGTGGCCGGTTGCGACCCGGGTGAGCCGGGCGCGGGTACCGTCGACACGGTAGACCGCCCAGTCCTTGCCCTGCCGGAACAAGGCGCCGACCGGAACCTGCAGGACATCATCCCCCCGCCACCGGACGATCGCGGCTTCGACCTGAAAGCCATGGCCGAGGCGCGCCCACGCGGCGCGCGGCGAGACAATGTCGATCAGCACATTGACACGACGCTCCTCTATGCCCAGCGCCGAGACTTTCTGCTGCCCGAAGGGTTCGACGCGGCGCACGCGGCCCTGCAGATCGCCCTGCCCGCCCCATTGGGTGATGATCGCCTCATCGCCCTCGGCTACCTGCACGGCCTCGCTCGAGACCAGGTCGACGACGATCTCGAGATTGGCGGGGTCGCCAACCTCGGCGATGGGCTGGCCTGGCTGGACGAAGCTTTCGTTTTCCTGAAGGACGCGCAGCAATTGGCCGTCGATGGGTGCGCGCAACTGGATGCAGCAACCGGCGCGCTCGCCCGCAGCGGTCGATCCCGGCGAGATCAGCGCCGCCTCGGCGGTCTGGATCTCGAAGCTGCGCTGGCGCAAGGCCGCACGGGCAGTGGCGAGCGCTGCATCGAGGGCCTCGAGGCTTGCCTCGGCGGCATCCACACGCGCCTTCGATACGACGCCTTTCGCGAAGAGCTCTCGTGCACGCGCGAGCTCGCGGGCTGACCATTTCTGCTCGGCTTCGCGGCCCTTGACATTGGCCTCGGCGAGATCGCGGGCCGCGCGCGCGGCCGATACGGTGAAGGCCAACTGGCGCTGTGCGCGCGCATCGAGGAATGCAGGGTCGGTCGGCTCGATCTTGGCCACAACGGTCTTGCGTGCCGCGATGAAGTCGCCGGCGTGGCTCTCGACCCGCAGCAGCTTGCCGGCGATGGGCGCCGACAGGACGTAGACCTCGCGCACGCGGGTGATGCCGTCGTCGCTGATCGCCGTCATCATGGGGGCCCGGGCCACCTCGGCGACGTCGACGGCGACAGCGCGCGGCCAGAAGGAAAAGGCCAGGCCGGCAGCCACCAGAAGGCCGATGCCTGCGGGCCAGGCCCAGGGACGCAGTCTCTTGAGGTCCATGTTCATTCCCGTGTCTTGAGGACGCGTACAAGGTCCAGGTTGGCCACATTGCGGGCCACCAGCAGGCAGCTGACAAGGGCCGCGCCGCCCACGACCAGGATGGCCTTGCCGATTGTCTCTGCCGTGAGGCCGAAGGGCATCTGGAAAAGGTCCGTGGTGAAACGATCGATCATGTAGAGCGACAGTCCATAGCCGACAAGCACGCCCAGCGGGATCGCCAGCAGCGTCAGCAGCACCAGTTCACCCACGAGGATGCGCGCCACCTCGGTGCGATGGTAGCCCAGGACGCGCAAGGTTGCGAGTTCGTGGGATCGTTCAGACAGGGTGATGCGGCTGGCGTTGTAGGCGACGCCGAAAGCGATGATTGCGGCAAAGCCGCAATAGAACCAGACCATCGTCATGATGTTCTGGTCCACGAGTTCCCTGAATTTCAGATAGGCGTGGCGCTGGAGCGAGATGGTGAAGATGCCGGGAATGTCGCGGACCGCATGGAAGAGTTCGCGCTCGCGCGTGGGGTCGATCTTCATCGCCGCACTCGCGGCGACGGGCCCGTCCCCGGCCAGCCGGTTGAGGGCCGTACGATCCATGTAGGCTGCCAGGCCCACATACTCGTCGATCACGAACGCAATCGGCACGCGCGCGACACGCCTGCGGCCTTCAAGTTGCCGCAGGTCGATCACGTCGCCTGCCGTGACCGCGAGCTTGTCGGCCAGCCGCCGCGAGAGGACCAGCCCATCGCGCGGCAATGTGATGGCGCGCCCGTCGATGTCGACCTGCTGGGACAGACGCGCGTTGCGGTCGATACCCTGGATGTAGATGCGCTCGCTGCGCGTGGCGTTGGTCAAGCGGGCCGTCACGCCGCGTCGCAACTCGACCGAGATGACGCCGGGCAAGCGCGCCAGGTCGATGCGCACGGTGTCGCTGCGCAACTCGGTGAAGGTCACCGACACGTCCTGGCGCTGTGCGCGAAAGAAGAAGGTGTCGATCATGACCTTGACGGAGTCGAAGAATTGCGTCGTCGAGATCAGTAATCCCAGCGACAGGGCAATTCCGGTGACCGTCATGGTCGAGCGCAAGGGGAAGCGCGTGATGTGGCGCACGATCATGAACCCGGTCGAACCGATGCCGCGCAGCAGACCCATCCGCTCGAGGGGGCCCTCGCCGTAGATGGCTGGCATGGGTGGCGCCATGGCTACGGCCGGCGACAGCTTCGTGACGCGAACGACGGCCACAACGGCGCCCGCAGCGGCGGCGATCAGGGCGACCAACGCCGAAAGCGCCAAGACATCGGGTGATATCTCGAGAACGAGGTTGGGAAAGCGGAAATACTGGCGATAGAGGTCCGTGATCAGGCCGGCCAGCCAGTACCCCGCGGCCCATCCGAGGAGAAGGCCGATCAGCGCCGTGACCAGCGCCATCTTGATGAAATGCCAGGCGACCGCCGCGTCGGCGTAGCCAAAGGCCTTGAGGATGCCGATCTCCTCGCGTTGTGTCTCGATCTGACGCGCGATCACGGAATAGACCAGGAAAGATGCCACGAGAAGGAAGACCTCGGGTATCACGCCAGCCATCGTCGACAATTGACCGAACTCGCTGTCGAGGAAGGAATGGGACATGTGCTGGCTGCGGCCGTAGGCGCCGGTCCCGCCGTAGGGCTCGAGAAGCGTGTCGATGCTGGACAAGGCGTCGCGCTCGTTTACGCCCGGGGACAGGGTGAAAAGGACGTCGTTGAAGGCACCTTGCGTGTCGGTCGCGGCAGCAAGGGCCTTGCGGTCCATCCAGATGACACCATAGCGGGCGTCATCGGGAACGATCTCGCCCGGTGCAATCACGTAGATGAAATCAGGCGACAAGGCGATGCCCACGATTGTCAGCGTCAGCCGGCGGCCATTCATGTTTGCCGCAAAGGTACTGCCGGGGGTGAAGGCGTGCGCGTCGGCGAAGGCTTCGTGAATGATCACCTCTCCTGGCCTCGCTGCGTCCGGGAAGCGTCCGCTGCGCAGGGCCAGCGCGTTCAGGGCCGAGGCATTGTCTTGCGGCAGCGACAGCGCAAGGCCGCGCACGGGGTCCTTCATGCCGGGGATGTCGAGGGTTGCATAAGTCGCAATGCGGGTCTGGACGCGGGCGATGCCCGGCAGCGCCCGCAGGCGGGCGGCGACGAGATCGGGGGCGCGCTTCAGCGACACAAAGGCATCGGCAAAGCGATACCGCTCGTAATAGCTGGCGCGGGCGGAGGACAACGAATGCAGGGCCCCCAGCGCCATGATCAGCGTGGCCACGGCCGACGTGATGACCAATGCGATGGCCAGCACCTGTCCGCGCCGACGCCACATGTCGCGTGCCAGCTTCCTGTCGAGGCTGGACAGACCGCTCACCAGCGGACCTCCGATGCGGGCCGTCGCTCGGCATTGGTTTCCACCGAGGCTATGCGACCGTCGGCGAAGCGAACGACACGGTGTGCCATCACGGCGATCGAGGCATTGTGCGTGATAACGACGGTCGTCGTGCCCAGTTGCCGGTTCACATCGGAGAGGGCCTCGAGCACGCGAATGCCGGTGGCGCTGTCGAGCGCACCGGTTGGCTCGTCGCACAGGAGGACTTCCGGGCGCTTGGCGACGGCGCGCGCCACGGCCACGCGCTGCTGTTCGCCGCCCGACAGCTCGGCCGGGAAGTGGCGCATGCGGTCGGCGAGCCCGACAAGCGTGAGGGCCTGCTCCGGCGCCATGGCGTCGTCAACCAGCTCGGTCACCAGCGAGACGTTCTCGCGGGCCGTGAGGCTGGGAATGAGGTTGTAGAACTGGAAGACGAAGCCCACGTGGCGGCGCCGATAGACCGTGAGCTCGCGATCTGAACTGGCGGTAAGGTCCTGGGTGCGGAAGTGCAGCGTTCCGGCGGTCGCGCGGTCGAGCCCCCCCATGATGTTGAGCAAGGTGGACTTGCCGCTGCCCGAAGGCCCGAGCAGCACGACGAATTCTCCCTCGGGCAATTCAAGGTCGATGCCGCGCAGGGCGTGCACGGCGGCCGAGCCCTCGCCATAGACCTTGGTGATCCCGTGCGCCTTGAAGGCTGGCAGCGTCGCGGCCGGGGGCACGTGGATCGATGGGGTGTCAGGGCTTGTCATCGTTGGCCAGCTTCACAGAGTGTGCGGTGTCACCGCGTTGAGGCAAAGCAACTGCCCGGAGGGGATTCTCGCCGATTCCCGGGTGTTTTCGCCAGCCGGGCTTGGCGTGCGACCATACGTCATGGATCTCTGCACAAGTTTCTCGTCGGGGGCTCGGGAAACGCGCCGATTTCCGGGCTGTGTGCAACGCAGCAGTCGCCTTGACGGGCAGAAAACCGCCACATATGGTCCGCGCGAAATTCGGAGGGGTTTTCAGCGGCCCCAGCACCTGATCCATGGCGACATATCCGACAGGTCAGAGTGAAAATCCGGACCAGGATCGTCTCGACGAACTTGGTCGGAAAATAGAGGCCGCGCGCGGAGCTTCCCCGGAACAGGGCCCCCAAAGGCCGGCGGCCGGGCGAAACCTCGCCTATCGCCTGCCGACCGAGTTCGTTGCAGCCGTCTTTGTCGGTGCGGCGTTCGGATGGGGGTTCGACAGGCTCACGGGGCTGAAGCCGTTCGGGATCATCGTTTTCATGATCCTTGGCATGGCGGCGGCTTTCTACTCGGTTTTCCGGGCGATGCGTCAGCTCGCTGCGGATCAGGAAAAAGAAGGAAAGTAGTCCATGGCCGCTGGCCACAGCCCGATGGAGCAATTCGAGATCAACGCGCTCGTGCCTCTGAATATCGGAGGATTCGATGT
Source organism: Alphaproteobacteria bacterium (assembly GCA_040381215.1). Taxonomy (GTDB): domain Bacteria; phylum Pseudomonadota; class Alphaproteobacteria; order Micropepsales; family Micropepsaceae; genus SZUA-430. The sequence goes on along the minus strand of JBEIHO010000070.1, from coordinate 9,244 downwards.
GTCTTTCACGAATTCAAGCCTGTGGATGCTGCTGGCCGTCGTGTCGAGCGCGGCATTCCTTACGATGGGCGTGAAGCGGGATGGCATCATTCCGGGTCGCCTGCAGTCGGTGGTCGAGATTTTCTACGACTTCATCATGCGGCAGACCCTGTTGCCGGTTATGGGTGATGAGGGCCGCAAGTTCTTCCCGTTCGTCTTCACGCTGTTCATCTTCATCTTCTTCACCAATTTCCTCGGGCTCCTGCCCTATTCGTTCACGGTGACCAGCCACGTGGCCGTCACGTTCGCGATGGCGCTGCTGGTGTTTGCGGTGGTGCTCGTGGTCGGCTTCTTCACGCACGGGCTTCGGTTCCTGACCTTGTTCGTGCCGTCGGGCGTGCCGGCGTGGATCATGCCGGTCATCGTGCCGATCGAGGTGATTTCGTTCCTGTCGCGCCCGATCAGCCTGTCGTTGCGTCTTGCCGCCAACATGCTGGCGGGGCACACGATGCTCAAGGTGTTTGCCGGCTTCGTCGTGTCGTTGCTGGGCGCCGGCGGCGTATTCTCGGTTCTTTCCGTTGCACCGCTCCTGGCCGGTGTCGCCCTGACCGCACTCGAGGTGCTGGTCGCGGCGGTGCAGGCCTGGGTGTTCGCGATGCTTACCTGCATCTACCTGAACGAAGCGGTTCACCTGCACGATCATCACTAGTCCGGGCACTTGTCGCCCGGTTGCCTGCTACACTCAATCTTCAAGAAGGAGTTTTCAAAATGGACGCAGAAGCAGCAAAGCTCATCGGTGCCGGTCTGGCCACTCTCCCGCTCATGGGCGCGGGCATCGGCATCGGCAACGTGTTCGGCAACTACCTGGCCGGCGCGCTGCGCAATCCGTCGGCGGCCGCCAGCCAGCAGACCAACCTGCTGCTCGGCTTCGCTTTCTGTGAAGCGACGGGCCTGTTCGGCCTCGTTGTTTCGTTCATGCTGCTGTTCGCCGTCTGATACCAGTCATGACGGCACAAGCCGCAAACGCGTTCAAGGTGGCGAACATGGCGGCTCCCGAACCCGAGGAGCTGCCGCCGCAGAACCCTGACCAGCCTGCCCAGGACCACGGTCCGGAGGGACAGTCCGGTGAAGGCCATGCGGGCGGAGAGCATGATGGACATGGCATGGCGCCCGATGGCGCCCATGACGCTGGCCACATGGACGGCCTGACGGAAACGGTCGGACACGATGCGGGCGGACACGGCGACAAGGCCGGGTTGCCGCAGCTCGACCTGACCACCTTCGCCAGCCAGATCTTCTGGCTCGCGATCTCGTTTGTGGTGCTCTACTTCATCATCTCCCGCATTGCGGCGCCCAAGATCGGCGGCGTGATCGAGGAGCGCGAGGCGCGGGTCAAGGGCGACCTTGATGCGGCAGCCGATGCGAAGAAGGCGAGCGAAGCTGCCATCTCCGGCTACGAGAAGGCGCTTGCGGATGCCCGCGGGCGGGCGGCGAAGCTGAGCGAGGAAATTCGCGGCAAGGTTCTGGCCGAGGCGAATGCCCGGACAGAGGTCGCGGAGAAGCAGCTGGCTTCGGACATGCAGAAGGCTGAGGCCCGCATTGCAGAGATGCGTTCGGGAGCCCTTGCCCGGCTGTCCACCATCGCCCGCGATGCGGCTGGCGAGATCGTGCAGAAACTGACAGGCGAAAGCGTTTCGGCGGGCGATCTTGACGCTGCCGTCAGCGCTGCGCTGAAGAAGTCCTGAAGGGGGAGCCTGGATGAACGGCGTATTCGGAGATCCCACCTTCTGGGTTGGCGTTGGCACGGTCCTTTTCGTGCTGCTGACCATCCGGTTGAAGGTGCCTGCCCAGATCGCGTCCATGCTGGATGCCCGCGCGGCTGCGATCAAGGCCGAGCTTGAGGAAGCCAAGCGCCTGCGCGCCGAGGCCGAAGAGCTGCTGGCCGGCTACAAGAAGAAGACGGCCAACGCCACCGAGGAGGCGCAGGCCATCATCGACGCAGCCAAGGCTGCAGCCGATCGCATGGCCGCCGACGCCAAGGTTGCCCTGCAGCAGCAGATCGACCGACGCGCCAAGATGGCCGAGCAGAAGATCGCGCAGGCAGAAGCTGACGCCGTGGCCGAAGTGCGCGCCGCCGCCACCACGGCAGCGGCGAACGCTGCACGGGATGTCATTGCCAAGCGGATGACTGACGCGCGCGGGGATGCCCTCATCGACAGCGCGATTGGGGAACTGGGCTCGAAGCTGCACTAGCCCTTTCGCACTGGATCAATCAGATCCCGGCGGGCTTCGCGGCCCGCCGGTTTTTTTTCGTCCGGAAGGCCTTCTAGTTGTAGACCTCGAACAGGCCGGCGCCGCCCATGCCACCGCCGATGCACATCGAGACGACGACGTGCTTGGCCTTGCGGCGGCGACCTTCAAGCAGCACGTGGCCCGTCAGGCGCGCGCCGGTCATGCCGAAGGGGTGGCCGATGGCGATCGAGCCGCCGTTGACGTTGTACTTCGCCGGGTCGATGCCCAGCTTGTCGCGGCTGTAGAGACACTGGCTGGCGAAAGCCTCGTTCAGTTCCCAGAGATCGATGTCGCTGACCTTCAAGCCATGGCGTTCGAGCAGGCGCGGGATCGCGAAGACGGGACCGATGCCCATCTCGTCGGGCTCGCAGCCGGCAACGGCCCAGCCCTTGAAGGCGCCGAGGGGTTGAAGGCCGCGACGTTCGGCTTCCTTCGCCTCCATCACCACGACGGCGGCGGCGCCGTCGGAGAGCTGGCTTGCGTTACCGGCCGTGATGAACTTGCCGGGACCCTTGACGGGTTCGAGCTTGGCGAGACCCTCGAGCGTCGTGTCGGGGCGGTTGCATTCGTCCCGATCGACCACATAGTCGACGAAGCTCTCGGCCTTCGTGACCTTGTCGACGACCTTCATCTTCGTCTTCATGGGCACGATCTCGTCCTTGAACTTGCCGGCCTGCTGCGCGGCGGCCATGCGGCGCTGCGATTCAAGGGAGTACTGGTCCTGGTATTCGCGGCTGACATTGTAGCGGGCGGCCACGACGTCGGCCGTGTCGATCATCGGCATCCAGTAGGCGGGGTACATCTGGGTGATGCGCTCGTCCTTGCCGCCACCGCCGCCTCCCTGGAACGAGATCGAGTCGACGCCGGAGCCCACCACGACGTTGGCGCCTTCGTTAGTGACGTAGTGCGCGGCATGGGCGATGGCGTTCAGCCCCGACGAGCAGGCGCGGTTGATGGTAACGCCCGAGGTCGTCACCGGCAGACCCGCCAGCAGAGCCGCGCCGCGCGCGACGTTGCCCGAGGCCGCAACGCAGCCGGCGACGACGTCCTCGACATCGGCCGGGGCAAGCTTGGCGCGGTTGACCGCGTGCTCGATCGCGTGGCCCAGCATGGCCATGTTGGAGGTGTTGTTGAAGCCCCCGCGGGCAGCCTTGGCGAGCCCGGTGCGGGCGTAGGAGACGATGACGGCCTGGCGCATGCTCAAACTCCGGTTTGTGTTCGTGTAAATTCCAAAATCAATTTCCGTCATGACCGGGCTTGCCCCGGCCATGACGAACTTATATCGGCGTTACTTCAGATCCTGAAAGCGCTTGCCCTCGGCGACCATTTTCTCGAGCAGCTTTGATGGCGTGAAGTCGGCGCCCATCTGGCCCTCGAACTCCTTCATCTTCGCCAGCACCTTGTCGAGGCCGATCGTGTCTCCGTAGAACATCGGGCCACCGCGATAGATCGGCCAGCCGTAGCCGTTGATCCAGACGATATCGATGTCGGAGGCGCGGATGGCCTTTCCCTCCTCGAGGATCTTCGCACCCTCGTTGATCATGGGGTAGATGCAGCGCTCGATGATCTCCTGGTCGGAGATGGTGCGCTGGTTGACGCCCTGCCTGGCGGCAAAGTCGCGGATGATCTTCTCGACCACGGGCGATGGCTTGGCGTTGCGCTCGGCGTCGTAGTCGTAGAAGCCCGCGCTGGTCTTCTGACCGCGACGGTCCATCTCGCAGAGGATCTCGCGGATGGTCGAGCTCGTCGACTTTTCCTTGAACCAGCCAATGTCGAGGCCGGCGAGGTCCGACATGGCGAAGGGACCCATCGGGAAGCCAAAGTCATAGAGGACGCGGTCGATATCCCAAGGCATGGCGCCCTCGAGGATCAGTTTCTGGGCCTCGCGCTGGCGCTGGGCCAGCATGCGGTTGCCGACAAAGCCGGGGCAGACGCCCACGAGGGCTGCGATCTTGCCGATCTTCTTGGCCATCTGCAGCGAGGTGGCGATGACTTCCTTCGAGGTCTTGTCGCCGCGCACCAGTTCCAGCAGGCGCATGACGTTGGCGGGCGAGAAGAAGTGCCAGCCAATGACGCTCTCGGGCCGCTTCGTGGCCGAGGCGATCTCGTCCACGTTCAGGTAGGAGGTGTTGGTGGCGAGGATCGCGCCCTGCTTGACGATGCGGTCGAGCTTGCCGAACACGTCCTTCTTGATGCCCATGTCCTCGAATACGGCCTCGACCACGAGGTCGCGGTCGGCGAGGTCATCGAGCGTCAGCGAGCCCGTCAGCATGGCCATGCGCTTTTCCACGTCTTCCATGGTCAGGCGGCCGCGCTTGGCGGTGGTCTCGTAGTTCTTGCGGATCACGGCGAGGCCGCGGTCGAGCGCATCCTGCTTCTGCTCGACGATGGTGACCTGGATGCCGGCGTTGAGGAAGTTCATGGCGATGCCGCCGCCCATGGTGCCGGCGCCGATGACGCCGACCTTCTGGACCGGGATCGTCCTGGTGTCGGCGGGCACGTCCGGCACTTTCCAGGTCGCACGCTCGGCGAAGAACACATAGCGCTGCGCGGCGGACTGGTTGCCGGTCATCAGGCCCATGAACAGGTGGCGTTCTTCCTTGAGACCGTCCTCGAAGGGAAGGTTCACGGCGGCCTCGATGCACTTGATGTTGGCCTCGGGGGCCTCGAAGCCACGGAACTTGCGGGCGTTGGCCTTGCGGAAGGCGGCGAAGATCTCGGGCTTGCCGCGGGCGGCGTCCATCTTGTCGTTGAGGTCGCGCACGCGCTTCAGGGGGCGCTTCTCGTCGATGACCTTGCGGGCGAAGGCGAGCGCGCCCTCGCGCAGCTTGCCCTCTTCCACCAGCTCGTCGACGAGGCCCATGGCTGCGGAGGCCTTGGCGCCGACATGCTCGCCGGAGGTGACCATCTCGAGCGCGCGTTCGGCGCCCACGATGCGCGGCAGGCGCTGGGTGCCCCCGGCGCCGGGGAGAAGGCCCAGCTTGACCTCTGGCAGGCCGCATTTGGCCGAGGGGACCGCCACGCGGTAGTGGCAGGTCAGCGCGACCTCGAGCCCGCCGCCCAGCGCGGTGCCGTGGATCGCGGCGATGACGGGTACGCGGGCGTTCTCGATGGCGGCCTGCGCGTCGAAGAGGCTGGCGCCCTTGGGGGGCTTGCCGAATTCGCTGATATCGGCGCCGGCGATGAAGGTCTGGCCCTGGCAGATCAGCACGATGGCCCGCGTCGCAGGGTTGGCCACCGCCTCGCCTACCCCCTTGAAGATGCCGTCGCGCACGGGCGCCGAGAGGGCGTTCACGGGCGGGGAATTCAGGGTGAGGACGGCGATGTCGCCCTCGAGCGTCAGGTCGGTGACTTCGTTGATGGCTGTCATGTGTTTGCGTTCCGGTTTGTCTGGTCCCGGCAGGCTATTGCATCGGCGGTCAGGGATGCAATGCGGGCGGCGTGCCAGCTTGGGCAGCGACCTGTTGAATTTGCCGGGTGTTTTTGAGGGGGCAGATCGTTGCGCGGAGTCCGACGCTATCGATCAACGGCGCCGACCATCGCCGAAATCGCCGAAAACAAAAATAGAACAAATTGACGCAGGGGGTGTAGCGTATCATGCCCCCATCCACCCCGCCGCTTTCGCGGCGGGGCACCTTCCCCCGCTGTCGCGAGGGAAGAGCCAGGCAAATCCCTTAGGGGCGCGGCCTACTCTGCTGCCTGAGCCTGCGGCGCCGGCGGGACCCAGCGGAGGACAGGCTTGCGGGCGGCGGCGGTTTCGTCGAGGCGGCGGCGCGGGGCAAGGTGCGGCGCACCTTCGAAACGCGCCTTGTCGCCGGACTTTGCCGCTGTCGCGAGCCCCTTCATCACGCGGATGAACTCGTCGAGCGCGAATTTGGACTCCGTCTCGGTGGGTTCGATCAGCATGGCGCCGTGGACGACGAGCGGGAAGTACATGGTCATCGGATGATAGCCCTCGTCGATCATCGCCTTGGCGATGTCGAGCGTGGTCACGCCCGTGTCCTTGAGGAAGCTGTCGTCGAACAGGGCCTCGTGCATGCAGGGGCCCGTTGCGCCGAAGGGCGCTGTCATCACGTCCTTGAGCGAGGCGAGGACATAGTTCGCGTTCAGCACCGCGTCGCCGGCTGCCGTGTGCAGGCCGTCGGCACCGTGGCTCAGCATGTAGGCCATGGCGCGCGTGAACATGCCCATCTGTCCGTGGAAGGCGCTCATGCGACCATAGGGCTGGGCGTCATGGACCTTTGCCGTGGCGGGATCCTCGACCAGCTGAAACCCGTCCTTGCCGTGCACCACCAGCGGCAGCGGCGCGAAGGGCGCGAGGGCCGCCGACAGGACGACCGGGCCGGAACCCGGGCCGCCGCCGCCATGGGGCGTCGAGAAGGTCTTGTGCAGGTTGATGTGCATGGCGTCGATGCCGAGATCGCCCGGACGCACGCGGCCGACGATGGCGTTGAAATTGGCGCCATCGCAATAAAAATAGGCGCCCGCCGCGTGAACGGCCTTCGAGATCTCGATCATGTCGTTCTCGAAGAGGCCGCAGGTGTTCGGGTTCGTCAGCATGATCGCCGCGACGTGGGGCCCGAGCTTGGCCTTGAGGGCCTCGAGGTCGACGCGACCGCGTTCGTTTGCCGGGACTTCCTCGACCGTGTAGCCGACGAGGGCTGCGGTCGCCGGGTTGGTGCCGTGCGCCGATTCAGGGACAAGCACTACGGAACGCTTGTCACCGCGCGCCTCGTGAGCGGCCTTGATCGCCATGAGACCGCACAGCTCGCCATGCGCGCCGGCCTTGGGGCTCATCGCCACGGCCGGCATGTTGGTGAGCAGCTTCAGCCAGTGCGCGAGCTGGTCGATGAGGGCAAGCGCACCCTGGACCGTCGAGACGGGCTGCAGCGGATGGATGTCGGCAAAGCCCGCCAGCCGCGCCATCTTCTCGTTGAGGCGCGGGTTGTGCTTCATCGTGCACGAGCCCAGCGGATAGAAGCCGCTGTCGATCGCGTAGTTCTTGCGGCTGAGGCGCACGAAATGGCGTACGACCTCGGGTTCCGACAGACCCGGCAGGCCGATCGTGCCACGGCGGCGCAGGCCACCCAGACGATCGTGCTTCAACTCGGGTTCGGGCAGGTCGACGCCGCACTTGCCGTTGCGACCGAGTTCGAAGATCAGCTTTTCCTCGTGGTCGAGGCCGCTGTGGCCCGAGATCGTCGTGAAGCCCGCGGTATCGCCGCCCGTGGCGGCCGTGGGGCGTCCTTGCTTGTTCATCATCACAGCACCTTTGCGAGCGCGCCCGCGAGCGCGTCGATGTCGGAGGGCGTCACCGTTTCCGTCACGGCGACGAGGAGGAGATTGGCTGCAGCCGGGTCGTTCGGCTTCAGGCGCGAGACGGGAACGCCCGCGATGATGCCCTGCCCTGCCAGCGTATCGACGACGGCGGCGGCAGGCTTCGACAGCTTCAGCGTGAACTCGTTGAAGAAGGTCGGGGTGACCAGTTCAACGCCCTTGACCTTCGAGAGGCGGTCGGCGGCAAGGACTGCGCGGTCATGGTTCAGCGCGGCCAACCTGCGGAAGCCATCCTCGCCGAGAAGCGAGAGATGGATCGTGAAGGCCAGAACGCAGAGCCCCGAGTTCGTGCAGATGTTCGACGTCGCCTTCTCGCGGCGTATGTGCTGCTCGCGCGTGGACAGCGTCAGCACGAAGCCGCGCCGGCCTTCGGCGTCGACTGTCTCGCCGGCCAGGCGGCCCGGCATCTGGCGCAGGAATTTCTGGCGCGTCGCGAAAATGCCGAGATAGGGGCCGCCGAAATTCAGCGCGTTGCCGATGGACTGGCCCTCGCCGACGACGATGTCGGCGCCCATCTCGCCCGGCGGGGTGATGGCACCCAGCGAAACGATCTCGGTCACGACGGCAATCAGGAGCGCGCCCTTGGCATGGGCGGCGTCGGAGAGCGGCGTGATGTCGGCGATGCTGCCGTAGAAATCCGGGTTCTGGACCACGAAACAGGCGGTGTGATCGTCGAGCGCGGTGGCGTCGCCGTCCACGACTTCGATGTCGGCCATCTCGCAGGTGGTGCGGACGGTCTCGGCATATTGCGGGTGCAGCTGGCGGGACAGCACGACCCGCTTGCGACCGGTCACGCGGGCGGCCATCAGCACGGCCTCGGCAGTGCCGGTGGAGCCGTCATACATCGAGGCATTGGCGACCTCCATGCCGGTCAGCATGCAGATCTGGGTCTGGAACTCGAACAGGTACTGAAGCGTGCCCTGCGCGATTTCCGGCTGATAGGGCGTGTAGCTGGTCAGGTACTCCGAGCGCTGGATCAGGTGATCGACCGACGCGGGGACATGGTGGCGATAGGCGCCTGCACCGCAAAAGAAGGGTACAGAGCCGGCGCTCACATTGCGGGCGGCCAGGCGGCCCATGTGACGCTCGACTTCGAGTTCGCCCGCGTGCATGGGCAGGTCGACGAGGGTCGTCAGGCGGGCGGCGGCGGGCACGTCGCGGAACAGGTCGTCGACGGATTTCTCACCGATGACGCCCAGCATCTGCCGGCGGTCGGCTTCGGTCAGTGGAAGATAACGCATCAGAGCCCCTTGAGGTATTCGTTGTACTGGGTTTCGGACATCAGCTCGCCGAGCTCGGCCTCGTTGCTGACCTTCAGCTTGAGGAACCAGCCATTGCCGGCGGGATCAGCGTTGACCTTGGCGGGCTCGCCCTCGAGTGCGTTGTTGACCTCGACGACTTCGCCGGACAGGGGCGCGTAGACCTCGGAGGCGGCCTTGACGCTTTCAACGACGGCGGCCTCGCCGCCCTTGGTCACTTTCTTGCCGACCGAGGGAAGCTCGACGAAAACGACATCGCCCAGCTGTTCGGCGGCATAGGGTGTGATGCCGACGGTGGCCGTGTTGCCGTCGATGCGAACCCATTCATGGTCTTTGGTGTATTTCGTGGTCATGGTGTGATGTTCCAGTTGATGGTT
>JBEIHO010000069.1:0-14490 GCA_040381215.1 Alphaproteobacteria bacterium | reverse complement strand
GGGCGCCGTCGTGACCGTGCGCGCCCGCGATGTCGCGCCCGCCTACGCCGCCCTGCGCGGCTTCAGCGATCCCGATGACCGCTTCCTCAAACGCGTCGCAGCTGCGCCCGGCGACCGCGTGTGTGCAGCCGGGTCCACGATCACCCGCAACGGCGCGCCCGTCGCTGAAGTCACCCCGCGCAGCGGCGGTCAAGGGCCGCGCGAAGCGCGGCTTGCTTGCCCTTGACTGCCGCAAGCAGGGCGACATGTCCGCCAGCCCAGCCGCCGTCCGCGTGGATCTGGCTGCCGTATAGGTTCGCGTTTTGCGGGCCGTCAAAATACGTTTGCGGTCGGCTTTCCGTATGACCCGCTATTCTCTTGCCGAGGCCCAGGCCAAGCTCCCCGAACTCATCGATCGCGTGCGTCGCGGCGAAGGCGTCGTCATCACGGAGGGCGGCGCCGCCGTGGCGGAGATCAAACCGGCCAACGACGCGGCGGCCAGAAGCCCAAGACTGATCGACATCGCCTGGCTCGAACAGCGCCTTGTTGGGCATGCGGACCCCAACGAGGACGCCGGCGCCCTGCTTTCGCGGATGCCTTATAACGAGACGGCCCGGTTTTGACGGTCCTGTTGGATGCAAGCCTCCTTGTGCCGTTGTTGGCGACCAAAACCAGCCATCGCGAGAGTCGTTTGCCGCATGGGTCCAATCCCGTGCAAAACGGCTCAACCATGGACTGCTTTGCGCGGCTCGGGAATCCTCAGACCTGTTCAGATGTTCCCTTGGGAATCCAACATGACTGGATCGTGTCGCCGGACGTGGGCCATGATCCCATGAGGGTGTTGACCGCGTTGGGAGACCGGCGCTGGGCGTTTTACCGGGAGGCCTTCCTTCGGGCAGGCGCCCCTTCTTCAGGCCCCTCTTCCTCAGGCCCCCAAAGGGCCCTGCTCTTATCAACAGTCGTGGTTCGGCGAGACCGCGCCGAATTGAAGGTAAGAGCGCGAGCGGCTGGATTGAATCGCGTTCGCCGCAGAACGCCGAAACCTGACTAAGCTGCTGCGACCGAAAGACGAAGGCCCATGGCGCGCAGGACGCCGAGCAGGGTCGACAGTCTCGGATTTCCGGCATCGCTGAGCGTTCGATAGAGCGTCTCGCGTGACAGCCCGCTTTCCTCGGCGATCGTCGCCATGCCTTGGGAGCGTGCGACAACGCCAAGCGCTTCGGCGATCTCGTTTGCATCGCCATCCGCCAGTACGGCGTCGAGATAGTGCGCCGCATCATCCGGGGTCTTGATATGGTCGGCCACGTCGAAGGCCGAGAACCTGGCTTTCGTCATCGGTTTTGCTCCTTCCATTCGTCCCATAGTCTCTTGGCCGCTTTGATGTCCCGCTCTTGGCTTGACTTGTCGCCGCCAGCGAGAATGATCACCAATTCTTGGCCACGTTGCCCAAAATAGACGCGATAACCAGGGCCCGTGTCGATCTTCAGCTCGCTCACGCCCTCGCCAACGGGTGCAACATTGCCAGGATTGCCGCGCTCCAAGCGAGCAAGGCGACGCAACACCTGGGCGGCGCCGGCGCGATCGCGAAGGTTATCGATCCACTCCGCGAACGCGTCGGACTTGGTAATCGTCGGCATGCAGCAATGTAGCGTATTGGCTACAATTGTCAAGGAAGCGCTATGGTAGGTCGGGAGCGACAATCGGGGGACTTACAGATCGACACTCTCGGAGATGGCGATGGCGTCATCCACGTCCGCGCCCAAAATCGCGCACGGTGCTCTCTTGCTTCGAGTGGCCCAGCAGCAATTGCACGGCCCGCAGGTTGCCGGTCTTGCGACAGATCAGCGCCGCTTTCGTCCGCCGTCGCGAATGCGTGCCGTAGGTGGCGGGGTTGAAGCCGATGGAGCGAACCCAGCCCTGAACGATACGTGCATACTGTCTGGTCGAGAGGTGAGGCGACGAGACGAGGCGGCTCTGGAACAGAAAGTCGCTGGATCTGAGATTATGACGGCTCACCAGATTTCGGATCGCGACCCGGGTTTGCTCAGTGATTTCGAATTGCACCGGCCGCCCGGTTCTCTTTTGCACGATGATGCCGCGGGTCTTCACTTCGCCGCCTACGGCGACATCTTCGACCCTGAGCGCGGTCAGATCGCAAGCGCGTAACTTACTGTCGATGGCCAGGTTGAAGAGGGCGAGATCAGGCACTCGCTTCTCATGCTCCAATCGCGCGCGGATTGACCGGACCTCCTTCATCTTGAGTGCAGGTTTCTGGCCTGTCAGCTTTCCGCCCGTAATGCGACGTTGGCGCTTGGCTGAGCGCAACGGTGTTTCTGTGATGATCTCCATGGTCATGGCGCGAGCCTTCTGCTCACCCGCCCGCACCATGCGGGGCGGGGAGGGGCGGCTACGCCTCAGTCCGAGCGTCCGCTATCGAGCGGCGCAGACAGACGCAGAAAATTGCTCTGGGGCTTACGATGTTCAGGTTTCTACGTCGCTACGCCGCGCAGCTTCACCTCTGTGGTGCGACACATCATGAGCATGGCGAATTTTCACCGGCATCATCGGCGTCAAAAAGGCGCCCGACATTCGCGCGAAGCACGCCCACGCTTTGTGCATACGGCCGCGCGCTACAATCCGTGACCACGCTGATCGTAACGATGTGGCGCCAAGAGCCGCGCTGGCCCAATGGCAACATTGAAGCGAATACATTTGAGCGTGGATGGGCTTGATGGAGACGCGACGAAGCGGCTGCGTTGTGCGCGTCTTAGATGTCTGATGTCGGCAAGGACCGACCGTATACGGCAAGGGGCTGGACGGCAGGTATAAAGGCGGCTCCGCCTGTGGCCTATTCCTCGGAATGGTGGGCGCCTTCACGTCGGAATCTTCAATCTGATCGCGATCTTCTGTCGCTCGCGGCAAGTGGCGAGGAACTTCTCGCGAAGCTCGCGCTCGATGCGAATGCGGAGGCCAGAGTCTTTCGCGGTGAGAGTGTAGCCGATGGATACACGTCGGGCGAGACCCGAATTCCTGGTAGTAAGAAGCGTCGGAGACGCGGCTTGCAGTTCCACATCCAGAATGCTGCGCCCTGAAGTGACGCGTGTCCTGGGACCTAACCGAGGACTTTCAATGAATAGCTCGTGCTGCGCCCGCCGCCGGGGTCGCGGACGAGAGTGCCCCGCTCCACCAAATCCGTGATGTCGCGTAGCGCCGTGTCCTGGGAGGCTTTGGTGAGCGTGGCCCACTTGGATGTCGTGAGCTTGCCTTCGAAGCCATTGAGCAGACGGTTGATCATGGCGTGCTGGCGCTCGTTGAGCGGCTGATCCTTGATCGCCTCCCAGAAGTGCGCCTTGGCCATAACGCTGGCAAGCGTTGCCTCTGCTCCTTCGATGGCGCGCTCAAGACACGCCAGAAACCACGAAAGCCATTGCGTGATGTCGAGATCGGCTTTCTGCGTGGCTTCGAGAATGTCGTAGTAGGCTTTGCGCTCGGCGCGGATTTGCGCCGACATGCTGTAGAACCGTTGCGGGCTTCCCTCCGAACGCGCCAGCGCCATATCTGCGATGGCTCGCGCGATCCGCCCGTTGCCGTCCTTAAACGGGTGGATGGTCACGAACCAAAGGTGCGCAAGGGCTGCCTTCAATACCGGGTCCAGCACTGGCCCACCTTCAAACCAAGCCAGGAAGTCTGTCATTTCCGACGACAGGCGCTTGGCTTCTGGTGCTTCGTAGTGGACGCGCTCCTTGCCTACGGGGCCGGAAACAACCTGCATGGGGCCGCTGGAATCGTCGCGCCATGCGCCGACGACAATCCTGCTCATGCCGCTGCGCCCGGTGGGGAAGAGCGCGGCGTGCCAGGCAAAGAGACGTTCGTCGGTGAGCGGTTCAGCGAATTTCTGGGTGGCGTCGAGCATCATTTCGACGACGCCTTCGACGCTGCGGTCAGCAGGCGTCAGCGCGCCGATGTCCATGCCAAGGCGACGCGCAATCGACGAACGCACCTGCTCGCGGTCGAGGTGCTCGCCTTCGATCTCGCTCGACTTCAGCACGTCTTCGGTCAAAGTGGTGAGCACCGCTTCGGCGCGCAGATTGAAGCCAAGGGCTTCCATGCGCCCGATCAGGCGACCCTGTCGGTGGCGCACGTCGGCGAGCTTGGGAGCGAGCGCGGCTTCGTCCCGACGGAACTTTGGCCAGCCCGCTTGCTGGTGAATGTACCGGGTCAATCTCCGCACCTCATGCGGTGATTATGCGCCAGATTCGCCGCATCCCGCAAGATTAATCTCCGCATAAAATGCGGTGATTATGTCTTCTATTCACCGCACGGGGCGCTGGCCGGACGTCCAGAGGGCGGACCGCCCTTTGATCGAGGCCGCTGCCGAAACAGCCCGGTCGTGGGTTCAGGGGCGCGAAAGCCCCTGATGCGGGGTCCATGGGCGGCACAAGTCCCTGGTCGGGTTTGAGCGTCGAAACGATCACCATGGGGGTCGAGGGGGAGCTTGGAGGCTCGCCCCTCGCCGTCCCGCGCGTGGTCGTCGGCGGGGAAGCAGTGGATCTCCTGGCGTTCAAAATGGCGCTGTCGCACAGCCGCAAGGACGCGATCGTCTGGTCGCGTGGCAAGGACATGCTGTCGTAGCTCAGCTGTCATACGGCGTGCTGCATTCGGCTGGGCGGGGTTCCCGCAACAGTGCGCGTCGACAATGAAAAGACAGCGATCGCAGCGGGCGCCGGCGCCTGGGGTGCGATCAACCCGACCTACCGGCGATATGCGCGCGTGCTCCAGTTCCACGTCGATGCCTGTGCGCCGCGCCAACCCCGGCAAAAGGGCAAGATCGAGCGCCGGGTGCGTGACCAGCGCGCAGCGATCGACCCCAGCGACCGCACTTGGAGCAATCTTGGCGAACTGCAGGCCTGGACCGTTGCAAAGTTGGCGGATTTCGCTGCGAAACTGATTTGCCCCGCGACCGGAGAGAGCGTCGCTGACGCTTGGGAGAAGGAGCGCATCCTGTTGACCGCCTTGCCCGAAACGCTGCCCGAGCCCTTCGACATCGCCGTCATGCGCCAGGTTGGCGTCGATGCCCTGGTCGCATTCGAGGCGCGCCATTACAGCGTGCCGTTCGCGCATATCGGCTCCAGGGTTGAAGTGCGTGGCTGCGCACGCAGCGTCCAGATCTACAAGGACTGTGGCCTGATCGCGTCGCATCCGCGCGGCACGCCGGCCCGTCTGATAATCGATCAGCGCCACTACGATGGACAGGGCACGTCACGGGTCGCAGCACCGCCGCCGCTTGGGCGCATGGGCGCCCGTATGCTGGAGATCGCCAATGCGCCGGTGGCGCGACGGTCGATCGACTGTTACGCCGCCCTGGCGGAGGTCGCTCGATGACTGTGTCCAAGCCCAAGCTCGATATCGATGTGACGAGGGAGCGGCTGGCCGCGCTTGGGCTGTCCCACGCCGCCGAAGGCCTGGATCACGTGCTTGGCGAAGCGGTGAAGAAGGAGATCGCTGCGCACGCCTTTCTCGATCATCTTCTCGAGGCGGAATTGCAGGGGCGCGAAGCGCGCCGGGTGAAGACCTCGCTGCGGCTCTCCAGCTTGCCGCTCGGCCAGACATTGGAAAACTTCGACTTTGCCTTCCAGCCGGCAATCGAGAGATCCCGGATCGACACGCTGGCCACCTGCGCCTGGGTGCGCAACGCTGAAACGGTCCTGATCCAGGGCCCGCCCGGGGTCGGCAAAACGCATCTGTGTGTCGGTCTCGGGATCCGCGCCGTTGAGCAAGGCTTTTCGGTCCAGTATTTTCGGTTCGATGAGCTCATGACCGCGCTGAAGAGCGACGCCGGCATGCCGCCTACGCGCCTGAAACGGCGCAAATACATGTCAACCGCGCTGATCGTGATCGACGAACTCGGCTTCGAGCCGATGACGCGTCAGGAAGCGAGCCTGTTCTTTCGTCTGGTCAGCTATCGCTACAATCGCGGCGCAATGCTGATCACCACCAACAAGAGCGTGCGTGAGTGGACTGAACTCCTGGCCGGCGATGAGGTGCTCGCCACCGCCATCCTCGACAGGCTCCTGCACCATTCTCATGTCCTCAACATCCGTGGCCGCAGCTATCGTCTCCGCGACCTCGAAGAAACGCTCAACCCGCGGAACTGAACCCCTCCCCAGACCCCGCCCCGGGCGACACCACCGGCCTGCCCGAGGTCGTCCCTGGCGCGCGCAAACTCGTGCGGTCCGGGCGCCAGAGACGACCCGCGGCGGCGACAGCACTTCGTCAGACTGGGTGTCGCCATATCTCGTAAATCTGGGTGTCACTTGACAGTTGTCTCTCTGAGCCCTCCAGAAACTGCCGATACGCGTGTCGGCACATTCGAGACAGCACTGGATAAAATCGAAGAGCGGCTGGGCCTGACTGGCCAGCCAAGGGTCGTTGTCTCTCACGAAAAGGAAGGACGGCGGCACTGCCATTCCGTCTGGTCTCGGATCGACGCCGACACAATGACAGCCAAGCAGCTGTCCTTCTTTAAGAGCAAGCTGCGCGATGTGTCGAAGCAGCTCTATCTCGAAAACGGCTGGACGATGCCGAAAGGCCTGATCGACTCGCAGGCACGCGATCCACGCAATTTCAGCTTGGAGGAGTGGCAACAGGCGAGACGAATCGGACTGGACGCTGGCGCTTTGAAGGGGACGACGCAGGAATGCTGGGCAGCGTCTGACGGCCTTGCCGCATTCTCTCAGGCGCTCAGCGAACGTGGCCTTTACCTCGCCAAGGGCGATCGACGGGCGCATGTGGTGGTCAGCTATGATGGCGAAGTCTTTGCGCTGGCGCGGCTGATCGACAAAAGGTCGCGTGAGGTCACGGCCAAACTGGGCGTGGCTGATAATCTGCCAACTGTTGCACAGACCAAGGCAGCCATAAGCCGAGAAATCGGGCCGAAGCTCTCGCAGTTCATTCTTGAGGCCAAGCAGATTGCCGCCAAGCGTCTTGAGCCACTGGAGAAGCAGCGTCAGATCATGAGCGAGAAGCACCGGCTGGAACGCGAAAGGCTCGATGCCGGACAGAAAGAACGGCAGGCGGCGGAGCAACGCCAACGGTCTGAGCGGTTGCGGAAGGGGTTTGCTGGTCTTTGGGATCGGCTAACGGGTGAGCACGCCCGAACCGTCAAACGGAATGAGCTGGAAGCGCTCTTCAGCCTGGAGCGCGATCGAAGCCAGCGCGACGCACTGCTGATCTCTCAGCTGAAGGAACGCCACTCGCTCCAGCAGCAGATAAAGGAGGTGCGCCGTGAGAACGCTGCGCGCGTCCTCAGCCTGCATCGGCAGGCGGCGCAATTCCGGCAGATGGCTGAGCAGCAGCAGGAAGGTTTGCGGGGTGCGTTCAGCCAACCTGCACGCGGCGAGTCGCGCTCAAGCCGTGGACGAGACACGGACGCCGGGCGGCGATCCGAAAGATCGACGCCAACCCGTGATGCCGCTCCGAAGCCGGATGCCGGGCGCGGCTGACCTTACTTTTTGCGCCAGGAATACACCACAGGTATAGATGCGGAGCATTTTTCAATGAAATCGCTAACTGACGCCTTCCTGAACTTCGAAAATTATGATACATGTACACCATGAGTATAGGACGAGCAGATAAACTGAAGACGCTGCTAGAGCTTTGGCAGCCTGAAACGATAATGACCAGCAAGCAACTCAAGCTGTTGGGCATAACGCCACAGCACGTCCAAAAATACGTCGCCAGCAAATGGGTCGAAGTGGTCAGCCCTGGGGTACTGCGACGCTCTAAAGACACCGTCACTTGGCAGGGCGCGCTCCATAGCCTGCAAAGCCAGATCGCGCTGCGCGTTCACGTCGGTGCTCTGACGGCACTGATGGCAGACGGAGCGTCACACTATGCGCGACCTGGGAAGGAGACAGTTTTCCTATTCGCCGAGACCGGCGTCACCTTGCCCAAGTGGTTTCGGGAGTATCCTTGGCCAGTGCAGATCAGCCTCACGCAGACGCGCGTTCTGCCCTCTGACCTTTGCGTGCGCCCAGCTGAACTCGGCGGCTTCGACCTTCAAGCCTCAGCCCCTGAGCGCGCGATCCTCGAAGCTCTGCATCTTGCCCCCAACACTATTGACCTTGTCGAGATATCGCAGGTGATCGAAGGCCTACGGACCCTGCGCCCGGCAGTGATGCAGACGCTTCTGGAGGCCTGCACGTCGTTCAAGGTTAAGCGGCTGTTCCTGTTCCTTGGAACGCGCGCGGGATTGCCGGTCATGTCGCGCCTCAACCGCGAGGCGATCCCGCTGGGCAGCGGCGATCGCACTATCACACCGGGTGGGACTTACATCTCGGAATTCGGGTTAATTGTGCCAAGGGAGCTGGCGTCCTGATGAACGAGGCTTATCGCGCGCAAGTTCGGCTGTTGCTTGATGTTCTGCCCTTTGTGGCGGAAGAGAGGGATTTCGCGCTGAAGGGCGGCACCGCCATCAATCTATTCGTTCGTGATTTGCCAAGACTCTCAGTTGACATCGACCTCACATACCTGCCCAGCGATGACCGCGACACGGCCTTCAAGAAGATCGGCAAGGCTCTGCGCCGGGTGAAATCTCGGATCGAAGCTGTAATGCCCAGAACCCGTGCATCACTGGTCGATCAAGGCGGTGGTATGGAGGTGAAGCTCCAAGTGCAACGGGCGCGGACACAGATCAAGATCGAAGTGAACCCAACTCTGTGCGGCCATTTCTGCCAGTCCGCACTTTACCCTGTTCAGAACGTGTGCAGACGGAATTCGAGGCCTTCGTCGACATCCCTGTGCTTGCCTATGGCGAGCTGTTCGGCGGAAAAATTTGCGCGGCGCTGGATCGCCAGCACCCGCGTGATCTGTTTGACGTGCGGCCTCTGCTGGATGCTGAAGGGCTTACCGATGAGGTGAAGGTCGGTCTCATCGCGGGGCTGCTAGGTCACAACCGTCCAATCGCAGAGCTTCTGGCAGAGCAGATGCAGGATCGCGAGACCGCCTTCAACGCGGAGTTCGCAGGCATGACCTTAAAGGCCTTCGATTATTCGGCGCACCGAGAGACATTCACCCGCCTTCATCGGGCCATTCGCTCGACACTATCGCACGATGACCGCGCGTTCCTGATGAGCTTCGAGCAGGGCGATCCTGACTGGTCGCTGTTTCCGGCTCCTGATGCGGAACATCTCTCTGGCGTTCAGTTGAAGCTACGGAACATTCGTAAGCTGAAGAACGCTAATCCTGCGAAGCATGCCGCAGGCATCGAGGCGCTGAAACAGGTCCTCGACGAACACGGCTAGCAGCCAAACCTCAGACGCGGCATGGCGATTTTCGTCACTGTCGGAACGTTCCGGCTGATCTCATCTCCTGACATTGCCGTTCCCGCCCATACCGGGCAAACCTTGCGTTTGATTGCGCCACAGCGGCGGCCTGAACATCGCGCAAGGGGCTGAGCTGTCAATCGGCGTGCAAAAGGGACCCCCCGTATCGCCTCAGGAAGAATTGTTACCCTGGGGATCGGCATAATCATGCGGTCAAAGGCAATGCGCTCGCGGCATTACGTGCAGATTCCGACGTGAAGGCGCCCACCATTCCGAGGAATAGGCGCCCGGGCATTCCGATGAATTGACGCCCACCCATTCCGATAAATTGGCGCCCGCCCCGATTTCCGGGTTTTGGGGGCCAAGGGGTCGGGCGTGACGGCCGCGGCGGCGAAGCACCGTCCCCTCATTTTTGGGGAGTGACGCCATGCCAGCTGCGAGGACGCCGATGCGCCAGGTGCGCGAGATTTTGAGGATGAAACATGAGGCCGGCCTGGCGGTGCGCGAGATCGCCCGCCGATCAGGCGTGCCTCGTCGCACGGTGCGTGCGCTCTTGGAGCGTTGCGCGGCCCGCGGGCTCGGCTGGCCGATCTCGCCGGATGTCAGCGAAGCGGATCTGGAAGGCCTGATGGTCCGGGAGGCGGGCGCCAAGGCTGGCGGGCGGCGACGCCACGAGCCGGACTGGGCTGCGATCCACAAGGAGCTCAAGCGCAAGCATGTCACACTGCAGATCCTTTGGGACGAGGACATCGAGCACTATCCAGATGGCTATCGATACAGCCGCTTCTGCGAGATCTACAGGCAGTGGGCGGCCAAGCTCTCCCTGAGCATGCGCCGTTGTTGGCGAGGGACGAGGTAGTCTAAAGCTGTTAAATGATGAGGACGTTTTTGACGGTGGTGTCGTTGTGCGATCCACCTCGGACCCGGCCTGCTGGCAAAACGACGACATCTCTGTATGCGCATATTAAGGGCGACGTTTTGGGTCGTCCGATCGTCATCGGAGACAGCGTTTGAGTTTTTTGATTTCCCCCCGCGTCACAGTGGTCGCCGCCACAGAAACTATGAACTTGCCCGCGCCGCGCGCCCAGACAGATGGTCAGGCAAAACCCGCAATTGGAGCCCCGTCGGCTCTGTCTGGCTCAACCCGGAGCGACCCGAGACGGATCGCAAAGGCCATGGGACCGCCGACGCGCTCCCCAGGGAAGCAGGCGGCGGCTGCCCCATGGCCGGGCTGGCTGAACACGCAGCTTGAAAATCACTGCACCGGACAACTTCGTTGACAAACACCGGTGGTCCCTCACCATCGGTTGTCCTTCCCATCGCCCCCTTCCGGCTTTGGCCATGTGATCGGGCGGTCATGCTGACAGCAGGCGGCGAAAATCTTCTCGCGAAGCTCGCGTTCAGTACGAATGAGGAGACCCGAATCTTTCATGGCCAGGGTGTAACCGTTGGATACACGTCGGGCGAGAAGCGAATTTCGAGTGACGGGATGCGTTGGGGTAACGACCAATGCCCCGCTCTACCAAATCAGTGATGTCGCGCAGCGTGTCTTGGGAGGCTTTGGGACTCATAGCGAATACCAAGTCGCACGTGCCTTGCCGTGCTGGCGCACGCGGCCTGCTGCCACGAGTTCGCGCAGCCGCACCTTAATCGTGTTGCGGTTTGCCCCTGTGATCTCCGCAAGCCCGGCAATGGTCAGCCGCTCTTTTGCGCGCAGAGCCTTGAGCACCTCACGCGCGAGGTCAGGCAGGGAATCATCCGATGACTGCGAGGCCCTTTCATGATCGAGCCGAACCGCCAGCCTGTCTTTTTGCTTCTTCAGGCTTCGCAGGAAAAAACCGATCCACGGCTCCCAGTCGGGCGCATCGCCCTTGAGCGTGGTTTGTGTCCGGCGCAGGGCCTTGTAGTAGAGGTCTTTGTTCTCCTCGATAACGCGCTCTAGCGATGCGTAGGGCACATAGGCGTATCCCGCGCGCAGCAGCATGAGCGTCGTCAGCACACGCGATAACCGCCCATTGCCGTCCTGGAACGGATGGATGGCCAGGAACGTCACGATGAACACAGCAAGGATCAGCAGGGGATGATGCGTTTCCTCCTCGATGGCCTTGCGCGTCCAGGCAATGAGCGCCTCCATTTCGCGCGGCGTATCGAAAGGCGTGGCTGTCTCAAACACCACGCCAATCTGCTCTCCGTCGGCATTGAAGGCGACGACGTTGTTGGACAGCGTCTTGTAGGAGCCGCGATGGCGCTCATCCTTGCTGCTGTGGCGCAGAACGGTTTGGTGAAGTTGGCGGATGTTGTTTTCGGTGATGCGCAAGTCTTCATACGCCCCGAACACGAGGTCCATGGCCTCGGCGTACCCGGCCACCTCCTGCTCGTCGCGGGTCTTGAAGGACTTGATCGACAGCGCCTGTGAAAGCAGGTCTTTGACCTCGGCATCCGTGAGCTTTGCCCCCTCGATGCGCGTGCTTGATCCGACGCTCTCGATGGTCGCCACCTTGCGCAGGGCATTCAGGCGGTCTGGCGAGAACGATTTGAGCGCCTCCCACCTCCCCTTGAACTCGTCAATTTCAGCGATGAGTTTGACGAGGTCGGGGCCTAATATGAGTTTCGGCTCCCTCATGCTTGGGCCTCTATATCCGGTTCCATACCCGATTATACCCAATTATACCCGATTCAGCCAGCCCATGGTGAGCAGCTGGTCCGGTAAATCTCCGCATATTTTGCGGTGATTGGGGGCGTTAATCACCGCAAGCCGAAATCGGGTGTCAATGGCGCTCGATCTCACGTCCCCTCGTTGCGACGCCGTCGATCAGACGCCGCGCAGGGATACTCCAGGATTGCCTTCCCTAACCCTTTGTTCGCCCCGCCGGAGGCGCGGGCGAAATCGGGACGAACCCTTTGTCCCGCCAGTTTCAGGGCCGTCACCCCGCGCAGCGGCGGTCAAGGGCCGCGCGAAGCGCGGCTTGCTTGCCTTGACTGCCGCAAGCAGGGCGGCATGTCCGCCAGCCCAGCCGCCGTCCGCGTGGATCTGGCTGCCGCATAGGTTCGCGTTGTGCTGCCGCCAAGACACGTTTGCGGTAAGCTTTCCATAAGACCCGCTATTCTCTTGCCGAGGCCCAGGCCAAGCTCCCCGAACTCATCGATCGCGTGCGTCGCGGCGAAGGCGTCGTCATCACGGAGCGCGGCGCCGCCGTGGCGGAGATCAAACCGGCCAACGACGCGGCGGCCAGAAGCCCAAGACCGATCGACATCGCCTGGCTCGAAATCCCGTAACGACGGATGATCTCCGCCGGACAGGCGTCCGGCTTCAAGGCGTCGCGCATGATCTGCAGCTTCTCCGCAGCCGTCCAGGTCCGCTTGCAAATGGGCCGGACCTCGACCACGACATCGCTCGTGTGAGCGCTCATACGAGGCTCATGTGACCCCTCAGATGACTGTCCATCCATCATCAGCCTCGCCTGCGCGAACCAGAGGACAGTAAGGCTCAGATCAAAAAGTCCCGCCATGTGTGGACTGGGTGACGCTTACCACACGAGCACGATGAGAACCTCGAACTGATCGTCGCCAAGGTCTTCGTACGCATACATCATGAGGCATCGCTCCACGGCCCACCGATGAGCGGCGCCACACGAGCAAGCGCCGCATCAAGTACCGGCAGGTCGTCGTGGATTGTGCGCCAGACGTCGGGATGCGACACGCCCTCCTCATACTGGTGCGCTAGAAAATCGCGGAACTGCGCAGGTTCACGCCATGGTCCGCCAGGATCAAGGCCGACGAGGTCGACGGCGCGCGACAGCTCCTTGATCTCTTCGCCGGTCGCAATGAAATTGCGCTCGATCGCGGCCTGCCGCTCCTCGTTCGCAAGATAGCTCCCCTCCGTGTCGTCCCTGGTCCACTCGACGATGAGCGCGATGCGGCGACGGGCGTGATGAGCCATTTCGGCCGGTGTGATTTTGGAGCGCTTAGAAAACATCGATGATGTCGACTGCGACGCGCTTCTTGAGATGCTTGGTGTGGTCGAGTCCGCGCCGCGAGATCACATCGACCGGTCGGCCAAGAATTCGCTCCAGTCGCCCGTTGATGCGCGACAAGGCGAAGAGCCCCGGCGCACGACCGTCAGCCGTATCCACGACGACGTCAACGTCGCTCATCTCATCCGCCTGATCGCGCGCAACCGACCCGAACAACGCGACGTGCGCGATGCCGAGCGTCGCGAGTTCACTGCGATGAGCCTTGAGACGGGAGACGGCTTCGGCGCGGTGCATGACACGCGGGTAGTCCGCTTCGGGATTTTGGTCAGGGGCAATCGCGCCCGATCCAGCCCTATCGCGCAGGCGCTCGTACTCGGCGACGGACATCACGACGAGGGTCGGCTCGCCGTTGGACGTTACCGTCACGGGTTCCTGCAGGGCGCGTCGCTGGAAAGCGGCGGGCTTCCGCTGCATCTCCATCGCGGTGATGACCTGCTTTGGCAATTCCACACTACGCATACTACGTAGTCTACTACGTCTCGCCTCCAAGAGCTATAAAAATGAAGAACTGGGGCGGAGCGTCGATTTCCCATCAGGCACAGAGGTATACGCCCTTCCAGCTCGAGCGGCGTTCCCTTTATGTTCGAATTCGTGGCTGACTGCAAGGGCGCCGAAACCACCGGCTTCCAGTCGCCGGCGAAGGATTGCAGTGAGGGTGTTATGGATCTGGCGGCCGTGCTCGATCTGCACGGTCCTGGACGCTACCAGATGCGCGTGACCTCGCGGTGTTTTCCGCGCCTTCGTCGGCAAGGCTGTGGAGAAAGTCGACCCCCGGCTATTGGTGTCGCTCGGCATCGTCGGGCTCGGCTTGATCATGATGTGGCGCATGGGGTTCAACGCTGACGTCACCGTTTCTGCAAATGGCTTGGCCCACTCGCGATAGCCAGCGTCGATCTGTCCGAGCAGGCCAACTAAGCCAGCATGTCGGATTTCATGCGCACGCCCGCCTACGCCGCCCTGCGCGGCTTCAGCGATCCCGATGACCGCTTCCTCAAACGCGTCGCCGCTGCGCCCGGCGACCGCGTGTGTGCAGCCGGGTCCACGATTACCCGCAACGGCGCGCCTGTCGCTGAGCGTGCCGCCCGCGACGCCCGCGGCCGCGCGCTGCCCACCTGGGAAGGCTGTGTCGACCTGCACTCCGGCGAGGTTCTGCT